>JAJDHT010000115.1 GCA_030266325.1 Ruminococcaceae bacterium OttesenSCG-928-I18
GGCTTCGGTGCCGCTCGAAGACCTCTGGCCGGGACAGGGGAACTCCATCCCCAACCTCGAGGAGTATTTTTCGTCCATCCAGGGCGAACAACAGCAGGGAGAGCGCCCCGAGCCCGACATGACGGCGGCCGTTCATTTCCTCGACGTGGGGCACGGGGATGCCGTTCTCATGGAATCGGGCGGGGAGTATGCCCTGCTGGATGCAGGTCCCTCCGAAGGGATCGACAACCTGATGAGCTATCTTGCCTATCTCGAGATCGACTCGCTCAAGTACCTCATCATGAGCCACCCGCACGAAGACCATATCGGTGGGATGCAGACCGTCGTGGAATATGTGCCTGTGGAACAGGTGCTTTTGCCCGATTTCGACAAAGGCCCCTACCCCACGACCTCCACGTTTGAAAAATTGCTGGATGCCATGCTGGAAAAAGAGCTGCCTACCAGCACCATGCGCACGGGAGAGGAATACCCCCTCGGCAACGGCTCCATCGAGGTGCTCCAGGACGGGGTGGAGCACGACGGTAACTTCAACCTGCTCAGCCCGATGCTCCTGTTTGAGGCGGGGGACATGCGCTTTCTCGCTACAGGGGACGCGGAAAAGGCCAACGAAAAGGCGGCCCTGGAGAGCGGGGTTTCGCTGTGGGCCACCCTGTATAAGGCGGCCCACCACGGCAGCAGCACCAGCAACACGCCCGAATTTCTGGAAGAGGTGAACCCCTGGCTCACGGTCATCCCCTGCGGAAAAGACAACATATACGGCCATCCCCACCGCGAGGTGCTGGAGGATTTGGAGGCGCTGGGAAGCGGCATCTTGCGCACGGATGTGGACGGGTTTATCCGCGTCACCCCCGACGGGGAGGGGGGCCTGCAGGCCTCTACCACAACGCCAAGAGAAGAACCACAGTCAGAACCACAGACGCAGGCAGCGTAAGCGCGAAGGAGGAGCAGAGATGTTGTTTTCTGTGGACAGGATCATAGGAAAGACGGCCGTTCTCATCGGCGAGGACCAAAAACCGCTCGAAGTGCCCCTGAGCATGCTGCCAAAGGGCGTCAAGCCGGGCGAAATGCTCTACTATGAGAACAACGAGTTCCAGTATGCCCCCGAAAAGACAAAAGAGCGCCGGGAGACCATTGCGGGGGTGCTCAGCCAGCTGCTTGCCCATGGGGACGACGGGAAGGACAAATGAGGATGTGGAAGGTGGGCAAGTGATGGAAAAGACGGTGCATCATCCCGAAAAACCCCTGCCTTCCTATACGGTGGGTGAGGAGATTTTCAGCTCCGTCACCCATGGCGCGGGCGCCCTGCTTGCGGTGGTGGGTGGCAGCGTGGCCGTCACCCTGGCCGCGGTGTATGGGGGCGCGCGCGAGGTGGCCGCCTGTACCATCTATGCCCTGTCCCTTTTCATCATGTACACCATGAGCTGCCTCTACCACGCTTTCCCCTTTCCCAAAATCAAGTACCTGTTTCGGATATTCGACCATTCTTCGGTTTTTTTGCTCATTGCGGGCACCTACACACCGTTTATGCTCATCACCTTGCAGGGCAGTGCAAAGGGGTTTGCGCTCTTTCTGCTCAACTGGGTGACGGCGGCGGTGGGTATCACCCTGAACGCCATCAGCCTGCGGCGTTTTGCAAAACCCTCTCTGGTGCTCTATATCGTCATGGGGTGGAGCGTGCTCTTTGCCATCGGGGACATCCTGCGGGTGCTGCCGCCGGGCGGTCTTTTGCTGATGCTATTGGGCGGCATATTGTATACGGTGGGCGTCATTTTCTACGTCCTCAAAAAAATACGCTATATGCATGCGGTGTGGCACTTGTTTGTGCTGGCAGGTAGCTTTTTGCACTATCTTTGTGTCGTTTTGTATGTCCTGCCCCGCCCGGCATAGGGCTTTCGCTAAAATGTTTCCTTTTTCGCCGGCTGTGTCGGGATACAATATTCTGGAAGCTGTCCAGAACGGGAGGTATGGTTATGAAAAAGTTTTTTCAGGAGTTTAAGGAATTTGCCCTGCGTGGCAATGTCATGGACCTCGCCGTCGGCGTCATCATCGGCGCCGCTTTCCAGGCGGTGGTCACATCGCTGACAGATAACCTGTTGGCGCCCATCATCGGCCTGTTCACAGGCAACAACCTCGACTACCTGACGGTGCAGGTGTTCGGCGCAGAGTTCAAGTATGGCGCCTTTCTCACGTCGATCATCAATTTCGTCATCACGGCCTTTGTCATTTTCCTGCTTGTGCGGGGCATGAACCGGCTGGCGGGTTTTGGCAAGAAAAAAGAGGAAGAGGCGGCGACGACCAAAAAATGCCCGTTCTGCTTTACGGAGATTCCCCTTGAGGCCACCAAATGCCCGAACTGCACGGCCGACCTGCCCGATACCGGCGCAGAGCCTGCCAAAACCTGATGCAGAGCGATCAGGGCATTGCGAACGGACCGCTGAAAGTGGCGCTGTATACCCTTGGCTGCAAAGTGAACCAGACCGAGAGCGCCGCCCTGGCGGAGATGCTGCGCCGGCAGGGGTATGAGATCGTCGCGCCCGGCGAAAAGGCCGACGTGTATATTGTGAACAGCTGTACGGTCACGGCCGAGGGCAGCGCGAAAAGCAGGCGCTGGCTGCGCCGGGCAAAACGCGACAACCCCGGGGCTGTCACGGTGATGACAGGCTGTTTTCCCCAGGCCTTCCCACAGGAGGCCCTGGCATCCGGGGCGGATATCCTGACGGGCGCCTCGCATCGCCGGCGTCTGCCGGGGCACATCGCCGGCTTTTTAGAAACTGGCCGTAAGATCATAGACATCGCCCCCCAGGACGCGGCGTTTGAGGAGTTGCCTGCGGCAAAACCGGCGGGACACACCCGCGCTTTCCTGAAGGTGCAGGACGGCTGTAACCGCCGCTGTGCCTACTGTGTCATCCCCGTTGCCCGGGGGCCTTCGCGCAGCCGGGCGGAGGGGGAGATCCTGCGAGATGCCGCCCTGTACGCCCGAGAGGGCACAAAGGAAATCGTCCTGACCGGCATCAACCTGCCAAGCTATGGGCTGGACACCGGAAAGAGCCTGGCGGGCCTTGTAGAGCGCTTGGCCGAAATCGAGGGGCTCTACCGCATCCGGCTCTCCAGCCTTGACCCGGACCTCGTCAGGAGAGAGGACATCGAACGGTTTGCCGCGGTACCGAAGCTGTGCCCGCAGTTCCACCTCAGCTTGCAAAGCGGCAGCGGCAAGACCCTGAAACGGATGCGCAGGCCCTACACCCCCGAAGAGTATATGGCTGCGGCCGACGCCCTGCGCTCCGCCCTGCCCGGGGCCATGCTCACCACCGATCTCATCGTGGGTTTCCCCGGCGAGAGTGAAGCCGATTTTGAAGAGAGCGTACAGTTTATGAAGAGCTTGCGTTTTTTGAAAGTACACGTGTTTCCGTTTTCCAGCCGCAAGGGGACACCGGCCGCCGAGATGCAGGGCCAGATCCCCCGTGCCGAAAAGGAGCGCCGTGCCGGGCGCATGCAGCGGCAGGCCGACGTGATACGGGCGGAAATTTTGGGGGCGCAGCAGGGGAAGATAGAGGAAGTTTTGCTGGAAACGCCGCAGGACGACGGGCGGTTCACGGGTTATACCCGGCAGTACCTGCCGGTATGCTGTCTGGCACCGCGGCACAGGCAGGGGGAAATAATCACCGTTCGCCTGGGTAAGGCCGTCGGCGAGCGCATTGACGCCGAGGTTCTGTGACCCTGCGGCGTTTTTTGTGGCACGACAGAAAATGTTTTGCGCAAACAATACTTTATTTTGCGTGTTATCGAAACATATAGAAAATGCGCCGGTTGACAGGGACCGCCCGATAGGCTAAAATGAGGACAACAAAACCCATACTACCGCAGGGGCGGAAAGGGGAGATGGAGCTTGAGCGTTCGTTTGAACACCGGGGTGCTTGCGCGCTATGTGAAGGACGAGGAATATGCGGGCGTTTTTCCCCAGGTGGAGGTGGCCCACGACCTGTTGCACGAAAAACAGGGGCCGGGCAGTGACTATGTCGGGTGGCTCACCTTGCCGCGCGACTACGACAGAGAGGAATTTGGGCGAATCAAGAATGCGGCGGCCAAAATCCGGAAGAACAGTGATGTGCTTGTAGTCATCGGGATCGGCGGTTCCTATCTGGGGGCCAGGGCGGTCATCGAGGCGGTCAAATCAGCACAGTACAATCTTCTGGCCAAAGGCACGCCGCAGGTTTTTTTTGCGGGCAATTCCGTCAGCCCCTCCGCGCTGCAGGATATCATCTCGGCCTGCGAGGGAAAGGATTTTTCGGTCAATATCATCTCAAAATCGGGCACCACCACCGAGCCGGCCATCGCATTCCGTATTTTCCGCGAACTTTTAGAGGGAAAATATGGGAAAGAGGGGGCGAAAGAGCGCATTTACGCCACCACAGACAAGGCGAAAGGTACCTTGAAAACCCTCGCCGATACAGAGGGATATGAGAGCTTTGTCGTACCCGACGACGTGGGCGGGCGGTATTCGGTGCTCACAGCCGTGGGCCTTTTGCCTATCGCCGCGGCGGGCATCGACATAGACGCCCTGATGCGGGGGGCAGGCAAGGCGATGGACGCCCTGTCGGTTTGCGACGAGAACAACGATTGCTACCGTTATGCCGCTGTGCGCAACATTCTCTACCGCAAGGGAAAGACCGTCGAGCTTCTGGCCTGTTACGAGCCCGATTTTGCCCTGATGAACGAGTGGTATAAACAGCTGTTTGGCGAGAGCGAGGGCAAAGACCAAAAGGGCATTTTCCCCGCCAGTGTCCTCTTTACCACCGACCTGCATTCCATGGGGCAGTATGTCCAGGATGGAAACCGGATCCTTTTCGAGACGGTCGTGGATATCAAACACCCACGCAGGGAGATGGAGATACCGAAGACAGGCGCGGGGGAGGACGGGCTGGCCTTTGTGGAGGGCAAGACGCTGGGTTATGTGAACCGCAAGGCGATGCAGGGCACGGCCCTGGCCCATTCAGACGGCGGCGTGCCCGTTCTGTTTTTAGAGGTGGAGAGCCTGCGGGAAGAGCCCCTTGGTTACCTGCTCTACTTCTTCGAAAAGGCCTGTGCCATCTCAGGCTATCTGCTCGGGGTCAACCCCTTTGACCAGCCCGGGGTAGAGAGTTACAAAAAGAACATGTTTGCACTGCTCGGCAAGCCGGGCTTTGAAAAGCAAAAAGAGGAACTGGAAGCGCAGCTGGAAGGTTTTGCACCATAAGAACGAGAGAGTAAGAAAACAAAGGGAGGCGCAGCGCCATGATTCAACTGATTGTGGGCAGCAGAGGAACAGGGAAAACCAAACAGATGATCGAGATCATCAACAATTCGGTCAAAACCAACAAGGGCAACACCGTCTGTATCGAAAAAGGCATGAAGCTCACCTATGATCTGGACCATCAGTGCCGGTTGATAGATATGGAGGAATACCGCATCGAGGGATACCCGATGCTCTATGGGTTTATTGCGGGCATTTTGGCAGGGAACTACGACATCAACGAAGTGTATGTGGACGGCATTTTGAAAATTGGCGAGCGGGACCTTGAGGGCCTAGGCAGCTTGCTGGCCGACCTCGAAAAACTGGCGGGGGAAAACGTAAAGTTTGTGGTTACGGTCTCCTCAGACCTCGACACGCTGCCCGAAAGCGTCAAGAAATACCTTTGAGAAAA
>JAJDHT010000116.1 GCA_030266325.1 Ruminococcaceae bacterium OttesenSCG-928-I18
TGCGTGCACAAGTACGCCATTGAAGCTGGCAACCCTATGGTGTCAAGTGTATCTTGTTCCGTGGCAGGAATGTCAAGGACAAGAAAAAAGGTACGTTTTGTCGAATTGTGCAAAGAAAGCAGGGGTTGTTTGTGTAATACGGAAAATCGGCGCGACAAACCTTCCCCCATGTGAGGGTTTGGTTTCTGTCTTGACATCATTGCCAAAGGACAGGTATACTTTATATTGACCCGGTCAATGCCCGGCAAGTATAGAATACGTGTGAAAGGAACGGTTTGACTGTGGAGGGAAAAAGATGTCTGTTCGCAGATATACCATTGGGGATTTATCCGATATATCGGGAATTAGCAAGAGAACACTACGCCTTTACGATGAGAAGGAGCTGCTGAAGCCCTCGGAACGGGACGACGAGAACAACTACCGGCTCTACTCCGAGCAGCAGGTCGTGGACGCCCTCATGATCCGGGAGATGAAGCGCCGCGGCTTTTCCATGTCCGAGATTAAAAGTTTGTTGCAATCCCACGATTTAAGGGAACTAAAAAAGGAGCTGGATGAAAAGATTACCTCCCTGGAGGCGGAAGTTGGCAAGATACAAGAACAGTTGGCCTATACGCGTGTGACCAAGGATTTAATCACAAAAGCCCTATATTTTTATGATGAAGCGTTAGAAAAGAAAAGCAATGAGATTGTTGTGGACAAGATGCCTGACATGACAATCTTGTTTGACAGGCGGCATTGCCATGTGAACGCCAATCATCTGTTTTGGGATAGGTATAATGATTTACAGCTCTTGCGCGAAAAAGAACAAGTGACGGCGGCAGGTCCTTTTTCCGCCATCTTTTACGACCACTATTTCAACCAGTTTTTCTTCGACGAAGGGGATCTCGAGGTCTACCTGCCCATCCAGGAGACAAACCGCGAGAGCCCCAATATCCGGGTGATTCAAGGTTTTGAACGCGCCAGCATGATTTTTGTGGGATGGTACTCCGAGCTATTGGCCACCTATGTGGAGCTTGTAAAACAGATTGAGAAAAAGGGCTACCGTATTGCGGGCCCCTCCTATGAGGAGTACCTCGTCGAGTTCTCCTACGGCGTCTCAGAGGAGAATTGTGTCACCCGTGTCTCTTTTCCTGTAGAAAAGATGTAGGCAAATGATATTTTCAATGATTTTCAAAAGCTTCCCCCAGGGGAAGCTTTTTTTCGTTTTTGACAAGGTTTTCCACAATTCTATGTAAAATGATCAAACCCTACCCCGAGGAAGGGTTGACATTCTCCCTCTGTAACCCTCTAAGGTTAAAAACATACTCGGGATAGAAGTTGCGCGAATCCCGGTGTACTGGAACTTGTTCGGGGTATTCATTAACAAGCGGACTGAAAAAGGAGTTGAGGTAATGGAAGAAAAGAAAAAATCGATCAATAAGTTGTCGGTTGTAACCATTCTCATCGTTTTGGGTATATTTTTCCTATATATTGCCCAGATGAACCCCTCTGCGGTGTTGACCCAAATCATGGCTGATTTGAGCATCAATATGGCCCAGGGTGGTATGGGTATCTCAATCATTTTTGTGCCTATTATTATCTGCTCACTGATTGGCCCCTATATTCTGGCGAAATTGGGGCTGAAGAACACGTTTATCGTCACACTGATTATCGGCGGCGGCGGCATCTTGCTTTACCTTTTGGCCAACAGCTATATGATGTTGCTGGTCAGCCGTGTGCTGTATGGCATCGGCTATGGTTTGGGCGTGCCGTTTATCGGGGCGGCCATCATGCACTGGTACACCCCAAAACAGCAGGTGACGATGAACACCATCAATGCCCTGTTCCCGTATATTGCCAATTTGATTGTTTATGGGCTGACCATTCCGATGATGGAACTGTTCAACGGCTCGTGGAAATGGGCGCTGGCCATCTGGGGCATCCTGTGCTTTGCGGTCTTGATCTTCTGGGTTGCCATGGTGAAAAACGAGGGCCCGATTTCCGCGGAAGTGGCGGGCGAGGTGTCGTCGGATAAGAACGTTTACCTCAATCTCATCAAGCGCAAAGAGATCATCATCCTGATCATCGCGTTTGTCTGTGATTTCATCAGCTACTCGGTTGTCTCCGGCCTTTTGCCCACTTATTATGAAGTAGAGGCCGGCTATTCACCCGAAATGGCGAATAACCTGACGCTGATCTTCCCCTTTGCGGGTATTGCAGGCGGCCTGTTTGCCTTCTGGTATATGGCCAGAAGTGGAAAACGCAAAGGCCTGCTTGTATTGGGCCAGGCGATGAAAGCAGTGGGTATTGCCCTGTTCTACTTCGGCGGTGCCTCCGCTCTTGGGTTCATCGGTGTGGGCCTGATCGGCATGGGCAACTGCATCTGGATTCCGGCGATGTACCAAGTGCCGCTGGAGCTGGAACGTATGACCCCGACCCTCGTGGGTGCGGCCTTTGCCCTCATCACCTCCTGCGGTTTTGCCATGGGCTTTGTCGCCCCGGCGCTGGCCGGCTGGATGGGTGATAACTTTACACTGCGTCTCGCTATCTTCCTGTGCGCGTTCCCCTGCCTGATTGGTATGGTGGCCTGCCTGCTGATCCGCGAGACCGGCCCCGGACGCAAAAACAAAGAAAAAACACAATAATACAGTAATAATGTAAAAATGCAGTAGATGCGCGTTCAGATGTTTGCAACGCAGAATGGAGTAGAGAGTGATGCTGGAAGAGTATACTAAAAATGCCAACCAGGCCATGCAGGAGCTGCTCTCACTGGCCAAACTGGAAAAGGGAGATATTGTTGTAGTGGGCTGTTCCACAAGCGAGATTGCCGGCAAAAAGATAGGTACATCGCCCGGGCCGGATATCGCCGATGCTCTTTTACAGGGACTGTTGCCCCCCCTTCGTGAGGCCGGTCTATTCCTTGCGGCGCAATGTTGCGAGCATCTGGAACGCGCCTTGGTTGTGGAGAGTGAAGCGCTTCATAAGCATGGGCTCGTTCGGGTGAATGCAATCCCCCAGCCCAAGGCGGGTGGGTCGTTTGCAACAGAAGCCTACAAACACTGCCTGGAGCCTGAATTGGTGCAGACGGTTGTGGCCGCCGCGGGGCTGGACATCGGCGGAACGATGATAGGGATGCACCTGCGTCCTGTTGTGGTGCCGCTGCGCTTGGAGGTGAAGCGCATCGGAGAAGCCACCGTGTCGGGAGCGCGGACACGGCCTCGCTTTGTGGGTGGTGTACGCGCGGTGTACGATGAGAGCCTGCTTTAGAAAAAAGTTGTGGCTGTAAAATCACCCGGGTGTTCGGCGATGGTTTTGAAAAAGCTTTACTCGGGCACAAAAAAGGAGACACAAAATGATCAAAATCTTATCTACCAGCAAGTTTTTCCAGGGCTTTGACGCCTTTGACAGTCTGGGTGAGTACGCCAAAGATTTTGGCAAAAACTTTATGGTGTTAAGCGACCCGATTTTCGAGATGCCGGATTTTCCTTTCCTGCAACAGAAGAAGAAAAATATCGAAAAGAGTTTTGCCGACAACGGACTCAAGCTGGAGTTTAAGACGTTCAAAGGGGAAGTGACCAACAAGGAGATCGACCGGGTATCCAAGATGATGAAAGAGGGCGGCTACGACGGATTGCTTGCCCTTGGCGGCGGCAAGGTGGTGGATACCGCCAAGCCCGTGGCCCTGGCTGCTGGTGTGCCTTTGGTTGTCGCCCCTACGGTCATTGCCACCAACGCCCCTTGCAGTTCCGCCACGGTTATTTACACAGAGGACCACAACGTGGACGACGTTCTGTTCGCCCCCACGGGACCTTCGATGGTAATCGTGGACACCAATGTGATATTGAACGCGCCCAGAGTATCGCTGATAGCGGGTATGGGCGATGCACTGCCCACCTTCTTCGAGGGACGCGTCAACTTCGAACACGGCACCAAGACCATCGTGGGTGGGGACGTCTCGATGATCGGTATGGGGCTGGCGGAGATGTGCTATCAGTCCCTGCTTGAAAACGGGGAACTGGCGCTCAAGGCTTTTGACGACAAGATCATGAGCCCTTACTTTGAAAGGATTGTGCAGACCAATACCTATTTGAGCTGCATGGCGTTTGAGGCCACCGGCCTGTCCTGCGCCCATTCTATAGAAGACGCCATCAACACCATTCCAGAGGCGCAAAAGGTGCTGCACGGATACCGTGTTGCCTATGGCACGCTCTGCCTGATCCTTTTGGAGGACAGGCCCATGGAAGAGTTCCTTGAGTGCCAGGAATTCTGCGCGAAGGTGGGGCTTCCGATCACGCTGGCGGAGCAGAATGTCACCGAGAACGTGGAGGAAAAAATCCGCGGGATCCTTTCGGTTGCGCTGGACGACTTTGACGGTTGCTACAATATGCCGCCAAATGCGAACGAAGAAACGATGTACAATGCCATCATGATGGCCGACAAACTGGGTCGGGACTATCTGGCAACCCACAAGAGCTAACTTCCGTTCAGGATAAGGGCCTGCCCCAAAGCGCCATGTTGCGGGGTGGGCCTTTATTCCCCACTGGTGGGGGTCTTATACCCCACCCCTTGGGGCGGACTTGTCGGTCCGTGGCGCCGATATCCCGTAGCCCAGCTGCGGGCAGTGCGCTTCATTCCCCACTGGTGGGGTCGCACCCCCGTTCTTTGGGAGAGGGGCCGAGTCCCTCCGCAGGGTTTGCGGCGGGGGGTTCACCTTCCTTGAGGGGATGCCTCTGAACGATAGGAAATTGACTTTCTCCGGTTCCCATTACCATAGCTCTGCGGCAAGCCGTCTGTCACTGCATGGACAGGCGGTTTGCCGTTTTTACCATTTTCAAGCAGACTCAAGGTCATTCCCTTGCTTTCAAATGGTATTATACTTTTTTGCCCTGGATTGGTTGCCCTATCGAACTATCTGCGCTATAATGTGTAATAACGGCCCAAACACCCCGCAGCAGGGGCTGTGGGGTATTGGGGAGCCGAAAGGGCAGCATGCCGCGGCAACACCACGGCATACCGGACCCGCCGGGGAAACCCTATTCGGCAACGAAAATGGGTGCGGTCATTGCCAGGCACCCACCAAAAGGAGGACAGAATATGGATAGCATCAAAAGCACGGTGACACTTTCGAACGGTTTGGCTCTTCCCAGAGTTGGCCTGGGCGTATTCCAGGTGGACAAGGAAGACGATCTGCGCCGCAGTGTACAAGCTGCCCTGCAGGCGGGGTATATCCATATTGATACCGCGGCGGCCTATGAAAACGAGGACATGGTGGGGCGTGCCGTGCGGGAATATGGCAACCGTGACAACGTGTTTATCACCTCCAAGCTGAAAAATGACCAGCAGGCCGAGGCGGAAAAAGCCTGCAAGCAGAGCCTGGAGAGGCTTGGGATGGACCACCTCGATTTGTATCTGATCCATTGGCCCA
>JAJDHT010000117.1 GCA_030266325.1 Ruminococcaceae bacterium OttesenSCG-928-I18
CCAGCATGTTTGGTACGACTACCTTGAGAGGGCTGAGGATGTCCGGCTTTCGCCACATGGGCAGGCAACCTACGCGTTGCGAAAGCAAACCATAGAGCGGGTGTTCGCGGACGCCAAGGAAAAACACGGCATGCGCTACACCAACCACAGAGGCCTTGCCCGGGTCACAAGCTGGGTCAGGCTCAAGTTTGCCGCCATGAACCTCAAAAAGTTGGCGATGTGGAAGTGGAATGGCCCTCGCTTTTCACGCCTCTTTGCCGCTTTTCTTCACCTGTTCGCTAAAAGGGAGTTCTCACTCGCGTGAAAACTCCCTTTCTTTGACACTCTGAGACGCTGCGAAAGCGTCCTTTTTATGTTTATTTTTCTATTCTTCCACTATCTTCTGGGGCCGGAAATACCAGCGCGCGCCCGGCTCCCAGCTCAGGGGATAGTCGGCGTAGATGCCCGCCAGATACTCGTCAAAGCTCTCTCTGTACAGGCTCTCCACCACGGTGCTACGCACCTCTTCAAAGGACGCGTCGTCCCCAAAGGTCGGCAGGCGCCGGTACACCAAAATCAGGTTCCCCATGTTGTGGATATCCCACTTGTCCAGTTCCATCTCTTTCAGCTGGCTGCGGAACTCCTGGGGATACAGTTCATCCTCTTCTTTTCCCACAAACTCGATATAGGTCGAGGTGATGCTGTTGGCCACGGTCTCCTCGGTAAACTCCCGGTCAATCGCCTCGTAGGTCTCCTTCAGGCCCTCTTCCGCCACCTCCGCCAGGTCCTCCCCGGCGTTCAGGTCCTCCACCATACCCTCGGCCACCGCCATGACCTCTTCCTCTTTGCTCACGCTCTCGGCGCCTTCCTCGGCCACGGTGTTAAACGGAAGCATCACATACTCAATCTGCGCATACTGCTCTTCATACTCTTTGCGCATCTCTTCTTCGCTGGGGGCCAGTTCCCCCTCTTCCCCATACATCTGCAGGAACAGCTCGTCCGTCAGCATGTCGTTGGTCATGGTCCGCATCAGCGTGTCATACCCTATGCCATTCTTTGCATAGCGTTCTTCCACCATGTCCCAGTACCCCGTCATCTGCTCCAGGTACCCGCGGTTTTCCTCGCCCAGCACCACTTCGCGCTCGGCGCACATCCGCTCCACACACACATATTTCCGTACCAGTTCCTCGGTGCGGTTGTTCACCCAATCTTCAAACTTTACGCCCTCAATCTCCTGCTTAAACGGGTCTTCCTCTTCGTCTTCCAGCAGGGCTTTCCCCTCGGTATAGGCGTTATACTGCAGCCCGAGGTACAGCCCCGAGGAGATCTCCCGTCCGTCCACGGTGCCCGCATTCTCGTAAAAATTGCCGATGCAGCCGGTAAAACTGGCGCACAGCACCAATGCCAGCAACAGGGGCATCCATCTGGTCTTCTTCAAATTCGTTCCCCCTTCGGGAAAAGCGCCGGCCCGCGGGTCTTCCGCCCCGGCAGGCGCCAAACTCTTCTCAGGCTTATGGCCGCCTCCGCACGCATGCAGGGCGGGCCGAGCTCTATTATACCTTTATTTATCGGCGGATGCAAGCGCGGCAAAAACCGGCGTTGTGCCGCACAGCCCCGCCGTGCCGCCCCCGGCCTCCGCCGCGCCTACCACAGGGGCGTCGGGTACTGCCCCTGTGCGTGTTTTTCGGCCAGCGCCGCCATCACGCCGGGTTTGTCCTCCTTGTAGGTCACGCCCCACCACCTGTCGCTGCTCGACAGCACCTTCACGTCCGCCGCCCCTTTTCGAATCTCCCTGTCCACCGAGGCCGGCAGCAGGTATTCGGCTTTCATCGGGTTTTTGGGCAACTCCTCCCGCAAGAAGGCCGGGAAGCCCTCCTCCAGGGCACGCAGAAAGCTTTCGTCAAAGCCCCAGAAGTTCATCGATACCAGCGTGCCTTTCGCCAGCTGCACCCAGGTGTGTTCCCCTTCGCCGGGCGCGCGGGCCCCCTCGGGGGTCTTTTCTATGCCGCTCGTCTCCACAATCTCGGTTAAAAATCCGCCGTGGTCGGCTTTACACACCCCGCGCGTCACGCTGCCGTGTTCCGTCACGGTGTTTTCCACATGGTACCCCACCATGGCATAGTGGTTTTTCCCCCCGCCGTGGTTCTGCGCAAAAAAATCATACAGCGTCCGGTAGGCCGCAGGGCCATAGTAATCGTCCGCGTTGATCACCGCAAAGGGCCCGTCAATCTCCCCCTTGGCACACAGCAGCGCGTGCGAGGTCCCAAAGGGTTTCTCCCTGCCCTCGGGCACCGAGAACCCCGCGGGCAGCTTGTCCAGCTGCTGGTAGGCATAGGCCACCTGCATGTTTTTCTCCATGCGGTTGCCTATCACCTCTTTAAAGTCCTTTTCAATTTCGTGTTTGATGATAAACACGACCTTCTCAAAACCCGCCTTCTTCGCGTCATACAGCGAATAGTCGATGATGACCTCTCCGTTTGGCCCCACGGGGTCTATCTGTTTCAGGCCCCCATAGCGGCTGCCCATACCCGCGGCCAATACCACCAGCACCGGTTTTTTCATTGTGAACCCTCCTCACTGTCATACCCTTTCGGGTTGTGGCTCTGCCAGTTCCAGCTGTCGCGGCACATCGTGTCGAGGTCCAGCTCGGTCTGCCAGTGCAACTCCTCTTTGGCGCGCCGCACGTCGGCATACACTTCGGCCGCGTCCCCTGCCCGCCTCGGCTGTATCTCATACGGCAGCTGCCTGCCACAGGCCTTCGCATAGGCCGAAATCACCTCCAGCACGCTGTAGCCTCTGCCCGCGCCCAGGTTGCACACAAACAGCCCGCCGTCCTCCTTCAGCTTGCGCAGCGCGGCCACATGCCCCTTCGCCAGGTCCACCACGTGGATATAATCCCGCACCCCGGTGCCGTCGGGCGTCGGGTAGTCGTCTCCAAACACCCGCACCACGGGGTACTCCCCGGTGGCCACCCGCGCAATATAGGGAACGAGGTTGTTCGGGATGCCCCGCGGGTCCTCCCCAATCAGCCCCGAGGGGTGGGCCCCGATGGGGTTAAAATACCGCAGCAGCGCCACGCTGAACTCCCCGTCCGCCGCGCAGAGGTCGCTCAAGATGCGCTCGTTAAACAGCTTGGTGGCGCCGTAGGGGTTGATGGCGGACGTCGGCATGTCCTCGCGCAAAGGCACGGGGTTGTTTTCGCCATACACCGTCGCGGAAGACGAAAACACAAACCGCTTCACGCCGTGCTTTTTCATGGCCCCCAGCACCGAGAAGGTGCACCCGAGGTTGTTTTCATAATATTCGTAGGGTTTTTCCACGCTCTCGCCCACGGCTTTCAGCGCCGCAAAATGCACCACGGCCTCTATCTCGGGGTATTTTTCGAACAGCGCCTCGGTGGCCGCCCCTTCGCGCAGGTCCACCTGTTCAAAAGCCGGGGTTTTTCCCGTGATTTTCTCCACCCGCCGCAACGATTCCCGGTTCGCATTCACAAGGTTGTCGGCCACCACAATCTCATACCCCGCCTGCAAAAGCTCCACACAGGTGTGGCTGCCGATATACCCTGCCCCGCCGGTCACCAAAATCGCCACCGCTCACCATCTCCCCTCTTCTTCACATACTATAATAAGGGCAAAAACAAGACCGTGGAACCTTTCTTCGAAAGAAAGGTTCCACACCTCCAAAAAACTTTACCTACAAGGGCACAGATGCCTCACGAGCCCCAGAAGGCCACAGGGCCTTACACTTCCGTCAATTTCACATCCACATTCAGGTTCCGGCTGGCCGCCGCGTGTCCAAAACTCTCGCGGATACGGTCCCGCACAAGCCGCCCGTCGTCCAGCGAAGACACGGTCAACAGCATCACATACTGGTTGCGGGAATAGCGCGCAATCGTGTCCGCCTTGCGCAGCGTGTTCATCGCCACCACCTTGAATTCGGCCATCGCGCGGGTCAAATCATACTGGTCGGCCGCCGCCCCCTTCACGGGCGCAAGCGTGAACAGGGCCAAAACCAAAGCCTGCTTGTTGCGCTCGGCCGATCGTTTCAGCAGCGAGTACATATGTTTCAGGTTGCTGTAGCTGCAAAAATAGGCGCCGCGGGCCGGGCGGGACGCCTGTTCGGTCCCCGTCAGCTCGGTCTTAATCACAATGATGTCCTGCTCTGTTTTGTTGATCCTCTCGCTGGCCGCGTTATAAATACGCTGGGCCTCGTCGGGCGGCGCGCTGCCCAGCGCGTCCTCATAGCTCTGGGCAATCTTCGAATAGGTCGTCACAATCACCCGGTACATGCGCAGGGCATCCAGCGCGCGGAACAGGTATACCGTCGTCTTGTCGTCCAGCGGGTCAAACATCGACGCCGTCGACGCGATGTCAAGCAGTTCCTTGTGCTGGCGTTTCTGCCACAGGTATTCACACAGCTGGTGCACACATCCCAGATACTGCTGCTTATAGCTCAGCGCCAGCGGCACCACCCACAAGTCCTGGTCCAGCTGGGGTAAAAAATCCCCCTTATAGGCGTCCACCGCCTCCCGGCAGTATTGAATGCGTGTGTTGGCGTCATATTGGGGGTCGTTTGCCTGTTCGCAAAGCCGGCTGAACTGGTCCACGTCCAGTTCCAGCTCCACCGCCGGGTCAAACCGGTACCCGCCCGTCGAGTATATGATCGGGCTCTCCGTCAGGCTCTCCCCTCCGCACAGCTCCTTGCGCAGGCTGTATACGGCGTTTTTCAGCACGTTGGCAGGGTCGGTCAGCATGTCGTCCGCCCACAGGATGGAGATCAGTTTCCGGTTGCTCACAAACTTCTCCCGGTTGAGCACCAGATAACAAAAAAGCTGCCACGGTTTCGTCAGTTTGGCGGCATCCATCACAATCTGTTCGCCATTCACCCATACCGAGAACCCGCCCAGCATCTCCACTTTGATATTCTCCACTTGCACCTGTTCGCCCTCCCAAACTGAAACCCGTTCTTTACCAAAGGTTTCCACACTCTTGTTTCATTATATACCATTTCTCTGTGTTTTAGCAACAAAAATCCAGCTTTTTCAAGAAAATACAAAAACCGACACCATCTCACTCTCCCTCCCTAAACGCCGCTTTTATGCCTCTCTAATGAAGCGTCCTGCCCGCAGTAAGCTAGAAGGTGATTTCTGCGAAGCCGAAATCTCTGGAGGGCGAGGCGTGCCAGGGCTCTACTCTTGCCACCGTGGCCCACTCATATCCTCTCCGTGCCAAGAACCGGTGCATTCGCCCCAAGGGGTAGGATACCCCGCACTCCCAATTTTGGAAGAAGGAAGTTCCCGCCGCGGTATCCTAAACCCGGCGACACCTCCCCCCATTGGCAATACACAATCCCATTGCGGCGGGCTGGCTCATTGACAATTTTTTAAAGGTACCTGTAAAAAATGCTTGACAAGTATGACAGG
>JAJDHT010000118.1 GCA_030266325.1 Ruminococcaceae bacterium OttesenSCG-928-I18
GGGCATGACGCATGAAGAATGGCTCGTCGCTCGGCAGAACGGCATCGGTGCATCGGACGCCGCCTGCATACTGGGCCGCAACCCATGGAAAAGCAACATCCAGCTTTGGGAAGAAAAGACCGGGCGCACAGCCTCAGAAGATATCGGAGACAAGCCTGCCGTTAAGTATGGAAAGGAAGCGGAACGACACCTGCGAGAGCTGTTCGCGCTGGACTTCCCCCAGTACAACGTTTCTTACGACGAATTTGGCATGATTGCCAACCGGCCCGATGAACCTTGGTTGTTCGCCACGCTGGACGGTGAGCTGGAGGATACCAATACACAGGAGTCGGGCCAGCGGATGGGTGTGCTGGAAATAAAGACCACCGAAATCATGCGCCCGGCGCAGTGGGCCGAATGGAACAGTGGCATCCCGGAGCACTATTATTGCCAACTTCTGCACCAGCTCCTTGCCACCGGATACAGTTTCGCGGTGTTAAAAGCCCAGATACGGAACCGAGAGTACGGAGCCGACACCCCGGACAGCCTAAGAGTTACCACCAGGCACTACTACATGACCGTCGACGACGACGGCGTTCAGGAAGACATGACACACCTGCTGCAGGCCGAGAAAGAGTTCTGGGCCTGCGTACAAAACGATCGCAGACCGGCAGCCCTGTTACCGATAATTTAGGAGGTTCGCATGGATATTGTGAAGGTACAGTATAGAAGCCAAAAAACAATGCTATACTCCGCACGTGAATATAGCTATTTTTCTGCCATACCGCTCAAGGTTGGTGACGAAATCATGGTTCCGGTGCGCGATTCTATGGGAGCAGCGGTTGTATCGAAGGTAGGCGTCCCGGAAGCCGAGGTCGCGGATTTCGCAGACAAGATGAAGATTATCGCCGAACGCATACCTGCCGAACCGGTGGCGGCCCCAGTTGCCGACCCGCTGGCAGAATAGGAGGAATCATGAGCACCCAGTTATCAGTGAATGTCAAAACCGACATCGAGAAGGAACTGCCCAAGATTATCGAGTTCAACTTTGAGCCGCTCAAAAAAGAGTTGGCAGCCACGCTTGAAAAATACGATGGCATGGTAGTCACCAAGGAAGGAATCAAGGATGCCAAATCTACCCGAGCTGACCTCAATCGGTTCAAAAAGTCCTTGAATGATACCCGCATAGCTATCGGCAAAGAGTGGAGTAAGCCATACGACAAATTTAAGACCCAAGTGGATGAGCTCATTTCCATGGTAGACCAGCCCGCCGCCGCCATCGATAACCAAATAAAGGCGTTCGATGAAGCTGAGCGCGAAGACAAACGAGCAGCCATTACCAAATTCTATACCCAGAACGTAAAAGAGTTACAAGATGTCCTTCCGCTGGAACGCATCTGGGATGACAAGTGGCTGAACAAAACAGTCACCCTCAACTCGGCTACCGACCAGCTTTATAATCACATCGACGCGGTACGCAAAGACCTCAAAACAATCGACACCATGGAGATCGAACACAAGGACTACTTACGCAGTGCCTACCTTCGCACCCTGCATCTCGGCGATGCCATGGATGAGCGGCGCAAGTATGAGGAAGAGCAAAAGGCACTCAAAAAATCGCAGGAGCCTCCCGCCCCGGCCCCGGAGCCGCCTGCCCCCATGCAGCAGGCCGCCCAATTCCCGCCGGAAATGGATACGCCGCCGGCGCCTCTGCCCGAAACCTCCAAAGACATTTGTCTTAATGTGCTGGGTACAACGGCAGCTATGCGCCGAGACCTGAAAACAGTTTTTATCAAATACGGATACGAATACGGCAAAAACTATTTTATTGGAGGTATCCCCCATGGCGCTCAATAATACGCTATCGAAGCATCCCCCGAAATTCAGCGTGGCCATCCAGCAAGACGGCTACAAGAAGCTGATAAACAATACCCTCGGCGACCCCAAGCGGGCCACGAGGTTCATCGGGGCCATCACCAGCGCGGTATCTGCCAACCCAGCCCTGCAGGAGTGTGACCCTGGCACCATCCTGTCGGCGGGCCTGCTGGGGGAAAGCCTGAACCTATCACCATCGCCGCAACTCGGCCAGTACTACCTTGTGCCCTTCAATGACAACAAAAACAACCGAAAGGTGGCACAGTTCCAACTTGGATACAAAGGCTATTTGCAGCTGGCCATGCGCTCCGGGCAGTACAAGACCATCAATGTGTCGCCGGTAAAAGAGGGGGAGCTTATCAAATGCGACCCGCTGAACGAGGTGTACGAGTTTAAGCCTATCACGGACGACACTTTGCGCGAACAGACCAC
The DNA here is from genome assembly GCA_030266325.1 of Ruminococcaceae bacterium OttesenSCG-928-I18. Taxonomy (GTDB): domain Bacteria; phylum Bacillota; class Clostridia; order Oscillospirales; family Ruminococcaceae; genus JAAYCI01. Next base: position 2,287 of record JAJDHT010000118.1, read on the forward strand.
CACGGTCGGCTACTATGCGGTTTTCGAGTACTGCAACGGTTTTCGCAAGGCCATCTATTGGAGCCGCGAGAAGATGGAAGCACACGCTCTAAAGTACAGCATGGGCTACAAGGCCAAAAAGGGATATACCTTCTGGGAGAAGGATTTTGACAGCATGGCCATGAAAACCATGCTCCGGCAGCTTATCAGCAAGTGGGGCATCATGAGTATTGAGATGATGCAGGCGGCCATAGAGAACGACATGGCCGTATTGCACGAGGACGGCAGCCGGGAGTATGTGGACAATGAGCCTATGGCCGAAGACCAAATCATCTATTCGGAAGATGAGCGCCCGGTCGAATCCGACGAGCCTTTGCCATTCGAAGCGCCGGACGACCCTCTGGGGGAGTAACCCATGGGAATTGAGGCGGAGGGCATTATCAATGGCTTAACGCCCGGTGAAGCGTTCTCCGTCCTCGTTCCGTTCGAGGAAACAGGCATCCTTGACCGCTGGGGCGTGACTTCGGTTCGCGTAGTAATAGACGATGGCCGCAACATTTCAAACGACCAGCGGCGCAAGGTGTTTGCCCTCATAGGCGACATAACGGATTGGCTTGTGGCTCCAGGCAGAGGAAAGCGCACCCGTGCCGAGTATGAAACCCTGCGGGAAATGCACCTGCTCTATATTATCGATTTGCTGGGCCAAGGCAAATATGAGGACGCAGAGCTTGTTCGGCGGCAGCTTACTGCCCACTATTGCGAGATACTCGACCTTGCACCGTTCTCCCTATCTAACGTGGACATGGCCACGGCGCGGGACTTCATCGATTGGTTGGTAGAGCTGTGCGTCGAGTACGGAATCCCCTGCATTGATACCCTATTGAACCGCTGCGAGGACATTGGCCGCTACCTATACGCCTGCGTTGCCCATCGTCGATGTGCCATATGCGGCAAAAAGGCCGATATCCACGAGGTGGAAACCGTGGGGATGGGCCGAAACCGGCAGAAGATGCACCATAGCGGGCAGCTCGTACAACCTCTGTGCCGGGCACACCACAACGAGGTCGGAAAAATCGGTCAGGCAGACTTCGATAACAAATATCACCTCGAGGGAATTCGGCTGGATGAGAACCTCTGCGAAATCCTCGGGTGGAAGAAGTAAGGGGGCGGTGAGTTGCTTGAAGAGGGCTATGTAAAAACTTTCCGCTCAATTACAAAATGGGAGTGGTATAAGGATGGGAACACGTTCAGGCTGTTTTTTCACCTCATGCTGACGGCAAACTACGAAAACAAAAATCATAAGGGCCACACAATTAAAAGAGGACAACGGCTCGTAAGCCAAGAGGACTTGGCGCTTGAATTGGGACTTTCAGTGCAAAACATAAAAACCGCTACAAAACACCTAAAATCAACCGATGAACTAACCGTTACAAAAATAGGGAAATGCAACCTTATTACGGTAAATAATTACGAAAAATATCAGGCGCTAACCGATAATCTAACTGCGAACCAACCGTTAACTAACTACGAACTAACCACAAAGGAAGAAAGCAAGAAAGCTAAGAAAGCAAGAAATAAAGACCTTTTGTCCGAAGAAGAGACTTCGGACAGCAAAAGCGTGCCGCCGGGATTAGGGATCATCTTGAATGACGGAGAATATTTCGGGGTAACGCGTGAGCAGATTGACAGATGGACAGAACTCTATCCCGCCGTGGACATCACCCAGGAATTGCGAAAAATGGCTGGGTGGTGCGAGGCGAACCCCAAAAGGCGCAAAACAAGGGCCGGGGCTATGAAGTTCATAAACGGATGGCTGGCAAAGACGCAGGATAGAGGCGGTACCAGCATCCAGGTTGCGGAAGGGGGAAAACATGACCGAGCAGGAGCAGACGAACAAAAGCCAAAATTGCCAGGAGTTATCCGACTATGAACGCCGAATGGTCGACATTTACAATTCCAGAGGCGCAGAAAACCCACAATGCCCTGAATGCAAAGACAAGGGATACATAGCCATTACCGCAACAATGGTGCGTCCTTGTAAATGCAAAGCGAAGCGTGATGCAGAACGAGCTGTTAAAAACAGCGGCCTTACAGATGACCTGCGGCTCAAGACGTTCAAGAGCTTTCGTACCCGCGAGGAATGGCAGCATGCCCTTAAGCGATCGGCGATAGCCTTCTGCGAGGACGAGGGACACTGGTTCTATACCGGCGGCCAGGTTGGTTCAGGGAAGACGCATATATGCACTGCCATTATCAACGAACTGATGGCGCAGGGCAGAATCGCGCGGTACATGGTGTGGCCTGACGAGGTGGATGCCATCAAGGGAAATGCAGAGGACTTCACAACCGCACTGCAAAAGCTCATGGAAGTACCGGTGCTGTACATCGACGATTTTTTGAAGACGGCGAAAGAGCGTCGCATAGACCGCCAGGGAAAAATCACATGGGACAAAAAGCCTCCCACCACCGGAGAATTGAATGCCGCATTCAAGCTGGTAAATTATCGATACAACCGGCCCGAGAAAACCACCATATTTTCCAGCGAATTCACCATTGAGGACATCATGGACTACGACGGAGGGCTTGGCAGTCGCATATATCAGCGATGTAAAAAATACCGCATCAATATTGGCGACGACGACGCCAAGAACATGAGGCTCGCAGAATGAGCCTGCCACCCATAAAAAGCAGCGACAATATTGCCATGATCATAGACGCGCCAGATATTGTCGCGCACTTCACCATTCCCGGTCGTCTACCGGGCTACAACGAGCTCACTGTCGGCCATTGGGCCGCCCGTGGCAGGGTAAAACAAGCTGCCAAGGACAAAGTCGCAGTCTACATCCGCCAAACCCGGATACAGCCGATAGCGGGTAAGGTGACGGTAGAAATCCGGTGCTATGAGCCGAATCGGCGTAGGGATTGCGACAATGTGACCTCCGGCGCGGCCAAGGTGATCTTGGACGCCCTGCAAGCCTGCGGGAT
>JAJDHT010000119.1 GCA_030266325.1 Ruminococcaceae bacterium OttesenSCG-928-I18
CACTAGTGGGGGTCTCATACCCCGCCCCTTGGGGTGGACTTGTCGGTCCGTGGCGCCGATACCCCGTAGCCCAGCTGCAGGCAGTGCGCTTCATTCCGTCTTATCCAGGCTCACCGGGGATGATTAGAGAGGCGATGATGTAGGCCAACAGGCCGCTGCCCAAAAAACAGGCCAAAAGAACAAAGATTACGCGCACAACTGTGGGATCCATGTTAAAATACTCAGCAACTCCGCCACACACGCCTGTGAGCCACCGGTTGGAACGGCTGCGATATAAACGTTTCGTCTCCATGGGGGAAACTCCTTTCTATTACTGTTTGTAGATTATATACTATAGGTATATTATTCGAACTGAACCTCGACGCTTCCCAGGTCGCAATGCACGTTTATTTGAAGGTCGGGGTGGTCTCCCTCAGAAAAAGTGCCGCTGCCCATTACATTTGTGGAAATTCCATCCACCTCGATGTTGCCGAGGTTCACCTCGGTTGTGCAATTATATCCGTTTGCGGGCCTGGGCATTTTGACGACGATCGCGCCCAGTTCACAGTTCGTGTTGAGGGAATGGTGCACGACCCCTGTAAGCTCGACGCTTCCAAGATCGACATTCAACGAGCAATCGTCTGCCTCAACGTCCCGTACCTCCATACCGCCGAGATCCACCGTAAAATCTGCCCTGGCGGCCTTTACGTCTTTCACCTGTGCGGAGCCAAAGTCCAGAGAAAGGTCCAGCCAGTCCACTTCCAGGTCCTTTACCGTCATGACCCCAAGATCCAGCTGCGCTTCCAGCCCGGCTGCGTTTTTGGGCAAGTATATGGTGAAAACCGTCGTCACGTCCTGGCCATTGTTGTAAAAGCGGGTCGCGTTTCCGTCCGGTTTTGTATTCGCCCCGTCGAGGTCGGTACTTGAATGAATCATCCACACGCCATTTTGAAACTCGCTGGTATATTCCATCGGGCCCTGTACCGTAAAGCCAAGCTCCTCGCCCTGCTTGATCACGAGATATCCCGCGTCAATGTCAACCTGTACCTGCTTGAGCTCCGAAAGGTCAAAAGAGAGGGGTACCTGCTGTTTTTCCGCGTCGATTTGAATTTCTTCCCCGGAGACAAGCCACTGCGAATCCTCGTATTCGGGATAGGCCTCATGGGTTTCTTCCTCGTGGCCCTCCCACTGCTCCGCCTCTTCGGAAGCCAGCTCGCGGTCTATCCAGTGCCAGGGCAACGCGTTTCTCATGTGGCCCCAGCCAGTGGCTTTCGCCACGGCAACGCTCTCCCCGTCCGCTTGATAGAGAACCTCCCCTTCCGACACACGCAGGGTTCCCGGACGTCCGCCCAGCACCCAGCCCACAATGGACATCAAAAGCCCCAACAAGGCGATGCCCCCAAAAACCGCAAAGACTATTTTTTTACCCATGACTGTAATCCTTTCTGATTGGGCTATGGTTCACAAAAGGCCCCTTGTTTGAAATGTATTCTCAACGTTCTGCTCCGGTTATTCGGCAGGTGTGGCAGAATTTTTCTTTTCTTTTTTGAATATTTTGCGAAAAAGAGCCGCAATTCCTCTAAAAAAGGCCGGGATCACCTTGACAAGCAGCAGGATGCCGCCGAAGCTGCAAAGCAGGCCGAGGCCGAGGATCAATATGCCAAGGCCGATGGATACAAACCCCGTGGGAAGCGAAATGCCGAACCCAAACGACCCGACGACGATGGTGAAAATCCCCGCCGCCACAAGCGATACCCCGACGATGAGCGGCACCAGCAACACGGCGATGGCAGCGGCCAGAATTCCCGCCAGCGCCCCCAGCACACCGGCGATTACCGGAGAAAAGAGGATGCAGAGAAGGATCACAATAATGATTATTGCTGTTTTTTTGTTCGCATCCTGCTGGCCTTGCTGTGGGTACACGGGAGGTGGCGGTGCCTGGGGCGCCGCGCCCGGCTGGCCGTACGTTTGTCCGCCATACCCATGGGGCGGGGGCGAACTTTGCGCAGGCTCCTCCTTCGGCGGGTTGGGTGCTTGCGGCGCCGGCCCCATACCAAAGGTCGCTTCCGTGCTTTCATCTTTTGCCCCTTCGGGATTTGGTGCTTTGGGGGCCGGGGCCCCCTCTTTGGCAGAGGATATTGCCTCTCCGCTCTTGGCGGGCGGGGTCCATCCCTCCCCTTCGCTCTCCGCGCGGATCATCGCGGCCACCTCTTCGGGGCTTCCAAGTTCCGCCAGCACTTCCTGTTCCCGCTCAGGCCCTGCGTCGTCCAGATATTCCGTATAGTATTGCAGCGCCGCCACCCGTTCCTCGGGGGCCACCCCCTGCAAACCCTCTCTCAGTCTTTCTATAAACTCACTTTTGTTCATCGTCGGTTCCTCCGAACAACAGATTCTCGATCTTCTTGCGGTAATCGGCCCACTCTTTGCGGTACTTTTCCAGCTGCTTTTCCCCTTCGGGAGTGATCGTGTAGTACCGTCGGTTCCGGCCGGCATACTCTTGGTCGTAGGCTGCCAGGTAACCATTTTTCTGCAGCCTGCGAAGTACCGGGTATAGGGTGCTTTCGCTGATGTCCACCACTTCCCGCACATCCTGGGTAATCTTGTATCCATAGGTATCCAGCTTGCTTACCGCGCTTAGAACCAGGGCGTCCAGCAGCGCTGCTCCGGTATTGAATGTCACTCGTTTCATCTCCCGCCTCTTCTAATTGACGTTATAATGTAACAATTCATCATATATGCCTCGCAACATTATTTCCATATCAATATTATATTCCGTATAATATTGTTTGTCAAGTTTTATTGTGAAAAAATTTATATTGTGTTTCTGATAATAATGACGACGCAGGAGAGGCTGCTTCTTCAAACCTCTACTATAAATAGAGATATAATCTATCCATACTCTACACGAAAAGCGAACAGAAAAAGAGCCTGTGGTACGCAAAGGTACCGCTGGCTCTTTCTTGAAGCCAACCGGTGCGCAGCACCGGCTCTTGGGCCGAGATGAGGGGCCCTGGGATCCGAAGCGATGCGCCGTTTGTCTTCGGCCTAAGGTCCCGCTAGCGGGGCCTCAAATCTTGCCTGGCAAGCTCTGTGTAGCGCAGCTGCCCCTCCACACGATGGGAGCGCATCAGCAACAGGGCATCCGCCTGCATGCAGCAAGGCTGTACGTGTTTTTCAAGTGTGGCAAACTCTGTGCCGGCCGCAAAACGCACCCGCCGTGCCAGCGTGAGATGCGGAACATAGGGGCGGGCCTCCACCTGAAAACCCGCTTTCCGCAGCCGGGCCGAGAGGTCATTATACAGCTGCTGTACTACAGGATCGGCTTTCACCCCCGCCCACAGCAGGTCCCCCTCCCCGCGGCGGAAACGGCCAAGAGAGGCAAAACACAGCTCAAAAGGGGCGAGCATGATTTCGTGCAGGCAGGCTTCCGCCTTTTCCCTGTGTTCTGTTTCGCCCAAAAAGAGTACGGTGAGGTGAAGGTTTTCTCGCCGCGTAAAGCTGCCCCGCTCGACCTGTCCGCGAAGGGCTCCGGAGGCCTCCCAAAGTTTGCCAAGACATTCTTCACTCGGCCGGATGGCATAAAACAGGCGCATTGTCCCTCCCCTTCTCTTTTGTATGTCATTATAGGCGTTTTCATATAAAGTGTGATAATTTGAAAACAATGGTTGAAAAGAATCGTCTTTTCTTGTATACTGTACCCTGCTATACGAAATCTGTAAAGGAGGGCAGTGCTATGTTCCGCAATTTCTTTTCCATCGGCCTTGGAACCCAGGGTTTTGTCTGCGTGCCCTCCTATATTCCTGTCATGTGCCAGGGTGCCGGTGCGCCAATCTTTTCAAAAAAGAGACATAAACACACCGAATAAGTGAATTTGTGCATTGTTATGCCTCTTTCTCCTTACTTGGTGAAAGAGGCTTTTTTATGCCCATGGGTTATTTTATATAGAAGGAGTATCTATGACATACAATTGGAAAAAAAATACAGTCATTTTCTTATCCAGTCAAGCCATCTCCCTTTTTGGTTCTTCGCTGGTTCAATATGCCATCACCTGGTACATTGTGCTTCAGATGCAATCGGGTATCTACACCACGCTGGCCATCGTTTTCGGCATCCTGCCCATGTTTTTCCTCACGCCTTTCACGGGTGTCTGGGCCGACCGCTATAACAGAAAGCGGTTGATTGTCTTGGCCGACGGGGGCATCGCCACCTGTACCCTGATCATTGCCATTCTTTTTATCACAGGCAACAATAACATCCTGCTGTTGTACGGGGCGCTTTTTGTGCGCGCCGTGGGCGGCGCGGTGCAAACCCCCTGTGTGGGCGCCATGTTGCCGGATATGGTGCCCGAGGAACACCTGACGCGGGTGAATGGTATCAACGGCAGCCTGCAGTCCCTCATCACCCTTGTGTCCCCCATGCTATCGGGTGCGCTTTTGGGGCTCGCTTCCCTGGAGATTGTCTTTTTTGTGGATGTGGCAACGGCCGCCATCGCCATTTTTATCATGCTCAGTTTATTTCGCCTGCCCAAAAGCCGCGTACAGAAAACCCCTGAAGAAATCGCATCGCAAAACTACATCAAAGATTTGAAATTGGGGCTTGCCTACATTCGAAAAAACCCCTATCTCTTAAACTTTTTCGTGCTGTGCATCTTCTTTTTCTTCATGTTTGCACCCGTCGCCTTCCTGACACCGCTGCAAGTGGCGCGGAACTATGGCGATGACGTCTGGCGGCTGACAGCCATCGAGGTGGCCTGGTCTGTGGGCATGATGATCGGGGGCCTGGCCATCGCGGCCTGGGGCGGGTTTAAAAACCGTGTCTACACCATGGCCACCATGGGCATTTTGATGGCCTGTTTCACCATCATCCTGGGCATACCCATCGCCTTCTGGGTCTATGTGGGCGTCATGGCCGTCTTCGGGCTGACCATGCCCATGTTTTCCACCCCCGCCATGGTGCTTTTACAGGAACGGGTAGACCCCGCCTATATGGGCCGTATTTTCGGGGTGATGACCATGATCAATACGGGGGCCATGCCCATGGGCATCCTCATCTTCGGCCCCTTGGCCGATGTGGTGCCCATCGAATGGCTCCTGCTTGGCACCGGCGCCGTTTTGATGCTTCTCTCTTTGGTGATGCTAAAAAACAGACCCTTGGTCGCTGTCGGCCTCAAAAAGAGTGCCCCGCCGGCCGAATTACAGCCCTCTCCCCCGCCGGAAAGTCCATAAAATGTGATGTGCGTGTTTAAGCCAAGCCCCCCCGG
>JAJDHT010000012.1 GCA_030266325.1 Ruminococcaceae bacterium OttesenSCG-928-I18
TCCGCGGCTCCGCCCCGGCTTTTTTTACCATCCGTGCCTTGCGGTCTTTACTGCGAGGAAGCTTCCTTTTGTGCGGGTTTTTCTGTTTTTTCCCGCTCCTCAGGCAAAAGTGCTTCGGGCGGAAACAGAGAATCGAGATTCATCTCACGCGTGACGCCGGGCCGGTGGGCGCGGGGTTTCCAGGGTGTTTTCCATTTTTCCTCATAGTGCTTTTTGTCGGCTTCGAATCGCTCTTCCTGCGGCGGAGAAAGCGCCTTTTGATGGGTGGGGTGCAGGCCGCGGTGCACAAAGGCGTCTTCGGCTACCGCGAGGCGGAGCCCCTCTTTGCGAAGGGCCATGGAGAGGTCATAGCCACAGAGCCGGCTCCCCTGATAGTCTTCGTCCAAGGGGCCGAGATCGGTGAAGGTTTTTCTGCGCAGTATGGCACAGAAAAGGGAAAGGCTTTTTCCCTTTTCCCGCATTTGCCCCAGGTGCTGCCAGGTGTAGAGGTAGGCATACTGGGCCATCTCGGCGGCGTTTCGGTAGTAGACCGGCACCTTTGCCTCCCCGGCGCCGAGGTTCGTGGCCGGGCAACAGAGCCCCAGTTCCTTTTCCCGGTGCATCTGGGAGAGCAGGGCCGTCAACCAGCCGCGGCTGACGAACGTGTTGTCCTCGAGCAGCACGACATAGTCGCTTGTGGCTTCACGGATGCCCATATTGCAACCCGCGGCAAAATTCTTCTCGTCATCGGCCAAAAGGACCCGGAGGCTCGGCAGGTCCTCCTCTTCAAGCTCTTTGAGCAGGTCGCGCGTGCCGTCGGTAGACCCGCGGTCCACCACGATGATCTCATAGTTGGGCAGGGCCGTTTGGGAGAGGATCCCGGCGATACATGCCTTGCAGTACGCGAGATTGTCTTTCGTGCAGAGCACGATGGCCACAGAGGCAAGGGCGCTGTGCGTCAAGGTTTGAAAATCCGCCCAGCGGTGCTGCCAGTCGTTTTCCGCGGCGAAGGCGGCGCGCTCTTCGGCGGGTGCCAGGCCGTCCTCTCCGGCGAGGCAGGCCTTGATGTGACGGACGAACGCCTCGCGGTCGTCTGCCAGCAGCACATACTTCCCGGCGTGGGCCGCAAGGCAGGGCAGGGCACTGGCTACGACCTTTTTGCCCGCAGCCAAAATCTCATAAAAAGCGGCAGGGCAGAGTGTGGCGCTGATTTCCGCCTCGGCGTCGAAAGGCAGGATGGCGACGTCGAAGGTTTTGAGCAGGGCAGGGGCCTCTTCGTAGGGCTTTTCCCCGAGCAGGCGCAGGTTGGGCAGGCTGCGCAGTTCCTCCTCCCACTCGACGAGTTGGCCGGCCAGCACGAAATCCACCATGGGCAGCTCGCTTGCCATGTGCAGCACGGCCTCGATGTTGAACCAATGGGAGACGACACCGAGAAAACCAACGACGGGACGTTTTGTATTGGGGGGGCAGCTGGCCGTCCGGACCGGGCTCGGGCAGGGGTTTTGGCAGCGAAGGGGAGAAGGCGGCGTGGAAGAAGGAGTAGTCGCAGCCGTTCGACACGACTTTCGGCGCCTTTCCCCCGCGCACCTGGCGCACGACTGTGCCGAGCGCCTCTGTGGAGGGGATGACGCAATCGGCATTTTCGAGAAGCCACATGCCATTCGTTTCGCTCTGGTCGCTTCCGGGCACGAGGAAACCCGAAAAATCGCTGTGATAATCGACAATGAGGGGGAACCCGAAGCGCTCGCGGAGATACTCGGCGGCCGGGGCCCAGTTGGGGTAGGAGACAATGGTGAGGGCGTCACGGATGCCGAAATGCCAGAGCATGCCGTCCAATGTCTGTCGCCAGGAGCCCTCTGCCTCGAGCCCCGCCCCGTAGATAGAACTGCCGGGCTGGCCTGGAAACTCGACCAGGTACAGGTTGTCCCTCTTTTTGACAACGGAGGGCATGCCGGAAAAGTGAGCGCCCACATAAAAGACACGGTGCCCGTTTTCGGCATAGCGCTGGGCCAGCTGGAAGCACCGCCGCTGTTTTTGGTCGGCGTCGGTGACGGCAAAAAAGAGGAGATCGTACTTGGTGTACACACTGGACAGGGTGGGCACATCGGTGCCGGGGGTATGGCTGAACGCGTTCTGGGCGCGTCTCTCCGTGAGGGCCAGGTTTTCCCTCAGCAGGTTTTTCGCCGACTGCATGGGCGTGGGTTTGTCGCTTTTCCCAAGGCCCAGCCCCTTTAAAAGCGCGCCGGCGCCGGCACCGGCACCTTCTTCCCGATTGAGCAGCGCGAGCGCTCTCTTCGTGTTTTCGTCTTTCGCGCGCAGGGTTTCCTCCACCTCCCGCAAGGTGGCCATGGCGCCCGCCAGCTGCATCTTGGGGATGTCTTCCCCCTTTTTCTTCTTTTCGTTTGGGGGCAGGGCAAGCATGGGTTTTTCAGGCGCATCGAGATCGCTGAGGGCGGCCTGTTCGGCCCAGATGTCACCGCGGATGGTCCGCCCGCGGGCGATCTCGAGCTTTTTATAAATTTGGTTAAAATCCTCTGCGCGATGCTGCCAATCGTTCTGCGAGGCAAACTCGACACAGGCCTCCTTATTGGCCAGGGCAGAGATGCCGTCGAGGCATTCCCGCACGCGCCGCACGAACCAGCCGGGGTCGTTTTCGAGGCAGGCAAACTTCCCGCGGAAGACCATGAGTTCGGGGATGGCGGTGCCCACGATGGGTTTCCCCGCGGCAAGATACTCATAGAACTTGGCGGGGTTTGAGACCTCGATGATCTTGTTTTGGGTGTTGTAGGGCAGCAGGGCGAGGTCGAAATCGGCAATCGCGGCGGGCAGTTCCCCGTAGGGGATCTCATCGAACAGCTTGACTTTGCGGCAGGCCGCCAGCCGTTTTTTTGCCTCGGGGTCGGCCCTGCCGATGAGGCGGATTTCCACATCGAGGCCGCTGTCGTTGAGGGCGCGGATGACCTCAAAATGGAACGTGGTGGTGATGGCGCCGTAATAGCCGAGGACGGGTACATTACCCGTGCCGCTGCTCTGCGCGGACGCTTTGGAAAAATGGGACCAGTCGCACCCGTTGCGGATGGTGGCAAAACGGGGGCCCCGCTGCCCGGCACGCTTTGAGAGGGCGGAAGAGGCGGAGACGACAAAGTCCGCCCCGACCAGCAGGCTTTTTTCGGCACGGCGCAGCTCGTTTGTAGGGGCGCCGTGCCGCACCGCAAAATCATCGTAATAGTCGAACAGGATGGGCAGCCGCTTTTCGCGCCGCATCGCAAAAGCAGGTTCCGCCCAGAAGGGGTGCTCCACCTGTAAAATAGCCCTGCGGACGCGCATTGTGGAGAGGATTTTCGAGAGCTCTTGCTGCAGATGGCGCTGGGAGTCCTGTGTTTTAGCGAAGAGGACCCCCTCGGCGGGCAGCCGCCCTTCCCCCGAGCCGGCAGCGAGCTCGAAGACAAAAAGACCGTCCTGCCTGTGGACAAGACGTGTTTTTTCCCCCCGGGCGCCCGCGTTCAGAAAGAGGACCCGGCGGCCCCGCTGTGCGGCAAGGCGGGCCAGATGGTGCGCCCTTGCGGGAGGGGCGTCGTAGTTGACCGAGGAGAGGACCACAAGATCTGCCCCCGCCTCTTTTCGCCTCTGCCAGAGCTCTGCCAACTTCTGGGCGGCGCGCTTTTGTTCTTCGGCGCTGTCCCCGGGGGAAGACTCTACATCCGCGAACTGCTGCGCGCGCAGGTAGAGCGTGTCATACCCCTCCCCGGACAGGGCGCCCGCGTCCTCGGGCGGGGCCAGCCACAGAAGCTTGTTCTGGAACGCGTCGATGTAGGGCAGGCAGGACAGGTGGGTGCACAGTAAAATGACAAACTCACCGGCATAGAGGTGCAGGGCTTTTTCGGCGGACAATACCTCCTGAGAAAAGCCCTCTTTCGCGCCGGGGGGAAGCACTTCGATGGTTTTGATGCCTGCGGCGTCGATGGCCCCTCGCAGCGGGTTTTCCGCCTGGGTTTTGGGCCAGAGCAGCACGGGGGCGTGTAGAGCGGGGTGGCGTTCCTCTTCGCTGTCAACGCCTGAAAAAACGGGGTTCCAGGCGTCGAGCGCCTCGCACAGGGCCGGCTGCTCGGCCGGCCGGCGCGCGCCGTCCCAAATGGTGAGGCCCGCGATGGGCGCGTCCCGCATATCCCACAGGTTGCCGATTTGGCCGCGCAGGGAGTGTAACCCCTCCACAAGCGAGTGCAGGCAGGGGCCTGCCTGTGGCGAAGCGCCTATGGGCAGAAGCTGACCCTTTTTGGCCGCGCTTTCCGTTTCCATTTTGACGGCCAAAGCACGCAAGGTTTCCGCCTGTTGTTGCAGTGCCTCTACCCGGGCCGGGTCTACCCGCCCGGATGCCTTTGTTTCGTTTTGCGCCACGATACAACCCCCGTCTGTTCCAAAAATAGTTGAATGTGCCTTGCTCTTGTGGAAAAAATGCACAGGCAGGGCCTGCGCTGCATATCTCCTGTGCAGCTTTGGAAAACCGTACGCATACAAAAGGATTATAGCACTGAAACGAGGGGGTTGTAAACCGCTTGCCGGGTCTTTTTGACCTGTTGGCGGCCCCTGACGACGCTTTACCCGAAAAGGGTTTCAAGAGGTTTTGGAACCTGCTATACTTGCCCTAGCGCAAACGGAAGAAAGGGGGCGTGGGGTTGCGGCTACGAATTGAACTGGAGGAAGGGCTGGAAGAGCCCGAGGTGGTCATCCGCTGTGGCCAGGTGGATGAGCAGGTGCTGAAAATACAAAGCTACATAGCCCAGTTGCCCGAGCAGGCACCGAAATTCGTGTTTTATAAAGGGGATTGCGAATACTACCTGCCCATGGAGGAGATTCTTTTCTTCGAGACAGAGGGCGAACGTGTCTACGCCCACACAAAGCAAGAGGCATACCGCACAAAATACAGGCTGTATGAACTGGAAGAGAGCTTGCCACGTTCCTTTGTGCGGGCGTCCAAATCGACGATCGTCAACATAGAGAAGATCTATGCGATCACACGGAATGTGGCGGGGGCGAGCGGGGTGCAATTTTCCGAAACACACAAACAGATATACATCTCGAGACATTATTACCGGGCTCTTAAACAGAGGCTTGGCGAAAGGAGAAGAGGATGAATAGAAAGAGCATTTTTTGGGGGGTTTTTCTGATTTTGGCCGCCGTCGTACTCATTGCCGGGCAGTTTGTGTCGGGCTTCAGCATTGGAATATGGAGGGGCATCGGGCTGGTTTTGACGGTGGCGGTGCTGATAAAGAGCTGTAAACACCGGTTTATCACCGGGGTGACGCTCTCGGCGGCCCTGCTGTATATTCTCTTGCGCAGCCCATTGGGACTGCCCGCTATCTCGCCCTGGCTGCTGCTGCTGGCCGGCCTACTCTGTGGCATTGGCCTCACGCTGCTCATCCGCCCGAAATGGCGGAGCACCCCCAGGCAACACATGATTACGGCGGGCGGGCACCAGGCCGGGCAGAGCGAGACGGGAGACGTTGAATACCATTTTGAACACGAGAGGGGATACCGCCCCGAAAACAGGCGGATTGAAAACAGCGACGAGGACCACCCGAGTGCCAGTGTGAGCTTTGGCGCCGTCAGCAAGTACCTGCACTCGTCCAATCTCGAAAGTGGCTGTTTCCACCTGAATTTTGGCGCATTGGACGTCTTTTTTGACCAGGTGCAGCTGAGCGAAAAGGGCGCGGAGATAGAGGTGGAGTGTAGTTTTGGCGCGGTGCGGCTGTATGTGCCGCGGCAGTGGACGGTGTGGGACGATGTGAGCACGACGCTGGCCGGCATGAACAACGAGGCGCGCGCGGAGCCGGGACAGGAAGACGGGCCGACCTTGTATCTGAAAGGCAGCGTGACGCTGGGCGCGGTGGATGTGATTTACGTATAGTACATAGTGTCAAAGGACCAAAGCCTGCCGTAACATCGGCAGGCTTTGGCATGGGAGTGTCCCAAGTACGTTTTCAATGAAAAATACAGAAGGTTTTTGTAGCCTCCCCCCCGCCTTCGGCGGGGGGGAGGCTACATGAAATTTACCAAGTAAACGACGCGATAGGGACTCTCCCCTTTGGCATTTTATGCTATACATATGTGGCCGCGTGAGGTAGAATGATGTATTACGTGATCGGGTCAAGAGAAGAAAGCAGGTATTTGCGGGGAGGAAAGAAGATGAATTTACGAAAGAGGGGTTTATTCCCATTGGCACTGGCGTGTGTTGTGTTGTTTGCGGCGTGTACGGGAGGGTCTTCCTCCTCTGTACCGGCGCCGGCGCCCAGCGGCCTACCGGAAAGTGGGGTGCAGGCGGAGAGCGCAGCCGAGGCTTTTGCAGGTGAGGACGAAGGTTTTATTGCGGATGTACCAAGAGAAGGGGACGAAATAGAACCTGCGGATTATGCCGACGCCGACAACTGGATGGCGGTGGCCGAGGCGCCCGAAAAACCGGTGGATGTGTTTGTACTGTATCCGACGGCTTGGCAGAGACAGCAGGGGGAAAAGATTTTGTGCCCGGTGGACCATGAGGGAATGCGCTTGGGCGCCCAGGCTTTCCTGGACGACAGGGCCTCCTGCATGCGGGAAGTGGGGAATGTGTTTGCCCCTTACTACCGCCAGATGGATGCCACCTACCTGCTGGGCCTGCCGATAGAAGAGCAAAACCAGTATATTCGAGGTGCGTCTAAGACGGATGTGCTGGCGGCTTTTGACTACTATATCCAGCACTACAATGAGGGAAGGCCTTTCCTCCTCTTCTCCCACTCCCAGGGGTCCAGTATGTCTATCGAACTGCTGAAGGACTATATGGAAGAACACCCCGAAGTGTATGAACGCATGGTGGCTGCCTATGTGATTGGCTACGCGGTGACGGAGGGGGACCTGGAAGAGAACCCGCACCTGCGTTTTGCACAAGGGGCGGACGATACCGGCGTGATTATATCCTATAACACGGAGGCGCCCGAGATAGGTGGAGACAACCCCGTGTGGCTGGAGGGAGCCATTGCGATCAACCCCATCAACTGGAAACGCGACGGCACCGAGGCGCCCGCCGAAGAGAGTTTGGGCTCTCACATTCAGGTGGATGGCGCGTACCAGCGGGTGGAACACCTGGCCAATGCCGCAGTGGATACCGAGCGAGGCGTTGTGGTTTGCTCTTCGGTGGACACAGAGGAATTTAGCCTTCCCGCGCCGCTGGATACGGTGTTCCCAAGCGGGGTCTATCATGGCAGTGATATCGATTTTTACTACTATAATCTTGCGGAAAATGGACAAGTGCGCACCGATGCCTTCCTGCGGGAAAATGACGCCGCCGTGCAGTGAGAGGAAAAGGTTCCGTAGCGGGAAGGGAGAAGTGTTCCCGTGATGAATACAGGCTTCCTCCTTTCCTGGACAAAATGGACGAAAGCCGAACGGCCGCCGGCACTTTTTCGTGCAGGTGGCCTTTTTTCGCGCTGGGCCGACTTCGTTTGCTTGCGCCGCGCGGCGGATTCCGGTATACTTAGGGGCAGTAGAAACGAAAGGAAAGGATGTAGAAAATGGGCCTTGGAAAGAAGACAATCGACGATATCGATGTAAAAGGCAAACGCGTGTTGGTACGTGTGGATTTCAATGTGCCGCTGAAAGACGGGAAGATCACCAATGACAACCGGATTGTGGCTGCGCTGCCCACGATTCGAAAGCTGGTGGAAGACGGCGCCAGGGTGATTTTGTGCAGCCATCTGGGGAAACCCAAAGGGCCCGACCCCGCCTTTTCTTTGGCGCCCTGTGCGGTGCGCCTTTCAGAGCTGCTGGGCAAGCCGGTGGTGTTTGCCGACGACGACGACGTGACGGGCGTGCATGCGCACAAGGCGGTTGACGCCATGCAGGACGGGGACATTGTGCTGCTGCAGAACACCCGTTTCCGGCCCGAGGAGACAAAAAATGAACCTGCGTTCAGCAAAGATTTGGCGGATTTGTGCGATGTCTATGTGGACGACGCGTTTGGCTCTTCCCATAGGGCGCACTGCTCTACGGTGGGGGTGGCCGAATATGTGCCGGTGACGGCGGTGGGTTACCTGATGGGCAAAGAGATTGAATATCTTGGCAACGCAGTGAACAACCCGAAGCGTCCGTTCCTTGCCATTTTAGGCGGCGCCAAAATTGCCGACAAGCTCAATGTGATTGACAACCTGCTGCAGAAGGTGGATGCGCTGATCATCGGCGGCGGCATGGCCTACACCTTTTTGAAGGCCGAAGGCTATGAAGTGGGCAAGAGCATGGTGGATGAGGAGAAGCTGGACTACTGCCGGGAGATGCTGAAAAAAGCCAAAGACAAGGGCGTGAAATTGCTGCTTCCGGTAGACTCTGTGAATGCGGTCGCTTTCCCGGACCCGATAGATGCCGAAATAGAGGTGAAGACCTATCCGGTGGAGGCGATGCCCGCCGACAGGATGGGGCTGGATATAGGAGAAAAGAGCGAAGCGCTGTTCACCGACGAAATAAACCAGGCCAAGACCATTGTGTGGAACGGCCCGATGGGCGTCTTTGAAAACCCGGTGCTGAACAAGGGGACCCTGGCTGTGGCGCAGGCGATGGCGGCTTCGGACGCGACGACGGTGATTGGTGGCGGAGATTCCGCCGCGGCGGTGATGCAGCTGGGCCTGGCGGACAAGATGACCCACATCTCCACGGGCGGCGGGGCGAGCCTGGAATACCTGGAGGGCAAGGAACTGCCGGGGATTGCCGCCATCCAAGACGCGTGATAGGGGAAACTGAATTCATTTTGCAGGAAGGAGCAAGAGAATGGACAAGACGAAACGCAAAGCGGTGATTGCGGGCAACTGGAAGATGAATAAAACGGCGGGGGAGGGCAAAGAGCTGATAGAGGCCCTGCTGCCCGCCGTGGTGGATGCGGGATGCGGTGTGGTGATTTGCCCGCCCTTTACGAGTATACCCGCGGCGGTTGAGCTGACCAAAGGAAGCCGGCTTTCCGTGGGGGCACAGAACGTGCATTTCGAAAAAAACGGGGCGTTCACCGGCGAGGTTTCTGCGGATATGCTGACGGAACTTGGGGTGGAGTATGCCATTGTGGGGCACAGCGAACGGCGGCAGTACTTTGGCGAGACCGACGAGAGCGTAAACCTGCGTGCCAAAGCGGCCGTGGCGGCAGGCCTGACCGCTATTGTGTGCGTGGGGGAGAGCCTGGCGCAGCGCGAACAGGGTGTGACGATGGAGCTGGTGCGTCTGCAGACCAAGGTGGCCCTGCGGGATGTGAGCGCAGAAGAACTGAAAAAGGTGATTTTGGCCTATGAGCCCGTGTGGGCGATTGGCACCGGGCGGACGGCCACGGCGGAGCAGGCAGAAGAGGTCTGTGCGGCCATTCGGGGCGTGCTGGGCGAGCTGTATGGCCAGCAGGCCGCCGAGGGAGTGACCATCCAATACGGCGGCAGCATGAACGCCGGCAACGCGGCCGAACTGCTCTCGAAACCCAATGTGGACGGCGGGCTGATTGGCGGGGCGAGCCTTAAACCGGCGGACTTTGCCGAGATCGTCAAGGCGGCTTCGGCGTAAGGCGTTGTCCCAAGAGCGTTTTGTATAGGCTGCCCAAAAAGTTCTGGTGCCCTTCCCCCCGCCGGAGGCGGGGGGAAGGGCAGATAAAAATACCTCGATAAACAACGTGGCGGGACACTCCCTCAGTGTAGGGCGTCTTGACGGTTCCCGCCGAGGTATGGTACACTGGTATAAATCTTACCGAAAGGAGCGCCACATCATGACAAAGCGGTTTACCTGCGCCTGTATCTGTCCTGTGTCGCTCCGGCATGTTCGGTCGGTGTAGGTTTTCTTTTGCCGATGGAAACGCCCGGGGCGACGGTGTGCCCCGGGCGTTATTGTGTCTTTTCGTGTCTTTTTTATACCAATTTGCCGAATTTTGGGATGAAAAACTGGAATGAGGGAAGTGTGGCAATGGGCCTTTTGAGTGACGCAAAAAACATACGGAATACCGACCCTGCCGGCACGAGCCTGGCGCAGGTGCTGCTGCTTTACCCGGGGTTTCAAATATTGATTTTCCACCGGGTGGCACACTGGCTCTACCGGCACCGCCGCTTTTTCCTGGCGCGCATGGTGAGCCAGTGGGGCCGCGGGTTTACGGGGATTGAGATCCACCCGGGGGCGCAGATTGGGGACAACCTGTTTATTGACCACGGCGCCGGCGTGGTGATTGGGGAGACGGCCGAGGTGGGCAACCATGTGACCATCTACCACGGGGTGACCCTGGGAGGCACGGGCAAAGACAAGGGCAAAAGACACCCCACGGTGGAGGACGACGTGCTTTTGGGCGCGGGCGTCAAGGTGCTGGGGCCCGTGGTGATTGGCGCGAGAAGCCGTGTGGGGGCAAACAGCACGGTGTTGAGTGACGTGCCCTGTGACTCGACCGCCGTGGGCAGCCCCGCCGTCGTGGTGCGCACCCGGCGCGAAGGGGAGCCCTGCGCGCCCAGCGGGGAGCTGGACCAGAGGGATTTTCCCAATATCATCGACCGGAGGATTACCGAGCTGGAGAGGAAACTGGCCCGGCTGGAAAAACAGGAGAGCAGACGGGCGAAATGGGAGGACAACGACCTGCCCGACGACCTGCTGGGGGACTAGAGGAAAAACCCAGGCCGAAGACAAACGGCGCATCGCTTCGTCAGCTGCAAACCCACGCGGCGGTTACGTACCTTTTGTACGCGCCCGCAGCGTGGTTTTTTGCTTCCTTGCGCTGCACTCGTTTCTCTTGGCCTGCAGGCCAACAGTCAAAACGCTTACACGTACCGGACAATCTCCGAAAGATCCTTGCGC
Source organism: Ruminococcaceae bacterium OttesenSCG-928-I18 (assembly GCA_030266325.1). Taxonomy (GTDB): domain Bacteria; phylum Bacillota; class Clostridia; order Oscillospirales; family Ruminococcaceae; genus JAAYCI01. The sequence continues at coordinate 10,801 of JAJDHT010000012.1, forward strand.
GTTTTTTCCCTCACCTTGTCGTCCGCCGGATACCCCAGCGCTATCATGATAAAAATGGGGCTCTCTTTCGGGATGGCCAGGAGTTCCCTCAGTTTGGCGCGGTCAAAAATACCGATGATACAGCTGCCAAGACCCAGCTCTTCCGCCTGCAGGGTGATCCCATAACACGCGGCGCCCATATCCCCTTTCGCAAAGTACTGGCTGTCCACAAGTTTCCTCACCTGCGGCATCAATACGGCGGGTTCTTCCACCACGATAATAAACGCGCCGGCCTTGTCTGCCCAAGGGTTGTTGTCCATACTCTGGGCGCATTTTACCACTTCGGGCAACACCTTCGCATCCTCCACCACCACGAAACTCCAGGGCTGCCCGTTGCAGCCCGAGGGCGTCAGCCTGGCTGCCTCCATCACCTTTTCCAGTTTTTCGTGCTCCACTGTCCGTCCATCATAGTTGCGGCAGCTTTGCCGACGGGTACACAACTGCAAAAAATCCTGCATCGCTCTCTCCCTTCTCAGCTAAAAACCATCACATTTGTGCATTAAAAATATTCTTCAGGTTGTACACCACATCCTCGGGCGTCGCCTTGGTGGAGGAGGCCTCATTCAAGCCGGACATCTCCTCCATCTCCTCCAGGGCGGTGCCGTAACAGATCGTATGTACCGGCACTCGCAGCCCGCGTATCACAGGCGCCACCTTTGAAAAATCATATCCTTCCGTCTGCTCCCCGTCGCTTAGCACAAACATCATCAGTCTCGCGTTGGGTATTTCCTCTTTGGCTTGCATCAGCATGTTCAGCGCCACAAGTACCGCGTCGTACGTTGCCGTGCCGCCGCTCGCCAGCAAGCTTTTCACCCCGCCGTTAAACGCCGCCCGCTGCGTGTTCGAAAACTCGGCAATCGGCAGGTGCAGGTAGACGTCGTCGCTATAGCTGATCAGTCCCACATAGCTGTCCTCGTTTATGTACTGCGAGGCGTTGAGCAAGCTGCTCTTGAGCTCGGCAATGGGCGTGCCCTCCATACTGCCCGACACATCGGTCACAAACACGGCCACCACCGGCTGCCCGGCATCCTTTTTCTTCTTCCATATCTCCTGCGCCTCAAACAGCTGGTCCCCTGTAAAGTCCGCATCCTGGCCCTGGTAGCTCGAGTGCCCATTAAACCCGCACTCCTCGGCCATTTGCTGCGCCTGGGGCTCCAGGCAAAACTCGGTGAATAGCTCTAGCGCCTGCCGCTTTTCGGGCGGACAGCCCTCCACCGCATACACCGGGTTGTCGTGGCGAACGCCAAAGGGTGTAAAATGATAATCCTTGAGTTCGGGCTGGTTGATGTACGCCTGGTATTCCATCACCATGGCGTCTAAAAGTCCCTTTATGGCACTCTCGCGCATCTGCGCCGTCGTATAGGCCACCGGCGGGATCATCGCCTGCAGGTCTTCCAGTTTCGACACCGCCTGCTCGCCCAGGGGGTTCTGCGGGTCAAAGGACTGCAGCATGGCCGTCAGGATATTCAGCCCCGTGCTGCTCACATAGGGGTTTGTGTAGCCCAGCAAAATCTCTCCGTTCAGCGTCGCGTCCACCACGTTTTCCAGGGTCACTTCCCCGTGGGCCTCGGTAAACTCCTCATACTTGCGCTCGCTCATCAAAATCCCCGCGGTATTCCCGGCAATGCTTCTCTCCACAAGGTCAAGCGAGACCCCACGCGACTCGATCATCGAAGCCCACAGTTCATTGGCCGGTGAAAAGGCGTCGGGCATATACTTGCCCGAGATAATATAGTCGGTGGCCGTGCCTGAGGCGACGGCGCGCACCGTCACTGACACTGTCCTTCCGTCCTCCAGCGTATAATTCTGCGCGTTGAACTCCTCGGCCACATCCACGAGCCACCCGTCGATATTGGGTCCGCTTTGGGCCTTGGTGGATTTTTCAGTCGAAGCCAAGATCTCCACATCCACCTGCCCGGCACCCTGTGCGGTAACGGGGTAGGTGTCGATTTCGGGCAGTTCCGCCGCAAGCCCCCCGGCGTGCTCCTCCCCAAGGTCCATCTCCGCGGGCACTTCGTGCACATTTACCTTGGTCAGCAGGGCGTCCAGCGTCTCCATTGCCTCCTCTTCGCTCAGGTCCTGTCCCGAACCCGTGCGTCCGTCTCCGCAGGAGGCCAGCAAACTCGCCAGCAGCAGCACCGACAACAAGGCCGAAATCTTTCTTTTCCACATCTTCATTCCCATCCCCCTGTCTGGCCTTCCCGCCAGCTAATCCGATATACGGTTCATGTTTCGCAGCGACCCAATCGTCTCCGTCATCACCTGCAAATGTAAGGCGCTCTGGTCGGGCGTCGCGTCTTTTTCGTCCACATAACATACGGTCTCCGCCAACAGCTTGTCACACATCAGCAGCAGTTCATCGTTTCGGTCCAGAAATTTGAGGATATACGCGCGGTGCTCTCTGAAAATCTCTTCCTTCCCCTTTTTCCCCACCTCTTGGGGGTCCCAAATCGTGATCCGGTTGATGATCTTCACCATATTCCGGCAGAGGGCCTGCTCGGTATCGTCCACCGTAGCCGCCACCTCTCCCAGTGTCTGCACCCGGTTTCGCTCAAATACCTCTCCCAGTTTTTCCTGTTTTCTGTCCATGCTGTCCATCTGTGAAATCGCCTGGTCGATCGCCTGCTGTAAAGCGGGCCGCTGTTTTTTATAAGCCAGCAGCTCCTCGCGGATCCGCATCGGGTCAAGCTGCTCCTTGGGCGACAGGGTCAGCTTCGGCGCAGGGCCTGGCAGCCGGTTGCGTCTCGCGTGCTTTACCGCAAGAGTAATCCACAGCGCATTCCCCGCAACGGCCAAGGCCCCCAGCACCACCCATCCGGCCACAAGCAGCAGGTCGGTTAACCCCACGCCAAAACGGATGATCAGCTCGGTGCGGCTCAAAGAGGAAAAAAGCAGGGCCAGCAAAATCAAAACAGCATCAAAGGCTCCGCCGCCAATCAGATATTTTTTCAGGCAAACCACCCGCTTTCCCCAAAAGTGTGCTTTCTTCCCAGCCCACAACCACATGCCACTGCTCTATTATACCATATCGTCCATAAAACACCATCCAAAAAATAAAAACCCGCCCCAACTTTTACGGAGCTCCCTCCTCTTTTCACGGGCAGATTTCGAGCATTTTTTCGCCCTTTTTTGAGTATACTTATCAATGATAGATCACTCTCCCCCTTATTTTGGGAAGGTCTCGCGCGGGGGCAGGTCATTTACTTCCTGCTCATGCGAATTATGTAACGTTCCTTCACTCGAATTTTTCCAAATGATTCGCATCTGCGACAAAGGAGTGCGCCAAGAATTGAAAGCAAAAAAACCGGAACAAAAGCCCTCTTTACAGGCTATGCAGCGCGATAAAATGCTCGAAAAAGAGCTGGCCGCCGAAGAACTTCGCCTTCGGTCCATCGCAAAAGACAAAGAAAAATATCTCCAGCTCCGGGACAGGGCAAAACCGCTTGTGAAACCCAAACGGCCATAACCCTTCTTTTTACAGCAATTTAAAAAGAGTAACCCATCCGGTATCCGGCATGCTGTGCTATAATGAGACCGAGGTGATACGGATGCAGGAAATTACAGTTTTATCCATCGCGAGTGGTCGTTCACAGGAAACAGAGCTCAAGGCAGCGCTTTCGCGGCTCAATAAAAAGGGGCGGCGTGTGTTAAGCATCGCCTATGCAAATTATGAGTTCATCCTCCTTCATGAACCCCTGCCTTCCGCCCCCATGGAAGAGACCACCCCGGCCGAACATGCCGCCATCCGTGCCAGGCCGGATATCCTGACGCTTTCCCCGGGAGAGACGGCACAGGTTCTTGTCCTGTTTGAGCACATCACCCCCTGCGAGCTTCGCTACAAGGTGCTGGACGAGGGGGGCGGCACCATCAATGAGGAAGGGGTCTATACCGCCCCGCCGCACAGCGGTGTATTCGAAATCTCCGTCGAATGCCCCTCTCACCCCCAGCTGGGAACGAAGGTGTATGCGGCGGTAAAATAGAGGCTTCGAAGAGCGGACGGGATCGGGGCACGAAACACACCCGGATATTATACGGTGGCAGGCGCCACTCGCTTCAATTACGCAAAAAGGGCCGCATCCCTGGATGGGAACGCCGCCCTCTTTTTTTGTGGTGAAACACCGCTGTCATGGGACAGCGGGATCAGTCAATTCCCACCATAACCGAAGTCGCCTTGATCACCGCATAGGCCTCTTTTCCCTCTTTGAGGTCGAGCTCTTTGATGGCATTCATCGAAATCGTGGCGCTGATCTGGTTTCCCCCGCCGATGTCAATCACGACAATGCCGTTCACCGCGCCCTCTTCCACCTTGACTACTTTTCCCTTGAGCTGGTTTCTTGCACTCAGTTTCATACTATTTCTCCTTTTTGCATATGCACTTGTGCCCATAGGCACTTCTTCTTACTTTCCAGAATATCCCTTGCCATCCTCTAAGTCAAGGCAAACCCCGTCGGATCTCCCCCCGCCTTTGGCGGGGGAGGGCAGAGACTGTAGACAAAGTCCGTCCAATAACAGGCCAAGAGAAACGAGTGCAGCGCAGGAAGCAAAAAACCACGCGGGGGGCGCGTACAAAAGGTATGTAACTACCGCGTGGGTTTACAGCTGACAAGGTGAATTGGCCGCAAGCTGGCCAAGACTAGGCCCGCAGGCCTGTTTCGAGGCCAACCGGTGCGCAGCACCGGCTCTTGGGCCGAGATGAGGGGGCCCTGGGGTCCGCCGCGATGTGCCGTTTGTCTTCGGCCTACGCCCGCATTGACCATAACCTCCCCTTGTTGTATGATACTCCCCAGTACCTCAAGTGAAGAGAAGAGTAAGAGTAAGATAAGGGGAGTGTGACATGCATCAGCATCTGCCGCTGGAAAAGGCGGTCGCTCTGCTTTTAGAGCATAACCATGCCTCAAACGCCAGTGAAACACTCCCGCTTTCGCAGGCGCTCGGGCGCGTTTTAGCCGGCGACCTCTTCGCCCAAATCGCGCAGCCTCCGTTCTCACGGTCGCCTTTGGACGGGTACGCCGTCCGCTATGAGGACATCGCCAATGCGGGTCCCTCCTCCCCCGCCCGGCTGTCTGTCACGCAGGAGATCTTTGCCGGGGACGCCCCCCAAAAACCTCTGCAGGAAGGGGAAGCCGCACGCATCATGACGGGCGCACCCCTGCCCGTCGGCACAAGCGCCGTCGTGCGGCAGGAGGACACCGATGAAGGGGGCGAAACGGTACAAATCTTTGAAACGCTGGGCAAAGGAGCCAACCTCTGCCTGCAGGGGGAAGACGTACAAAAGGGCCAGCCGCTGCTGCAGGGCGGCAGTTTTCTGAATAGCTCGGCCATCGGCATCCTGGCCGGCCAGGGGCTGCGCCAGGTTTCTGTCTATCCCAAACCGAAGGTGGGCATCCTCTCTACGGGCAGCGAACTGGCCGAGCTGGGCGCCCCGCTGGCAGAGGGGAAAATCTACGACAGCAACCTCCATTTGCTCTGCGCCCGGGTGCGGGAACTCGGTGGCATATCAAAAGGGGTTGTCGCGCCGGATGTGCCCAACACCCTGCTGGCAGAGCTTGAAACCCTGCACGCGGAAAACGACCTTGTCGTCAGCACCGGCGGCGTCTCGGTCGGCCGCCACGACTATATGTACGAAGTGGGCCAAAAGGCAGAGGCCTCCCCGCTGTTCAAGGGGGTGGCCGTGAAACCGGGCTCCCCCGCCATCGGTTTCCTCAAACAGGGTAAAACCATACTCTGCCTCTCGGGCAACCCCTTTGCCGCTTTCGCCACCTTCGAAATGCTGGCCGTGCCCTGTATCTTGCAAAAAGGGGGAAACCGCCACCCACTGCCTCAACGTTCCGGCGGTTTTTTGGAGAACGATTTTCACAAACCCAGCCCCTGCCGCCGGCTTTTACGCGCCAGCCTTCGGGACGGGAAGGTCTATCTGCCAAAAAAACATGCTTCGGGTATGCTCTCCTCCCTTGTAAACTGCAACTGCCTGCTCGACATCCCCGCAGGCAGCGGGCCCCTCTCCCGTGGGGATGCCGTCACCGTCATGTTGCTGCGTTGACTGTCTGAGACAAGTAATACGCCTTTTTCGCCCCGGCCCGCGCGGCCGGTTTTTTTTATTCCCCATCAGTCGGGTCTCATGCCTCTCCCCTTTGGGCGGGCTTGCCGGCCCGTAGCGCCGCCCTTTCCCCCGCCGGAGAAGGGGGAAAAGGAAATAACAACATGGTAAAATTTAGCCATTGCATTTCCTCTTGCGGTTTAGTATAATAGCCCCTAGCGATCGATATATTTACAAAAAGATATCGATCGTCCAACCCTGGCACGTCAATAGTAGACAAGGAGACACAACCATGAGAAAAGCTTTCACCTTACTGACCGCCCTGCTCATGTGTACCACACTGCTGCTGTCTGGATGCAGCGGTGGCGACACCGCCGCATCCTCTGCGGCGCCCCCCGCTTCTGAAGCCGCGCCCGCCAGCACCCCCGCCGCCGACGTATCCTCCACCCTGCCGCAGGCAGACCAAGAGCCGGTCGAAATCATGCTGGCCGCCGCCGCAAGCCTGGAGGACTCCTATGTCAACCAGCTGATTCCCCTGTTCCAGGAGCAGTACCCCTGGGTCACCGTCACGGGTACCTATGGCAGCAGCGGCAACCTGCAGACCCAAATTGAAGAGGGTATGGCCGCCGATGTTTTCATGAGCGCGGCGACAAAACAGATGGACGCGCTGGTGGAGGGCGGTTTCATTGAGGAAAGCAGCGTCGTCGATCTGCTCGAAAACGAAATCGTACTGATCGCCCCGGCCGATGCAGATACCTCCATCAGCTCTTTTGAGCAGATCACGGAGGCCCAAACCATCGCCATCGGCGACCCTGAGAGTGTTCCCGCGGGGCAGTACGCCGAGGAGGTGCTCACAAACCTCGGGCTCTGGGACCAGGTGCAGCCCTCCCTCACCCTCGGCACCGATGTGACCCAGGTTCTCAACTGGGTGGCGGAAAGCAGCGCCGACGTGGGTATTGTCTATGCCACCGACGCCGCCCAGATGCCCGACCAGGTCAAGATTCTTTCCATCGCCCCCGAAGGCAGCCTCGAGACCCCGGTCATCTACCCGGTCGGCGTTCTCTCGGAAAGCGCCCACCAGGAAGCCGCCGCGCTTTTTGTGGAATTCCTGCAAACACCCGAAGCCATGGATATTTTTATAGAAAACGGCTTTAAATCCAATCTCTAAACACAGGATCTCAAGGGGCAAGCCCTCTGCGAAAGCGGGCTTGCCTCTCTTGTATTTCACACACAATTGTGCTATTTTTTACTAGACCCTCGCACTGCACAAATTCCCCGCTGGAGGCGTATCTATGGACCTGTCCGCCGTATGGATTTCCCTTAAAACCGCATCGGTGTCCATCGTATTCACTTTTCTGCTCGGCATCCTGGCCGCCTGGGCCGTCGTATCCCTGCACAGGGAAAAGCTGAAAATGGTACTCGACGCCATACTCACCCTGCCACTCGTCCTCCCGCCCACCGTGGCCGGGTTTTTCCTGCTCTACATCTTTGGTGTCAAACGGCCCGTCGGCGAATTTTTCCTGGACGTCCTCGGTGTAAAAATCGTCTTCTCCTGGGGGGCCACGGTGTTGGCCGCCGTGGTGATCTCCTTTCCGCTGATGTACCGAAGCGCCCGCGGCGCATTCGAGCAAGTGGACGCAGACCTCGTCTCTGCCGCGCGCACCATCGGCATGAACGAGTGGCGCATTTTCCGGAAAGTGATCCTGCCCATGGCCCTGCCCGGCGTGGCGGCGGGCGGCATCCTCGCCTTTGCGCGGGGCCTTGGGGAATTTGGCGCCACCATCATGATCGCCGGGAACATCGCGGGGCAAACACGCACCCTTCCGCTCGCCATCTATTCCGCTGTGGCGGGCGGCAACATGGAAAGCGCCTACGAATATGTCCTCATTCTCGTCGGCATCTCCTTCCTCGTCGTGGCCGGCATGAACTGGTTCACCGCCAAGGAACGCAAATATCTCGGCCGGGGGGGAAGAAAATGAGCCTGGAAGTGGATATCCGCAAAGATTTCAAAGGGTTCCGCCTGCATGTCCAGTTTCACTCTGACGGGCAGCCCCTCGGTATCCTCGGCGCCTCGGGCAGCGGCAAAAGCATGACGCTGAAATGTATCGCCGGCATTCTGACGCCCGACAGCGGCCATGTGGTTCTGAACGGCCGCGTCCTGTTCGACTCCAAAAGAAAAATCAACCTGAAACCCCAAAAGCGCAACATCGGCTACCTGTTTCAAAGCTACGCCCTTTTCCCCAACATGACCGTGGAACAGAACATCGCCTGCTCTCTGCAGGGCAGCAGACAGGAGAAGGGGCCAAAAATCCGCGAGCTCATCCGGCGGTACAAGCTGACCGACCTTGAAAAGCGATACCCTGCGCAGCTTTCGGGCGGGCAGCAGCAGCGCGTGGCTCTGGCCCGCATCCTGGCCTACGAACCAGAGGCCCTGCTCTTGGACGAGCCCTTCTCTGCGCTCGACGCCTACCTCAAAGAGGCGCTGCAGGTGGAGATGAGAAACCTTCTCCAGCACTATCCCGGGCATGCCGTCATGGTGACACACAACCGGGATGAAGTGTATAAGCTCAGCAATCATCTGCTCGTGCTGGACGAGGGGAAGAAAGTATCGTTCGGAAGCACAAAATCTGTCTTCTCCCGACCCGATCACCTCATCACCGCCCGGCTCACCGGGTGCAAGAATTTTTCTCGGGCGAAACAGACCGGCGAAAACGAGGTCGAGGCCTTGGACTGGCAGACCACTTTACGAGTGGAGGGGCCCATCCCCCCGCGCCTCACCCATATCGGGGTGCGCGCACACTACTTTTACCCAAGCGAGCAAAACGCCCCCAACGCCATCCGGTTCCTCCCCCTTGAAAAGGTGGAAAGTCCTTTCGAGTGGAACGTCCTCTTTCGCAATGCCGACGCCGCAGAGGACGGCGGCACGATCTGGTGGAAGTATGCTAAAGAGCTTGAAAACGCCTCTTCTCCTAAATATCTGGCAGTGCAACCCCGGGATGTGTTATTATTAGAAAATACCTAGACCAGTAGGAGAGGTGAAAACAGAATGCCCGAAAACCAGAGCAACCATTTCGACGCGGCTGGAAAAGCGATCATGGTAGATGTCTCCGGCAAGGAAGAGACGCTGCGCATCGCCGTCGCCGGGGGCAAAATCACCCTCAATGACGCCGCCTTGCAAGCCGTGAGCCGCGGCACGGCCAAAAAAGGAGATGTCCTGGGCGTTGCGCGTGTCGCAGGCATCATGGGGCTGAAACGCACTTCTTCCCTCATCCCGCTTTGCCATCCCATGCCCATCGATAAGGCTTCCATTGACTTCTCCATATTGGAAAATGACCACAGCATCGAAGTGGTGTGCACGGTGCAGACCACCGGCAAGACAGGCGTTGAAATGGAAGCGCTCTGTGGTGCGAATATCGCCCTGCTCACAATCTACGATATGTGCAAATCGCTCGACAAGGGTATGGTCATCGGCGAGGTGCGCCTGTTTAAAAAGCAGGGCGGCAAAAGCGGGGACTATCAAAGAAACGAGACAGATAACCTATGAACGATGGATTTGGACGCGAACTTGACTATCTGCGCATCTCGGTCACCGACCGCTGCAACCTTCAATGCTCGTACTGTATCCCACAGGAAGAAGTACACACCATCCCCTATGATGAAATACTCACCTACGATGAAATCGTCAGGGTCGTACGCATTTTGGCAAAAATGGGAGTCACCCGCTTGCGCCTCACCGGCGGTGAACCTCTCGTGCGGCAGGATCTGCCCCTTCTGGCAGAGAGGCTGAAGAGAATACGGGGAATCGAGTTTCTTGGCCTCACCACCAACGGGGTACTGCTTGAAGAAATGGCCGAAGCGCTCTTTGACGCCGGTGTGGACGGGGTCAATCTCAACCTCGACACCGCAGAGAGGTACCGCTATACCCAGCTGACGAAGCGGGACGAGTGGCCACGCGTCTGGCGCAGTATACAAAAAGCACTCTCCCTGCCTTTCCGCAGTGTCAAAATCAACTATGTGTTGGCGCCCGACAGCAAGGTAGACGACTGGTTCAGCGTGGTTGCCCTAGCCAAAGACCACCCGCTCGACATCCGCCTCATCGAGTGGATCCCCTACGCCGATGAATATGTAAAAGACGGCGTTTTGTCAGACAAAGCGATGCAGATCATCCGAAAATCCTACGTTCCTTTGACCCCGCTCGACGTGCCTGGCTCGTCCGAGCTCTCCCACTACTGGAAGGCGAAAGATTTCAAAGGGCGCATCGTGCTCATCCCTTTCACAGCCGCCAGTTTTGTGCCTCCTGCAACCGCCTGCGTCTCACCGCCAGTGGATTTTTGAAACTTTGCCTGTTTTCCAACCGCGGCATCTCCCTCAAAGCCCTGCTGCGCGGAGGGGTCAGCGATGGGGAGTTCGTCAGGGTCATTGAGCAGGCCATCCGAAACAAACCGGAAAACCACCTGGGCCGCATCATCGGAACCGTTCCCACGACAGAGGGAAAAGCGGTTGACCGCGCCTGCGGCATGTACCGTCTTCAAAACCCATGAGGGTGGCAAGCCGCCCCCCGTTTATGGGCTCCATCTGAAAGAGAGGTTCTGTATGTGGAACACCCCCTACCGGGTGGCTGTGTTGACAGCGAGTGACAAAGGCGCCAAAGGGGAACGCATCGACGAGAGCGGCCCCCTTCTCAAAAAAAAAATGGAGGCGCTGGGCTGTGTTGTCACAGACACCCGCCTTCTGCCCGACGACCAGGCGGCCATCAGCTCCCAGCTGCAAACCTGGAGCGAAGACGACAGCGCGGACCTGATTTTGACGACAGGCGGCACCGGCCTCTCGCCGCGGGACTGTACCCCCGAGGCCACACTGTCTGTCGCACACCGCCAGGTTCCCGGCATCAGCGAAGCCATGCGCGCGCGCAGCCTCTCTATCACGCCAAGGGGCATGCTCAGCCGCGGGGTTTCCGCCCTGTGTCACAACACCCTGATCATCAACCTTCCGGGCAGCCCCAAGGCCGCGGAAGAATCCCTCGACGCCGTGCTTCCGGTTTTGGAGCATGCACTGGACACCCTGCGGGGAAATACCGGCGACTGTGCCAGAACCACCTGAAATCATTCCTGAGGAGAAACCGGCCATGACAGGTGCCCTTGTCTTCGTAGCAATCCCCCCCTCTCCCCCCGTTCCCCCGGTTTTGCCGGGGGCTTTACCCCTTGCCCCTTTCCTGAAAACGCTGCATGCGGCAGGCATCGAGGACATCCTTCTGCTGGCCACAAGGAATGTTTTGGCAGGCATTCATCGGGACGAGCCCGCCGGTTTTACCCCCGTCGAAATAGACGAGACCTCCGACGACAATCTGCTGTATCTTGCAAAACAAGGGCTGGCGCATTTGGACCAGCGTTGTGAACGTCTCCTGCTTTTTCCCATCTCTCCCAGCTGCCCCAGTCCGCCCTCGAAAGAGGTGATGCAAGCGCTGTTCTCCGCCCCCTCCGATCTCCTGGTTCCGCTCTACGGGCAAGTTCCCGGTTTTCCGCTTCTTTTGTCAAACCGCCTGTTTTCCAATATCCAGAAAAACAAAGTGCCCGGCCGGGGCATCGCCCCCCTGATACAGGCGGCGGGCACCACACCCCATTTTTTGCCCTTTTCGCCGGACGATGATTTCGTCTCCGCCGAAAGCGACGAAGCTGAACCCTCTGCCTGCACGGGCTACCCGCCCCTTTTTACCGTCCGACCAACGATGAAACTCGCCCTGCGCCACGAGGAGGCGTTCTTTGGCCCCGGCCCCTACCGCCTGCTTCGCCTCATCGAGCAGACGGGCTCCCTGCGCATGGCCTGCACCCAGATGGGGCTTTCCTACAGTAAAGGCTGGAAAACCGTCGAAAACATCGAAAAACAATTTGGGTACAAGGTGCTTTTCCGCACACGGGGCGGCCAGGAACACGGCCGTTCCGAGCTCACCAAAAATGGCCGCTGGCTGCTTGAAAAATACGCCGCGTACCAAAACGATCTCTCTATAGAAATGTACCGTCTGTACCTGAAACACTTTCTCTAAACCTCTCAAAAACGGGAATGTGGCTTTTTCAAAAACATAGATCTGTGGTATAATCATTTCAGAAATCGTATTTGTCCACCCCTTTCAAAAGGAGCTGACCAATATGAGCAGAAGTGACGCCGCCGCCTATTACACCGAAGTGATCTATGGCAAACACAAAACGCTGATCGCTTCCCTTGGGGAGCTGGACGAAAACGCATCTTATTACTGTGAGGGCACCCTTACCTATGACGATGCAGGCTTTTTCTCGCAAGCCCAAAGCGCCTGGGAGGATTACCTGCGCCGCCTGCCCCACACAGACCCCGAGCCGGACGGTTTCTTTTATGATATTTCAGAGCGTTTTCGCCAATACTACCCCTCGTTTATCGTGCATATCCTACCCAAAAAAAAATCCACGAAGGAAGAACTTCATTATCTGATCAAAGTCAAACGAAACTGAGCGTATATACAGAGCACACCCCTGCCGGAACCAACCGGCAGGGGTGTTTTGCGCGGGCGGCCTCTGCCGCCCGCAACGCATGAAGTTACGGTGCCTTTGCCTTCAAAGACCTGTCGGCCAGCCGTTTGTTGCGGTAGTATAAGATGATATCCACGGTAACCATCGAGAGATTCAGGACATAGAGCCAAAACACAGGATCAAAATTATACACCAGTTTGTTCAGAATCCCACAGACATACCCCGCAAAAACGACAAAGAGGAAGAGCACGCTTTTCCCTTCTATGGAACGGGATTTATAAGATTTATAAATATTCACAGGCCATGCAAACCCAAAACACAAAAGCATCCCGGCCTCAAACACACTCATATCTTATCCTCTTTTTCGTTATACCTCAAAAAGGGCCTCCCGAATCACCTCGCATACCGTGGGATGGGGAAATACGATCTTCTTACTATCCTCAATCTCCATGCCTGTTTCAATCATCATACCTGCGCCATAAATGATCTCCGAGGTGTAGCTGCCTATCATATGCACGCCCACGAGGCGATTTTTTTGCCTGTCCACCACCAGCTTGCAAATGCCGTCGCCGCCTTCCACCTCGGCGAGGTAACGCCCCGAATACCGCATCGAGACCGTCACCTCTTCCACGTCCAGGCCGGCGGCTTTGGCGGTGGCCATGGTGTGGCCCACCCCTGCCACCTCGGGGTTTGTGTAAATCACCGAAGGAATCGCGTCGTACCGCATACGGTCTTCCCTGCCCAACATGTCGTTCACGGCCACTTCACTCTCCCGGTAGGCCGTATGGGCAAGCATCGACTTCCCGTTACTATCCCCCGCCGCCCAAACACCGTGCACATTGGTGCGCAGCCGCTCGTCGGTCACCACCGCGCCCCTTTCCGTGGCAACGCCCAGCGCATCCAGGCCAAGGCCCTCGGTGTCCACTCTGCGGCCAATCGAAAGCAGCACTTTATCCGCCTGCACGCTCTGTGTTCCCTCGCTCGTCTCGAATGTGACCTTACCGCCCTCCACCGCCGTCACCTTGCTGTTCAGGTGGAAACGAATACCGCGTTTTTCCAGGTTTTTCTGCAAAATGCCGCTAATTTCCTCGTCCGTAGGGCCCGCGCATTTCCCCAGCATCTCCACCACGGTCACTTCGGTGCCGATGTCGTTAAAGTAGCAGGCCATCTCCAGGCCGATCACCCCTGCCCCAATCACCACAAGGGAGGCAGGTGCCTGCGTAAGATCCAAAATCTCACGGTTCGTGAGGACCGTGCCCGCTTCCAGCCCCTCTTCTACCCCGGGGATGGGCGGCACCACCGGCACCGAGCCACAGGCCACAAGCAACTTATCCGTCTCATAGGTTTCTCCGCCGGCCTCTACGGTAAACGAACCGGCCTTTCCCCCCGTGATCTTCGCTTGCGCGTCCACTACGGTCACTTCGTATTTTTTGAGCTTTTGTTTCACGCCTGAAACGAGGATTTTCACCACTTTGTTCTTGCGCTTCACCACCACTGCGTGGTCGATCTCGGCGCCTTTTGTGGTGACGCCATATTTTTCCCCATGCGCGGCATAGTGAAAGATTTTTGCAGAGTTCAAAAAGGCCTTTGAGGGGATACAGCCTTCATTGAGGCAGACCCCGCCGAGAGCCCTCTTTTCAAAAACAACCACCTTCAACCCGCCTTCCGCGGCGCGCTCGGCGGCAAGATACCCGGCCGGCCCACCCCCGATGATCCCTAAATCAAAGCGCTCCATATTCTCTCCTCCTGTCGGTTATTCGCACTCTACCTACCGAGCGGCCACTGCGCCCATGTACAAGAGCTGTCATACTGTTATTATCTTGGCATCCAAAAGGGAGATTGTCAACCACCCCGCACCGGGCCGATTTTGCAAAGGAAAAGCCGCCACCCCCGGGCTCTGTGCCAGGTTCGCGGCAGCCTTTCCCATACTCCTTTTTACAGACGTCACACTGCGGCTGATTGCCCCAGGGCCTCTACATTCGGAAGGCTGGCAAATCCCTCTTCCAGCTCGGCGTCGGTGGGCACATAATCTCGCATCTCACCATTGTGGTAGCTCATATAGGCTTTCATGTCAAAATAACCTGTACCGGTCAGACCGAAAAGGATCGTTTTCTCTTCCCCGCTCTCTTTGCAGGCCAGCGCCTCGTCGATCGCCACCCGTATGGCGTGGGCGCTCTCGGGCGCCGGCAGGATGGTCTCATACTTCGCGAAGAGGGTAGCCGCCTCAAAAACGGCGGTCTGCTCTACGCTGCGCGCCTCCATAAAGCCGCCGTCATACAGCGTGGAGAGCACCGGAGACATGCCGTGGTAGCGAAGGCCGCCCGCATGGTTGGGCGCGGGCATGAATCCCGAGCCCAGCGTATACATCTTGGCCAATGGGGTAATGCGCCCTGTGTCGCAGAAATCGTAGGCGAATTTACCGCGCGTCAGGCTGGGGCAAGAGGCGGGTTCAATCGCGACAAAATGGGCGTCCCCCTCCCCTGTCAGCTTGTCTTTCATATAGGCGGACACCAACCCACCGAGGTTAGAGCCGCCACCGGCACAGCCGATGACGAGGTCGGGGTATTCCCCCAGCATGTCCATCGCCGTTTTCGTCTCCAGGCCAATGACGCTCTGGTGCAGCACGACCTGGTTCAAAACCGAGCCAAGCACATACCTGCATTTATCTGTCTGTACGGCCTTTTCCACGGCCTCAGAGATCGCACAGCCCAGGCTGCCCCCCGTACCGGGGTGCTCGGCCAGGATGGCCCTGCCCACCTGGGTCGAATCGCTGGGGCTCGGAATCACATCGGCGCCATAGGTCTGCATCACCGCTTTGCGGTACGGTTTTTGCTCATAGCTCACTTTGACCATATAGACATCGAGGTCGACCTCGAAAAATGCACATGCCATCGAGAGCGCCGTACCCCACTGCCCGGCCCCTGTCTCGGTTGTCAGGCTGGTGAGGCCCTGCTGTTTGGCATAGTACACCTGTGCGGCGGCGCTGTTGAGCTTGTGGCTGCCGGAGGTGTTGTTTCCCTCAAACTTATAATAGATCTTGGCCGGAGTGCCAAGAGCCTTTTCCAGTTGATAGGCCCTCACCAGCGGGGAGGGGCGGTACATTTTATAGTACTCAAGAATTTCCTTCGGGATATCGATATACGGGGTGGTGTTGTCCAGTTCCTGCCGCACCAGTTCGTCACAGAAAACCGGCGTCAAATCATCAAACCCTGCCTCTTTACCCGTCGAGGGCACAATCATCGCCGCGGGCTTTTCCTTCATGAACGCCCGGATATTCAGCCATTGTTTCGGCAGTTGTTCTTCGGTCAGGTAGGTCTTATATGGGATTTTCATTGTTTCCTCCTTATGGCTCAGGGCGCTTGCGCCCGGTGGTGTTCTTCAAAATAAGGCCCTCTGTTTGCGTTTTTACCCCGGCCATCGTTTTCCCGGTTGTCTCATCATCCATCTTCCTCTCTGTAAACCCAATATCTGCCTGTCACATACTGTCGCGCTTTGGGTTTTCCTTTCCCTGCCGCGCGAGGCATTCTCTCAAGAGCGAGCCCGTAGGCCTGCAACCTGAAGCATACCGATGTTGGTTACAAATAAAAAAACTCCTGCCCCCAAAGGGACAAGAGATATACTCCTGCGGTACCACCCAATTTGACGCTTCCGCGCCCACTTTACGCACAAAACTATGCGCGCCGTCCTGATAACGGGTTCGGCTTTCCCGTCGGCTACTACTCTTGCCTTTTGGCAATTTCGGGCCGCCCTCTTGGGTCCATTCCCCTTTGCACGTAAGGCCGCCTTTCCACCACCAGGCCGCTCTCTATACTCCGTTTGCAAAGACTACTCTTCCCAATCAACGGTTTCTGAATTTGATTCATTTTATCATCCAGGTTCCCGCTTGTCAAGCACAATATTCACAGGGGGCGGTGTCCCCTCCGCGTTCTTTATCGGGTACGTTAGATAGGCCCCTCCTTCACATGACGTAGCCCCCGTTTGGGCTGAGCACCTGCCCGGTGAGAAAAGAGGCCTTTTCCCCCGCAAGGAACAGGATGCACTCGGCCACTTCCGAGGCGCTGCCCAAACGGCCGAGGGGGGTCTGCTCACAGAGAAGCTCCCTGCCCTCTTCGTCGAGCTCGTCCAGCATTTGGGTATCCGTGGCCCCGGGCGCCACACAGTTCACGCGGATATGGCTGGGGCCAAGCTCTTTGGCCAACGCCTTTGTCAGCCCAATGACCGCCGCCTTGGCTGCCGAATAATGAACTTCACAGGAAGCACCTACCTGGCCCCACATTGAAGATACGTTGACAATACACCCCGCTTTTCGCTTCAGCATCTGCGGCATCGCCCGCTTACAGCACAAAAAACTGCCTCTGGCATGCACCGCGAACATCTCGTCCCACTCTTCCACACTCAGTTCTCCCGCCATCTTCTGCTGGGAAACACCCGCGCAATTCACAAGCGTCAACACCGGGCCAAACGCCTCCTCCGCCCTCTGAAACATCCGTTCTACGCCCTGCGCATGGCACACATCGCCCGCACACAGCGCGGCACCATATCCCTCTTTTTGCAGCCGGTCACACAGGGCCGACGCCTTTCTTTCTCCTTTGAAGTATCCCAAACCCACAGGGTAACCCTCCCGCGCGAAAGCGAGGGCAGTGGCAGCGCCAATGCCTCCCGAAGCACCTGTAATCAAAACGCATGGACGCATGCTTGTCCTCCCTTTTACCGCATCAGGTCGTACTGCGCAGTTTACCAAAAAAATCTTGCAGCAGCCCCGCACATTCCTTTGCCATAAGCCCGCCCTGCAGGTGTGGCCTATGGTTGAAAGGCAGGGCGAACAGGTTGGTTACCGAGCCACAGCAGCCTGCTTTTGGGTCATCTGCACCCCACACAAGCCGCCTCAGCCGGCTGTTGATGATGGCGCCGGCACACATCGGGCAGGGTTCCAGCGTCACAAAGAGCTCACACTCCCATAGCCGCCAGCCGCCCAATGTTTTACATGCGGTGTCAATTGCGAGAATTTCCGCATGGGAAAGGGCATTCTTGTCATTTTCTCTACGGTTATGCGCACAGGATACCAGCTCTCCATGCCTTGCCACCACGGCCCCCACGGGCACTTCACCCTCACTGGCCGCCAGTTTTGCCTGCTCCAGGGCCAGCCGCATCAAATCCTCGTCACTCATGGGTTTCTTCTCCTCGTTTTGTGTCTACCCAATGATAAGAAAAACAAAGCGGAAAGTCAAATGGACCCTTTCTCGACGCAGAACCACAGCGCGGCCTCAACCCGCCCCTGCCGTTGACACCTCACATCCTACCCCGTATAATAAGCTATTATCAAGGAAAAATACAGATGTGTTTTGTTTGGTATTTATGCTTTCTATGATAACTACCGGGTGAAGGGGAGGCGGCGCGCGTGATTATCACTGTGGATGAGATAGTGCAGGATACCTGTGAGGGATTTTCAAAAAAATATCCCCATTTCAAGGATTTCCAAAATGAGGAAGCCTATTTCCCCTACTGGAAATTGTGTGTGCAGGCCCTGCAGGACCGGGACCTTATGGGACATATCATCTTCTGTAACGACTTGTTTGGCATCCCACCCGTAAAAACCTTCCTCTGCTATTACGCCGAGGATCTGAAAAACATCACCGGAGAAGAAGACGCCAAGCTCGAGGATTTTGTCAAAAAAGCCATCGGCGCCGTCTGGGGTTATGTGTTTAAGTCTATCTTCGAGTACGGCGGGCAAAAAAGTGTATCGGTTTCACTGAATAAGCTGTTCCATGTAAAAACAGCCACCTGTTATATAAAACCGCAAAAAAAACTTGTCCTTGCCTATTAATTCGCTCTTGCGTTCAGTCTTTTTTTTGGGTATACTGTTATCTGCACTGTGCCGGTGTGATGGAATTGGCAGACGTGATGGACTCAAAATCTAGTGTGTCTGACGGCATCGGTGCATGATAGTTGATTTACTACCGTCTATTTTTGACAACCAAATATGTGTTAATCTGGTTTTTCCCTCCTGTTTTTCCCTCCCTTTTCTAAAGCGGGAAAACGAGGAAAAATATACGCCGGTGTGATGGAATTGGCAGACGTGATGGACTCAAAATCTAGTGTGTCTGACGGCATCGGTGCATGATAGTTGATTTACTACCGTCTATTTTTGACAACCAAATATGTGTCAATCTGGTTTTTCCCTCCTGTTTTTCCCTCCTTTTTCTAAAGCGGGAAAATCGGGGAAAATATACGCCGGTGTGATGGAATTGGCAGACGTGATGGACTCAAAATCCATTGGTGGCGACACCGTGCCGGTTCGAGTCCGGCCACCGGCACCATCACCCGAAAGGCTCTCATCGTGCTATGCACTTTGAGGGCTTTTCTTTTTACCCTGCTTCTGCTTACCAGCATCACCGAACACACTGATAATTGCATTGGCAGAGGCCACCTTGGTATTGTAGTCCAGGTGTGTGTAGATATTAGAAGTCGTGCCGATGTCGCTATGCCCTAGCCACTCTTGAATCTCCCGCAGGCTGACACCCTGTGCATACAACAGGCTGGCACAACTATGCCGCAAATCGTGAAAGCGGATGTCCTCAAGCCCGTTGTTTTTCAGAACGATCTTGAAGTGCTGCGACACATAGTTGGGCGGGATCAACTCGCCAAGCTCATTTACATAAATGTACTCTGCATAGTCATGGCAATAGCATTTCCCACAAACTTCTTTGTACTCGGCCTGCTGCGCTTTCATTTTCAGCAAGAGCTGTTCAAATTGCGGAATCAGCGGCAGTGTGCGATAGCTCGACTTCGTTTTGGTCTTGTCACTGGCAACCACTTCCCGTTTGCCGTGAATGCTCACCTCTGTAACCGTGTGCTTGATGGTGATGGTCTTGTTATCAAAGTCGATGGCATCCCATTTGAGCCCCACCGCTTCGCTTCGCCGCAGACCATAGAAAGCACCCGCAACAACAGCAAACTCGATCCGTGTGCCCTTCACAATCGTAAACAAGTTTTCAAGCTCTGCCGGCGAGTATGTCTTGCCCCGGTACTTCTGCACCTTTGGCCGTTCTACCCGGTCAGCCGGGTTTGAGTCAATGATTCCCTGCCGGAAAGCATGTTGCAAACATTTACGAATGTTGGCATGTTTGTGGATCACAGTGTTTGCCTTTACCTTGCGCTCGTCCAGTTCCCATTGATAATAGTCCTGTATCTCTTGCGGGGTAAGCTCCTTCAAAAGCGTTTTTCGTTCCGCAAAATATGGGATGGTGCTCGCGTGCATCGTCATACGGTAATTTGCATACGTCGTGTAGGCAATGCTGTTCTTCATCATTTCGATCCACTTTTTGAGATAATCAGCAAAGAGAATTTCATCCGATGCCTGTGCTGGTGTCGGTTCCACAAAATTTTGCCGGGCCTCCAGCAACATAGTCTCTGCCTTCCTCTTGTTGCCTTTAATGGTAAGCCCGGTTTTCATGGTTTTGGATTGACGCTTTCCGTCTGCATCCTTATAGTTCAGAACCATATAGAAATAACCACTTTTTTCTCGCAGGTGTCCCGCTACCATGTGTGCTAACCTCCTTTTAGCAGCGGTCAGAATACCCACCAATGACACCTTAATTATACCGCTCAAACCGCGCATAATCAAGGATTGTGGGTCTGTTCACCCGCTATTCGACTCCACTTTCAAGCAGTTCCAGATACTTCAAAATGTGTATTTTGGGCACCCTGTATGTTTGCCCAACCCGAATATGTTTCACCTTATTATTCCGCAACAGACGATATGCTGATTTATCGCAAATTCCAAGCATTTCGCAAAGTTGGGCAACGGTGACAACATCTGGATAATCGTCAAAAACAGCCGTGTATATGGAACAATCGGTCATGGCTGTGTTCATCCTTTCAAAAGGAAACCCGCGCCGGGTTTGGATAAAAGGCACACCATTCATGGTTATGCCCCACATTGCCGGCGCGGGCTTGTTTTACTCACTGGGTGAACCAAACGGCCGCTGGCGGCGGACCTCATGGGAATTGCACCCCCTCCCATGCTTATGGGTGGGCCCCTCAATGCCGTGACGCGTTCAAAGGGGAAGTATCATTATAGGGTGTGAGGGTCATTGCCCTAGGCCGGCCAAGGCCCTTTTGCGGCATGGGTGGTATCGCTCGCCCTTGCGGGGTCGTGGCGCACCTGCCGTTTGGCTCTCCAGCACACCTAACGTATTTGGTTCATCCTTTTATTCACTTTTAGGAGGGGGAAAAGATGCCCTCACCTATATGCCTTGGGAGAGGCCGAAATATTAGGCTATACCAAAATATTTTTTGAGCTTTTTTCTCCCGTTCACAATACTTTGCGATATAGCGCCTTGTGTGGCGTTTTCCATCGACACAATTTCATCAACAGAATACCCGCATAGACAATGCGCAACAAATCGCCGGGCCTCATGCTCTGTTAACTTGGTCTGGATTGCTGTACGCAAAACCTCCTGATTTTCGATCTGTTCCAGCCAATCTTCATTGCTTAAATCTTTATGCTGGGTTTCCATTTCCTCCCGCAAAGGCAGGTGAGAATGCCCTTCGGCCCGATCACGATTGAGCAACTCCCAGTAATCTTTATCGGACCAGCGTTTCCATAGGGAAAAATCCGCAAGGCTCAAATGTGGGTTTTCTTCAAGAAACTGCTGTTGTGTGATCTGGATCACCTCACCAGCCACCGAGCCATAAACAATGTGAGGGCTTTTTTGTTTTGTTTTTACGGTTATTCCCGCAGGAAAAGTGATCATTGCCTTTTATGTTCTTGTAGTACAGTTTGCCACCACAGTCAGAGCAGTACAGGTATCCTGCCAGAACATGGCGTTCCGTATTTTTCGGCTTCCGATAGCGCACATCACCGAAAGTATCCTGCACATTCTGCCACACATCCTCCGGTATGATGGCTGGATGCACACCAGTATGAACGCTCATTTCCCCTTTGGCATTGGGTATACGCTTCTTCAATTTATAGGATTTAGAGTATGTTTTGAAATTAGTAACGTCGCCAAGGTATGCTCGGTTTTTCAGTATGCTGGTAATGGTGTTGGAGAGAGAACACACCCTGTGGCAGATGCGAAGCCAATATTATGAAGCTTTGGACGAAAACCAAAAACAGGTGCGCAGGCTGCGGCACGACATGGCCAACCACCTGCAAACCCTGGCGGCGCTGGACGGAGAGGAGAGCAAAGACTACCTGAGGCAGTTGATTGAAATGCCCGCCATCACGGGGGGACAGCGCTTCTGCGAAAATGTTGTGGTGAACACCGTGCTGGGTGCCAAAAGCGCACTGTGGGAAGAGGCCGGCATCGTGGCGGAGTTGAAGGTTCATTTGCCGAAAGACCTGCCTTTTGCCGATGTGGATCTGGCCTCGCTTTTTGCCAACTGCCTCGACAATGCGATCGAGGCAAACCGAAAACTCGAACCCGGACAGCGGACCTTCCGCCTAGTTGCGAAAACCACGAAGGGGGTTTTTCTGCTGCGGGAGGAAAACCCCCTGAAAGAGCTGCCGCAAATGCAGAGCGGACGCATTCAGACGAGTAAAAAGGACAGCAAAGACCACGGGTTTGGGCTTTGGGGGATCGAAGAAATTTCAAGGCGATATGGCGGCACGGCCACGGCGAGTGCCGAGGAGGGGAAGTTCGTCCTCATGGTCAGTATCCCTTGCGGTGCAAAAGAGTAGAGATATTTACCTCGTTTTACCTGCTGAGAGTTTGACGGGTTCTTTGGGCAGGTTGCCTTTTGGGGCGAGAACCGCCTTCGGTTGATCCGCGGCCGCTTTACGCCAGGAGAGGATGGCGGGAATCAGCGTGAGCGCTTCGGCAAAAGTACAGGCCAGCCAAAGACCGTTGATCCCTATGGCACCCGGCAGCATGAAAAGCAGCAGCGCCAAAGGCAGGGTGCACCGGCAGAGCGAAAGCACGAGGGAGGACACCGCCTTGCCCATCGCCTGCAAAACCGAGGTCAACATGATATTGACCGCCGCAAACAGCAGATAGAGGAAATAGATCTGGCCCGCCGCCGTGGTTTGCTGCAACAATTCGCCCGGCGCAAGGAAGATGCCGTAGAAAAACTGGCCGCCGAAGAACAGGCCCACATAGAACAGTGCCGCAAGCCCCAGCACAAACACCACCGAAACACGCACCAGTTTTCGCACCCTGTCCTTTTCTCCGGCGCCCGTGAAAAAGCTCACGGGAGGCTGTATTCCTTGGGCCGCACCCAAAAATGCCGTAATGCAAATCAGCACGGCATAGTGCAGCACCATGTAAATGGTGAGGCCGGCCTCACCCAGCCCCTGGCGCACGATGGCCAGATTGTACAGAAGGGTCGTCAGGCCGATTGAAAACTCCGTAACAAAGGCGGGCATGCCCCCCGTAACGACCGAGCGCAAAACACCGGGCATCCTGGTGGGACGCTGGAAATAGAGCATGCCTTTCTTGCGAAGAAAATGTGGCAGCAGAATCAACACGCTGAAAACCGGTCCGAGACCGGTGGCCAGCGCGGCGCCAAACAACCCCATATTGAGGGGGTACATAAATACCCAGTCCAAAATCACATTGGCTGCACTACCTACAACAAGGGATACCATGGCCACGGTGGGGCCCCCGTCATTACGCACATAGCAGCTCAGGGCATAGCTGAAAACCAAAAAGGGGCAAAAAATGAGAAAGGTGCGAAGATATTCCACCGTCATGGGCACAAGCTGGCCGCTGGCACCCATAAAACGCGCAATCGGTGCCGTAAAAATAGCCCCCACCACGGCCACAAACAGCGACAAAACCAGCGTGAACACCGCGGAGTAATTGAAAATATTTCTGGCCAGCGCCTGCTGGCCGCGCCCCGCGGCCGAACTGATCAGAACCCCCGTGCCGACGCTGAGCATCATCGCCACCGCAATGGTGCACTCGACAACCGGCACGGCCACCCCCGCCGCCGCGAGCGCCGTGGGCCCAAGCCGGTGCCCGATAAAGACCCCGTCGACAATGAAATAGACCGAGTTGCATACAATGGCAAAGGTATTGGGAATGACGTAGCGTAAAAAGAGGGTTCTGGTTTTAAGCGTTCTGTAGTCCATACTGCTTTCTCCCGTGTTGGGGCAGGCCTGGCCAAAACAAAAAAACACGGCCAGCTGAACATGCACTGCTCAGGCCTACCGTGCTTTGAATACTCTCCCCGGACACCACCCCGGCGGGTGGATCTCCGCACCGGCGCTTGGTTGCACGCCGGTGGATATTTGATATTATTTTAGCACAT
>JAJDHT010000120.1 GCA_030266325.1 Ruminococcaceae bacterium OttesenSCG-928-I18
GTCAGCACGTCGCCCATGCCCAGGATACGCGAGGCCATGCGCTCGGGGTAAAAGCTCTCGAGGTCCTCTATTTTTTCGCCCACGCCGGCAAATTTGATCGGTTTTCCCGTGACGGCCCGCACACTCAGCGCGGCGCCGCCCCGTGTATCGCCGTCCAGCTTCGTGAGGATGACACCGTCCACTCCGATTTTTTCATTAAAGCTCTCGGCCACATTGACGGCGTCCTGTCCCACCATGGCGTCCACAACGAGAAGGGTTTCGTCCACGGGTACGGCGGCCTTGATCCGCCCAAGCTCCTCCATGAGCTCCTCGTCCACGTGCAACCGGCCGGCCGTGTCCAGAATGACAATGTCGTTGCCATGGTCTTTGGCGTGTTTGTAGGCTTCGGCGGCAATCGACTCGGGTTTTGCCCCGGGCAGGGTAAAGACAGGTGCACCCGCCGTCTCACCCACCCGTTTCAGCTGATCTATGGCGGCCGGACGGTAGATGTCGCAGGCGACAAGCAGCGGCCGGTGGCCCTGTTTGAGGAAGAATTTGGCCAGCTTGGCCGTATGGGTGGTTTTGCCGCTGCCCTGCAGCCCACACATCATAAGCACGGTGGGCGGGGTGCTGTTCAGATGGACGAACTCGTTTTCGCTGCCCATCAGGGCCGTCAGCTCTTCGTTGACAATCTTGATGACCTGCTGCGCGGGGGTCAGGCTTTCCATCACTTCCTGCCCTGTGGCGCGCTCGCTGACGGAAGCGATAAAGTCCTTGGCCACCTTGTAGTTGACGTCGGCTTCCAAAAGCGCCATACGAACTTCCCGCATCGCGCTCTTGATATCGCTTTCGTTTAGTTTTCCCTTGCCTCGCAGTTTTTTGAACACCTGCGAGAGCCTCTCGCTCAGAGATTCAAAAGCCATAGAGGGACCCTTTCTTTGTGTTTCCTCATTTGCGGGGTCTAAACCAGTAAAGGATTATTCGGCCAAAACCTCAATGGTCTTGCGCATTTCGGTGGCCTTGCTCGCAATCGTATCCGTCGAAGCAAAGCCGCCCTTACTTTGAAACTCGATGTCCTTGGCAAGATCGTCCAGCTTTTGCAGGCCCGCTTGCATGGTGCGGTAACGGTGCGCAAACCCCACTTTTTCCTCGAGGTCCAGCAAGATGGCCTCTCCCCGCTTGATGGAATCGCGCACGCCCTGGCGGGTGATTCCGAAATTTTCAGCAATCTCGGACAGAGAGAGATCGTCGTTATAATACTGCTCCATGACGTCCCGCTGCTTTTCGGTCAACACATCCCCATAAAAGTCAATCAGATAGGATAATTCCAAATTTTTAGGCATAAAACCCCTCCCATAAACCCACCGTCTGTATGCACCGGCAAAAGATTTCAGCCCCGGCACCCCGTTCCCAAACCGAAAGCGCCGTACTCCCTGTAAAGCGGTTTACTTTACAGCGCTCTTATTATATCCTGATCCTTTTTGTTTGTCAAGCGGTCAAGTGGCGGGGGGCACATGAAATGTCCCCGATAGTCAACGCGGAGGGTACGCTCCCAGCAGCGAGGTTGCAACGGTCAAAATATGTGTCGATTCTCCATTTGATGTGACAGTTTTTGACAGTTTTTGCGCACAAGGAGCCAAAAAAACCCAAAATATCCATAGTCAATAGACTATTTGCATAATTTTAGAGAAAAAAATTGGTTCGATTCAAGAACTTTTTCTCAGCGTCTTGCTTTTTTTCACATTATGCTTTACCGTTTAGAGAAAGAATGATACCAACTGTTTTGGTAAGAAATACCAATTGGGTTTACAAACGGGTGAAAAAGGAGATTACGATGAAAAACATGAAGATCCGAGCAAAACTCATTACTGGGTTCCTCACGGTGGCTATTTTGACGGCCATTGTGGGGGCGGTGGGCGTGTTTGGGCTGTTGCGGACGTCTCAGGACGCCCAGTCTATCAATACACGCAACACAATGGCCATCAACTCCGCCATGTTGCTGAGCAATATTGAGGAGCAGCGTGCCGCGTTCCGTGGCGCCGCATTAAAATTGGAAATCGACATGGCCGCCGAGTCGCAGGCGGACCTGGATGAGCTCGTGGCCTTGGACGCCGAGGCGGATGAGCTGCTGAAAGCCATTGAGGACAGCCTGGTGACTGAAGAGGCCAGGCAGCTTACCGATGCGGTGAAAACGGCCATGACCACCTATGAAGAAAACCGGGATGCCTTTGTCGCCGTCATCGACAGAGGAGACGACGCGACCGCCGACGAGAAATTGGAGGCGCTGACCAACATCACAGAACCTGTAAACAACCTCGTGCAAAAGCTGGAAGAGCTGGATCACTTCCTGATAGAGGCAACCGACCAGCAGGCCGAACAAGCCGGTTCCATGGCTACGGTTCTCACCTTTGTCCTGCTGGGTGTTGTGATCGTGGCAGTGGTCGTTGCCATTTTGCTGGGGCTGTATATTGCTGGGCTCATCTCGAAACCCATCAAAGCCATCGTGGCCGGCGCAAGGATGTTGGCCGTCGGCGATATCAGTGCCCATGCGGAACCCACCAGCCGCGACGAGACCGGGGAGCTGATTCTGGCGCTCAATGAGATGACAAGTGGGGTCCGCGAGCAAGCGGCGGCTCTTGAAAAAATCAGCGAAGGCGATTACACCATGAGCCTGCCGGTCCGCAGCGACAAAGATGTCATGAACATCGCCATCAACCATATGCTGGACCGCAACAACGAAATGATCAGCGAAATTCGTGAAAGTTCAACACAGGTGGCCAGTGCTGCCGCCCAGATTGCAGACGGTGCGCAGACCCTGGCCACGGGCTCGACCCAGCAGGCAGCCACGCTCGAAGAGTTCAGCGCCACGATCTCCCAGGTGCAGACCCAGGCGATGAACAACAACCAGCTGGCCAACGAGACCCTCAGCGATACCGAAGAGGCAGGTAAGCTGATGGGTGAAAGTATGGAATATATGTCTCAGATGACACAGGCCATGGAGACCATCAACGACAGCAGCCAAAACATCGCCAAGGTGATCAAAGTGATCGACGACATCGCATTCCAGACAAATATCCTGGCGCTGAATGCCGCCGTGGAGGCGGCCCGCGCCGGCCAGCACGGAAAGGGCTTCGCCGTGGTAGCCGACGAGGTGCGGAACCTGGCCAGCAAGAGTGCCGACGCGGCAAAAGAGACCGCCGCCCTGATTGAGACAAGCGTAGAGAACGTGAACCGCGGCAATGAAATTGCAGAGAGGACAAGCGAGAGCCTGACGAAGGTGGGCGAAATTGCCGCGGCCAACGCCGCCAACATGGGAAAACTCAGCACCTCGTCCGAGCAGCAGTCGAACGCCATCACAGAGATTACGCAGGGCATCAACCAGATCTCCTCGGTTGTGCAGGCCAATAGTGCCACAGCCGAGCAAAGCGCCGCCTCGGCCGAAGAGATGAGTGCCCAAAGCGACCTCTTGTCAAAAATTGTCTCTCGCTTCCAGCTCCGCGAGGGCATCGGCGGGCCTTCGTCCGCGGGCGCACTGCCCCCGGCCATGGATTCGCAGCGGTCGCTGAACATGCCAGAAGTGACCGGCGGCGAAGAGCTGTTCTAACCTGCCCATCGGGTGGCATCGGAAGGAGACCCCACTAGTGGGGCCTCAAAAGCGGATTTGAGAAAATCGATACGGACCGGCAAAAGGGTGGAAAACTCGCCCTGCTGCCGGCCCGTTTTTATTCCCCACTGGTGGGGAATAAAAAAACCTTGACCTTGTCACTGTGGCAAGGTGTATAGTGAATACAGGAACCGGTTCCCACAAAAAAGAGGAGGCTCTATGCTTACGATCGGGCAGTTTTCCAGCGTATCCCATGTGTCCGCACGCATGCTGCGCCATTATGATATCATTGGCCTGCTGCGTCCCCACCATACAGACGCCGACAGCGGGTACAGGTATTATGACGAAAAGCAGCTTGCCGTTGTATCCCGCATCGAGGCGCTGAAAGCCTACGGGTTTACCCTGCGGGAGATCAAAGATTTGCTGCTTCTTCCGCCGTCCCGGCAAGCCCAGTGGATACATGAAAAAAGGCTGGATCAACACAAGAAATTAGTGGAGATCAAAAGAAATCTGCGCCGGATGGAAGAGGAGCTCCTCCAAACGGAGGGAACAGAAATGATGCACGAGAAATATGACGTAATTGTGATGCAGATGCCCCCGCAGAAAGTGTTTGGCATAAAAAAGACGATTTCTGTCGCAGAGACACACGATTTATTCAAAGACCTGCAGGAGCAGTGCAAGCGGCACGGCTATCGGAGAACCGGGCCGACCCAGCTTACCTACCTGGGGGAGGAATTCTCCTACGAGGATATGGCGGTGGAAGCGCAGATACAAGTGGAAGGGGAGGGAGAGGGTATCCATGTTTTGCCCGGCGGCAGCTATTTGGCCACCACGCATACCGGCCCCTACGAGAGCGTGCGCTACGCCTATGATGCCATTGCCGCCTATTTGGCGAGCCACCCTGAGTACACGGTCTGTGGCCCCGCCATCGAAAGGTACATAAAGGACGAAGAAACCGTGAAAAACCCCGAAGAACTGGAGACAGGCGTACTGTTTCCCGTATGTGAGAAAACCCCCTAAACAAAGGGGGCCCCGCCCGCGGAAGCGGGCGTCTTTTTTTGCAGACAACGCCTTGACGGCCCTTTTGATTCCCCGTATACTTTACTCAAAGAGGAATTTCGCTGCAAATGGGGGAAGATATGAGGGATATAGCGGCAGAAACCATCACAGAAACCATCCGGGACCTATGTGTGGACGCATGCGAGAATCTTCCTCAAGATGTGGAACAGGCACTGGAAGAGTGCCTGAAGAGGGAAACTTGGCCTGCGGCGGCGGATGCCCTTGCCCTTTTAAAGCAGAATGCCAAGCTGGCCCGGGAGCAGAGCCGCCCGCTCTGCCAGGACACCGGAATGGCCTGTGTTTTTTTGGAACTGGGCCAGGAGGTTCATATTGTGGGCGGATCCCTCATGGATGCTGTAAATGAAGGGGTGCGCCGTGGCTACACCGAGGGGTACCTGCGCAAATCCATCGTCGACGACCCGCTGCGCCGAAAGAACACCCAAGACAACACCCCGGCGTTCCTGCACACCGACATTGTGCCGGGGGATATTCTGCGCATCACCGTGACGCCCAAAGGCATAGGTTCCGAA
>JAJDHT010000121.1 GCA_030266325.1 Ruminococcaceae bacterium OttesenSCG-928-I18
CCACGACACCTCAGGTGGAGGATTTTCTGCTTGACAAAAGCAACCAGATGATCAGAACTCTTTCTTTATATGAGAGGCGTTCGGATTCATTATTTATTAGCCAATGAAGCGAGGGGTCGCCGGCCTAAGTGCCGGTCATATGTGGCTGGTTGGCCTCCGACAAGCAGTTTCACCCT
Source organism: Ruminococcaceae bacterium OttesenSCG-928-I18 (assembly GCA_030266325.1). Classification (GTDB taxonomy): domain Bacteria; phylum Bacillota; class Clostridia; order Oscillospirales; family Ruminococcaceae; genus JAAYCI01. The sequence continues at coordinate 177 of JAJDHT010000121.1, forward strand.
TTTCCCGATATCGGGAAAAGGGTGAAAAACGCAAGTGGCTATACACTTGCCCTGCTTGCGACAATGTGCATGACTGATTATGCTTTCACTAATCACTTTCACTTACCGAGAAACTGTAAGTGTTATCGTAATCCATGTTGGCGCAAACCTCCAAGCTGCGCTGCGAGTTGTTGAACACGATGCTGTAAGAGGTGTTGTAGTTGACGCCGGACAGATCGTCGAAGTCGTCCACAGCTTTTACGCTTTCCAGCATCTGCATGGCTTTTTCGGTGGTAACAACACCCTCGCCTTCGTCCAGCGCGGCCTGTAATGTAATCAGGCGGTCTTCGCCGTCGCGGTATTCTTCCACAGCATCGGGGCTAAGGAAGAAATTGGTTACCGGTTGCCCGTTCCCCTCTGAGCGCAAGACCCTCATTTCGGCGTTCACATACTCAATCACCGCGCTGTCGCCACTGGCATCGGCCACCTGAAAGTGGATATTGGAATTGGCAATGCTGTGCATGTCATATGAACCCATTAGTTCAATGGCCTCTTCTACGGTGGCGGCTTTGTCTAGCAACATCCGTATGGCCAAGGTGGTAGTGATGGAAATTTTGCCGGTGTCTTGGTCTACCGGAGGCGTGTTGTACTGCAAAAGAATCGTTGCGCTCAGCCCTTTTTCGTTAATTCCATCCACAGGGTAGTAGGGCGCTGCCAGCAGGAACAGCTTGCCCATCATGCTATCTGGCATATGGTCGATATAGCCCAGCAACAGCCCGCTGGCTGTGGCAAGGCTCTCGTAGCCGGTTTCAGGCTTGGTGTGCACCAGGGTATTTTGGGCATCGGCAATGTCTAAGTTCCGCCCCATGATGTAGTCGCCTTCCGGCGTGACGGCAGTGAAGGCCGAGCAGCCCAGCGCGGGAGGCTGCTGGTTGAAGGGCATCCCCTCCAGCACCTGCTGAGACGCAAAATCATTCAGCTCCTGATGGGTGGAAACGCCCTGGGTCAGCACGTCGTCCAGTGCGTAATCCAGCGTGTAGTTCATATGGTAGAAATTGTCGGTTACTTTTTCCAAAGAGCCAAGTGTTTCAATCGCTTCGGTGCTCAGTGTGAACTCGCCTACGGCCTCGCTCATCACCTCGGTCATTTCCTCCTCCTCACTTGTGCTGCCGGAAGCCGTGGCCTCGCTGGAAGCAGCTGCGTTTGCGGCTGACTGCGATGCGGTAGAAGTGGAGCTCTCCTGTTGGCAGCCCGCCAGAATGGTTGAAGCGAAAATCAGAGCAAGTACAAGCGCTCCGGTGCGAAATGTTTTTTTCATCATATTTTGTCCTTTCTTCCGATTTTGATCGTCCTGCTTTTTAAATTAATGTGCAAAACACACATAGAACAACAAACGATAGCTGATTAATTACTGCTGGTAGTGCTCTTTTTTGCGGCGTAAAAGGAAACTTATGCTACACAAACCCACACAAGATATGCATCTCCTCCTGTTGTTTGCACATAGGGGTGCTTTGATTATGGCATTCCGGTCATTACGCTGCTCCGGGACGGGGTAACGCAAATTCACAAATTCCTTTGCAATCCGCTCTTTGCAGGCATTTTTTCTTATATAGCCGCTGATATGTATGTTCCAGCCGAAAAAAGCATAGTCGCCCGTTCCCGCCACAAAAATCAGATTTATCTGTGGATTGATTTGCTGTAACCACACGACCAAATCTTGCCCGTGCATCTGAGGAGGTCTCAACTCCATTTCGACAAAAGCCACATCCACGGTATGCTCTTTCGCAAATTCCAGTGCGCGCGATGATAAGGCAAAACATCGGACATCTGCACCGGGAACAATACTTCGTATTTTCGTCATCAAGCGGAGGCGGGTAAAGAAGCTATCTTCCACAACAATTACTCGCATTTTTTTCTCCCTTCTCATATCCATATATAGTATACAAAACCAACCGCATCCAAACCGCATCCGCAAACGCGAAAACGGTACAAAACTCAAAAAGTTTTGTACCGTTTTCGGCCTTTGCTATTTTGTTTTGTTATTCAAGAACGCTTGTGTCGATTCCGCCCAGCTATACTCCGGCAGATATTCACCACGATAAATGTCCGCATATTGCTTTTTATCGTGCAAATACTGGTAATAATCACAGGAAATTTTCTCTTTATCAATTGCTGTTCCGTTCCATTTTTTTATTATAATATCCTCAGCACCAGCCTCTTTCAGCACGGCCAGAAGGCGATGAATGACAGTTCGCACCAGTGAACGCAGGGAATCGTTGTATTCTTTGTCCTCCCATAATATGGCCGCTATTTGCGAAGCGCTGATGAAGGCGCCCTCACTGTGTATCAGATAAGCCAATAACTCCTTGGGCTTTGCGCGCGTAAACAACAGTGGTTCACCATCCACAAATACGCCAAAGTTACCAAAACACTGTATTTTCACCCGTGGGGGGTTAGGCTCCGGCTTAAAGCGCAGCACTTCCATTTCAAACCGTATGGCGCCAGCGGTAGCAGGTTTATCTATATACCCGCTTGCGTGTAAATCCAATGCGTCCGAGGCGTAGTCGCGATACCCGGTAACAAATATCAGGTTGACGCGCGGGTTTGTTTTCATTAAATTTTCCGCAAGGCTCAATCCATCCATATCGGGCATCCGAATATCCAAGAAAGCAACATCCACCGTTTGGGTTTTGGCATATTTTACCGCGTCAACGGCATTTGTAAAGCAAGATAAATCCGCATCTGGAACAGCGTCTTGTATGGCTTTGGTCAGGGTGCCCAATGCGTCCTGTTCATCGTCTGCCGCGATAATCTTCACTTGGCCCCGCCTCCTTTGGGTAGAATAATCATGGCCTTGGTTCCTTCACCGGGCTTGCTTTCAATCAGCAGCTGGCCGTCGCACAGCTTTTCAAGCCGGGAACGCACACTGTCTATCCCCACATGGTTTTTGCCATCCTTCGGCGGCACAGATGGGTCAAAGCCTGTTCCATCATCAATCACCGATATAACAATGCAATCTGGCGTTTCCTCTGTGCGAATAAGAAGGTTTCTGCCGCCTTTTCCTATGGTAAGGCCGTGCAGCACTGCGTTGCTTACAATTGGCTGCAAGGTAAGCGGTGGAATGAGGAAAAACCGTGGCCCAATATCAAACTCGATTTGCAGTTTTTCTTTGAACCGCTGTTTTTCTACGGTTAAATAGGAATGCACATGGCGCAGTTCTTTGCTGAATCGAATCATAGTGGGTATATCAGGTGTATCAAGGTTTGCGCGCAGATGGTCGGCAAAGCTGTCCACAACCACCGCTGCCTGCGTTGGGTTGGTTTCAATCAACAGCTTAATAGAGGTTAGAGTGTTAAACACAAAATGCGGCTGTATTTGGCTTATCCGCACGGCCATTTTCTGGTTTTCCATCTTTAGCGCCTGCTCGTTCAACCGCTGTTTCAGTTCAATTTGTATGTTGACATAAATCAAAAACAAGGCCATGGAGCAGCCAAACCATAAAACCCAAATGTCGGCAAAGATAAATTCAATCAAGTAGCAAAAAATCGGAATAATCGTATATATCAGTAGTGAAACCCACTCCCTTGTTTTTAGCCATTTTTTATAGCGCAAGGTGCCTATTTGCAAAGTAAGCAGGGATAGGCATGGGAATATGAGCGATACCCCAAAATAAGCAGGCTGTTGGTAGGCGTTGTGTTCATCCAGCGAAATAAATGCCGGGTTGAATTGTGCAAATATTAGAAATAAAATGTGCAGCACCACAAAAACCAAAACAAGATAGTATGGCTTTTTTGATATTTTCCTTTTGGTAGAAAGATATTCGTTAAGATAAAGGGCAAACACTGAGAGGATTAGGTCGCCGCTTGCATAGTTGATGAAGTCAGCAACCCGAATAATAGCAAGGACAGTGTGGCCGGGTGTCTTATGTAAAACGGCGGTAAGAACTTCACAGGTGGAACCCACCAAGCAAAAAATCAACATGATTAAAAACCAGCGGTGTATTTTTTCTTTTGAGTTTCCACTCAAAAGGGTTCCCACCATTAGCATAATGGCCGCAAGTGCCCCGCACAGGGATGCCGAAATTGTTATGACTGTGCCTATACCCATCCCAATTCTCCCGGCTTTGAAATAGAAGTGTTCTTGCTTTGCATTGTAGCGCATGGGTATAGTGGGCGTCAATTTTGCAGGTTTCTATATTCGATGTAGATGGAATGGTGTAGCATATCTAGGTAAGCGATGAATAAAAACGGAAAAGCGAGAGCATTCAACCGAATCGAAGAGCGATATTAAAACGGAAGCATTTTCCTGACACATTTTGCTATGAATAAGCCTTGCGCCACCCGGATTGTCCGAGCATGTACAGGTTGGCACAAGCGTACAAGGTGAATGCGTGTGTTTTGTTTTTTGCGAGTCCTCAGTACCGTACCTTGCGATATCCGAACAACCGTTTGATGACGAGGAACACCTATGTTGTTCGACTTTCATATATTGCGGGCCAATAATTTGGTGTGTAAACGTAGTGTTGGTAACAATAAAGTGCAGAGCGGGAGAGCGCTGCGTTCGCAACGCAGAGGTCGAGGGTTCGATCCCCTTCGTGTCCACCAAATGAAGCCATCCACTTTGTTTGCAGGAAGTGGATGGCATTTTCATGTCATCCGAACATCCAATGTAAGAGAACAGGAGCAAATTACTTGATAAACCAGGAAACACAAGAACTGTCTTTCAGCAGCATCCCCCTCTCCCCACAGCTGGCCCGTGCGGTGGAGGATCTGCACTACGCCGAGGCCACGAGTATTCAAGCGGCGGCCATTCCCTTTTTGCTGGACGGCCAGGACGTTATCGGCCACAGCAGCACCGGCACCGGCAAAACCGCCGCTTTTGGCATTCCCGCCGTGGAGTGCGTG
>JAJDHT010000123.1 GCA_030266325.1 Ruminococcaceae bacterium OttesenSCG-928-I18
CGGGTACGCCCCACTCGGTGTCATGGTAGGCAATGTCATATTCATCTTTTGCCCAGGGACAGCGTTTCTTCTCTTTGCTCAACGGGTGTCTTCCTCCTCGCCTTCGGCCCTAGGCGGCCGCCTGATCCGCCGCGCAGGCCACGCCCCCCGCGGCGGGGTCCACATGGTTGCCCTGGCACACCTCGGGCAGGCTGCTCTCGGCGTAATAGCCGGTTTGCCGGTTGCCACAGCCGTCACTTGCCAGCAGGCCGCTGTCGCGGCAGAAAGCGCGCTCCACCACGGTGATGGGTGCCTCCGGGAAGTCCTTTTCGGGCAACTCGGCCTGCACGGCCTCCATGATGTCGTGCCAGACGTTGGGCGGGGGGTTGGTGGACGCCCGGGGCGACCACTCGATCAGCTCGTTTTGGTCATACCCCCACCAGACGGCCGAGACATAGTAGGGCGTCAGGCCCACGAACCAACGGTCCTTGTCGTCGGTGGTGGTACCGGTCTTACCCACGCTGTCTGTGGTGGTCAGGGCCATGCCGCTGGCCGTGCCGTTCACCGGCCCGGAGGAACGCAGCACGTTGTAGAGCAGCCGGTTCATGATGTAGGCGCTCTCGGGCGAAATGGCCTGCACCGTGGCGATCTCGGGCTCCATGACGATATTGCCGCGCGAGTCGGTCACCCGCTCGTAGCAGTGCAGGGTGTTGTGGATGCCATAGCCATGGTCCCCGCCGAACATCGTGTAGGCGGCGGCCAGCTCTGCGGCGGTGACGCCCTGCGTCATGCCGCCGATGACCAGTGGGGACAGGCCCATGTCGTTGACGCTTCCCTCGTCCACCAGGGTGCTGATCTCCAGGGTGTTCGCAAGGAAATCATACATGGGTTCGATGCCCACCCACTCGCCCACATGGGCGGGCACGGTGTTGAGACTCTCGGCCACGGCGTCGCAAACCAGCACCGAGTTTCCGGTGGGCCGGGTGGGGCCATAGTTGACCGGCCAGTTCTGCTCGGGCAGCACATAGCTGTCCGTCACAAGGCTCGAGTAGTCGATGATGTCGTAATCAATGCCGAGCGCATAGGCCGCCAGGGGCTTCATCGTGGAACCGATGGGCCGGGGGGACTGTGTGGCCCTGTTGAGGCCGAGGCTCTCCTGCTTTTCGCCAATGCCGCCCACCACGCCGGCCAGCGAGCCGTCGTAGCGCACCACGGCCATGGCGCTCTGGGGGTGGATCTCCTCCCCGCTCTCGGTGGTTGTAAACACCTCCTCGGGGAACAGGCCCTCCTCTGCCCAGCCCAACTCATACACCCGCTCCATCTCGGCCTGCAGGGTGAGGTCGACGGTCGATTCGATGCGCAGCCCTGCCGTATAGTAGTAGTCTACGGCCGCCTCCCTGGTTTCGCAGATGCCCTGCTCCACGAGGTCGCTCACCACTTCCTCAAACACGGCGTCAGTGAAATAGCTCGTCACTTCGCTCTCGGTCTCCTCCTGCTCGGCCGAAACATCCCCCTGGTTGAGGCCCAGGGGCTGGCCAACCGCCTCGTCGTACTCCGCCTGGGTGATCTTTTCATTCTCCAGCATAAAATACAACACGTCGTTGCGGCGCTGCAGGGCGTTGTCGGGGTTTGTGAAGGGGTTGTATTTGCCCGGCGCCTGGGTGATGCCCGCAATCAGGGCGCTCTCGGCCAAGGTCAGTTCGCTGACCTCTTTGTTGAAATATTCGATGGCACCTGCCTCCACCCCCACGATGGTGCCCGAAAGCGGCAGGGTGTTGAGGTAGGCCTCCATGATCATGTCTTTGGAATAGCGGTTGTTCAGCCCCCAGGCGCGGAAAATTTCCCGCGTCTTGCGCTTGTAACCCGCGTCCATGGTGCCGTCCTCCCCCACCACCTCCTTTTCACCCGTCAGGTTTTTGACGAGCTGCTGGTCGATGGTGGACGCGCCAAAGGTGTTTTGGAACTGGAACACCTCGTTGAGGGCCGCATAGGCCGTGCGCTTGAAAGACACCCCGTTGTGTTCGTAGAACTCGCGGTCCTCGGTGGAGACCACGGCGTCCACAAGCTGCTGGGGGATGCGGTCCAGCGGCACCCAGATGCTGTTCGACTCCCGCACGAGCTTCTGGTATTCGGTCCACTCCCCGGTCTCCGGGTTTTGTGCCAAAATGTACCCGGTCTGGGGTAATTTCAAAAGCTCAAGGTCCAAAACGACATCGTCGTCGGCCGTCGTTTCGGCCACATATTTGGCCAGCTGCACCCCGATGATGCACAGCACAATCAGCCCGATGCACAAGAGCACCAGCAGCGCCTTGAGCAGGTTCAAAAAGACAATTTTCGCCGTTTTCGCGCCCGAGGGTTTCCGCCCACGCGGGGGCTGGGAGCCGCCCTGTTTGCGAGGTTTATGGATCACCCGGGTGGCGTCGCCGGGCGTCTCTTTCGCATATTGTACGGGCGGGGCTTCCACGGGCTGAATCGGGTGGGTTTCCCCGGCGGTGACCCGTCTTCTGGGTCTTGCCATCGCGCCCGCGTCATGGCCCTGTGCCCCGTGGGAACGGCCCGGTTGTTTTTTGGAAGAACCCTGTGGGAAATCGCTATATTTCAAGATACAAAAATCCTCTCATTGTATACATCTGGCCGGCTCACGCCCGGCACACCACACGCACCGCCCACACACCACGGCGGCTTTTGTGCTTTTTCCTCTTCTTTATCTGCATTGCATGCAATTCCTGCCTTGGCCACTCTCTACCCAACCAATGTACTCTCATTCACACTTTTTTTCAAGTTCCATTTGGTTACAGTTGGCCTCGCGGGGCTTCGGCGCCGTCAGCTCGTAGCTGTGGTGGATCATCTCCCGCAGCTCTCCAAGGGGCACGTCCCCGCAGAGCTTCACGGTATTCCAGTGCCGGTGGTTCAGGTGGTACCCCTCGCCCACGTCACTGTACACATGGCGGTAAAAATCGGCACGCATGGGCTCGCATTTCAGGTTGATGCACAGCCGACCCTGCCGCTCGAAGACAAAGGCAAAGATCTTCCCCTTTGGCCCGTGCCGCGCCACGGCCCATCCACTGTCCCGAAAAGGGTAGTCCTCGTAGGCACCAGGCTGTGAAAGGCACAGGGCCAGCAGCTCTCTTTTCTCCATAAAACCCGTCCCCCGTTCCCTAGGTATTATACCACATTTGCCCCCCACTTGCCCCCATGTCCCCACATAGTGTATGATAATAGAAAATAAAGCGCGCTGCCCGCAGCAAGCTACGGGGTATCGGCGCCACAGACCGACCCGTCCTAAGGGGCGGGAGATTCGACCCCACCCGTGGGGAATAAAGCGTTTCAGGGGGAATGCCGTCCGTGTCCAGAGTGTTTTTGTTTGGGGATGACGTCGACACCGACCAGATCATCGCCAGCCAATATATCATCCTGCCCTCGGTGGAGGAGATGAAGGCCCACGCGTTTGCGTCCCTTGACCCTTCCTTTGCGGACAGGGTGCAGCCCGGCGACCTCCTGGTGGCCGGGGAGAATTTCGGCTGCGGCTCCTCGCGTGAGCAGGCCCCCGCCGTGCTCAAGGCCTTGGGTGTCAAGGCGGTCATCGCCAAGAGTTTTGCGCGCATCTTCTACCGCAACGCCATCAACATCGGCCTGCCCGTGCTGGTGAGCGCCGAAGCCGCCGAAGCCCTTGCCGATGGGGCCGAGGCGGAGGCCGACCTGACGGAGGGGCTTGTGCAAAGCGGCGGCCACAGCTATCTCTGCACCAAGCTGCCGCCACACATGCAGGACATCCTGCAAAGCGGCGGGCTGATTGCCTGGCTGAACGAAAGGGAGGGCTGAGGCATGGGCATGACGATCGGCGAAAAGATTTTGGCGCGTGCCGCCGGCGTACCTGAAGTACACCCCGGCGAAATCCACACCGTGCAGCTCGACAAACTGATGAGCAACGACGGCACCACGCACATCACGCTGGACATGTATCACGAAAAACTGACCCACCCCCGCCTGGCCGACCCCTCGAAACTCGTGTTTGTCATCGACCACAACAGCCCGGCCGACAGCCCAAAAACCGCCCAGGCACACCACAAGATGCGCGCGTTCGCGCAGGCGCACGGCATTTCCTTTTACGAGGGCAAAGGCGTCTGCCACCAGCTGATGGTGGAAAACCACGTCTGCCCGGGGCAGGTCATCATTGGGGCAGACAGCCACACCTGCACCTACGGCGCCCTCGGCGCGTTTGCCACGGGTGTGGGCAGTACCGATTTTCTCTTCGGCATGGTCACCGGCACCACCTGGTTTCTCGTACCCGAGACGCTGCGTTTTAAGCTGCATGGACGGCTGCGGGAGGGCGTCTATGCCCGCGATTTAATCCTCACGATCATCGGGGACATCGGCGCCGACGGCGCAAACTACAAGGTGATGGAGTTCACCGGGGAGGGCATCTCCGCCATGAGCGTCGACGAGCGGCTGGTGCTCTCGAACCTCGCCGTCGAGGCCGGGGCCAAGACCGGCCTCATGGAGCCCGACGAAAAGGTGCTGGCCTACCTGAAAGAGCGTGGGCGCGAACCGTTGGCCCTCTTCCACAGCGACCCCGACGCCGAATATGCCGCCACCTACGAATACGACCTGTCCAAGATCGTTCCCGTCGTCGCCCGGCCCGACCGCATCGACGACGTCATTCCCGCGAAGGACGCCCTCGGCGTTAAAATTGACGAGGCTTTTCTCGGCAGCTGCTCGGCCGGCCGCATCGAGGAGCTGCGGGTGGCGGCGGCTCTGCTCAAGGGCCGCAAGGTGCATCCGCGGGTGCGGTTTCTCGTTTCCCCGGCCTCGAACGCCGTCTACCGCCAGGCACTGGACGAAGGGCTTATCAAAACCCTGAACGAGGCCGGCGCCATGGTGGTGAACAGCAACTGCTCGGTGTGCTGGGGCAGCTGCCAGGGGGTTCTTGGCCCCGGCGAAGTGCTGATTTCGACCGGCA
>JAJDHT010000122.1 GCA_030266325.1 Ruminococcaceae bacterium OttesenSCG-928-I18
TCCGCCCTGAAATGTTTTCTGACTGTATGATTAAAACTAGCGGCCTTTCTCCATGTGGAGCATGTTCACATCCATTTCATCAATGTGCTCAACACTTTTTATACCCCACCCATTTTTCTCATAAAAGCGGATAGCGCTGCTATTTTCTTCAAATGTTTGCAACTTAATTGTAGGATAGTGATTGAACATTTGCCGCTCGATGAATGCCATCAGTTTTGCCCCATAGCCCTTGTTCTGGTACGGTACCTCAATCATTATGAGATGCAATACATCATCATTGGCAATGGCATATCCAGTAATTATGTCGCCTTCCTGCACGATATAGCAGTGTTCCATTCCAATTTCAATTTCTCTGTCTGACTGCCCGCTATCAATAAACTGCGCCACAGTGCTACGCCCAAGGAACGACGTGTAATTATTCCGGATCACGCGTTTGGCCATTTCCTGTAAATCGCGGAGATCGGCTGGTTGTGCTTTTCTGATTTGAATGATTCACCACACCCTTCTCGTATTGTATTCCGATAAAGCGCAAATAGCACATAAACTGGGATTTATTGGACCTATGCTTATTTTGCTGATTACATAAAATAGCCTTTTCTGTTTGCATCATACTCTTTAGCGGATAACAAAATCATCATTTCCTCGACCGCAGAAATAATCGCTGCTGCAAACAGAATCACTCCAAGTAAAAATGATATTGTACCACTTGTTAGTGCAAAAGGGATACACAGAAAAAGCAATAGTCCCGCAGCCTTATTTGACCAGGAATGCAGCATTCCCCATTCAGAAAACTTGATTTTAGTAATTATAAAATTTACCATTCTGGCTACAAATACTATAAGAAATCCGACTACCGCCCATGTTTGTCTTGCAATATCTGTCGTGATAAGCAATAGGCATAGGACAATCGCATAGAAAATGAAATCACTCAGGCCATCGAGTTTTGCACCTATTTTGCTCTCCCATTTATAACGACGAGCAATATACCCATCAAGCGCATCGCTAATGCCACATAAAATATAAGCGGCAAAGAATAGAGTTGTATTATTTTTTGTTAGTGGCAGCAAACAGGATAAAAGAATGCGAAAGACAGAGATAAAATTAGGTAATCGATTGATTCCAGTTCACATCCTTATTTCAGCCTTATTCCAAAATAATGATTTGCCTACGTATTTGTCTCATGTACCGCAAAGATGAGGTAACGGCTCTGGCCACTCTCACCAAAAATATGCCCATAGGTTCCATACAACGACCATTTCATAAATTCCTCAACAATGTATTGGTTTCCCGCCGTATCGCTGATAATTGTGCCAGGGGTCATTACCTTCATAATGGCGGATTCTTTATGCGGTTCCCCAAAGCGTTCAACATAAAATCCAACCAAATTTCGACCCTTGTGAACTGCAAATTTCTTTGGCATTTTGAAAACATCAATGCTCTTACCAGCAAAGTGTTGCTTGTCCTTGTTTCGCGTCCTTATCCCGGACACAAAAAAGGGAATAAGAAACGACGCTGCTATCACAATGAGAATAATTGGCATATAGTCCATCAAAAAACCGCCCTTGACTGATATGTGTGGATTCTTTACAAGACTTATCCTTCTAAAGTCTATTACCCATTATATCGCTGAATACTTCCCAAAACAATAAGAACCGCAAGATAATCCGATCAGGGGTTTTGACAGTTCTTCCCGATAAGTCCAAAGAAACCTTGACAGAGTTAATCCGATTAACTACAATAGAGTTAATCGGATTAACCTTTTGTGGAGGTGCTTGTGGATAGTTTACTGAAAAGTGCAGATACTGTATCCCTATTTTGCCGCATCAATATCAATACGCGACAAAATTTACCCATCCGCAGCAGCGAAATGGGATTGCTCATCTATGTCAACCAATGCAAAGAACCGCCATCTTCGGTGGATGCCGCAACATTCTTCAAGGTTTCAAAGCCGATGGTGGCAGGGATGGTACACTCTTTGGAAAAAAAAGGCTATTTAGAACGTGGGGCCAGCCCCAACGCCAAGCGCCGCTTTACACTGCTTTTATCCAAGAAGGCCAAGGCGCTGGTGGAAGAGACTACCGGCGAGTACCTCAAGAATATGTCCTTAATGCGGGAAGGACTTGGAAAACAAGATTTTGAAACGCTGGTTGAGTTGCTGGGCAAAGCCAATCAAATATTGCTGGACAACAAAAAGGAAGGAGAACATCTCGATGGCTGACTTGCATGTCTACGAGACTTCTGAACCCCGCAGGGTGCTGCTCAGTTTTGCAGAACTGGACGGACTTCCTGTTGCCACCGCGAAAACAAACGACCTTGAGCAGGCGCCGCCGCCCGACGCAGCCCTGCCGGACGGTTTCAAGCTGCCACCAGATTTTAAGGAACGGACAATGGCGGCTCACCTGCCGGTGATAGAAGTTGATGAAAACACAGTTCGCGTGCAGGTAGGCAGCGATCTACACATGATGGAGCCCGAGCACTACATCGAGTGGATACTGTTGCAGACAATCGGTGGCGGGTATTGGAAAAATCTTGTGCCGGGTGACAGACCAATGGCTGTCTTCCAGATACAGCCGGGGGAAGAAGTGCGCGTCGCATACGCTTACTGCAATCTGCATGGGCTGTGGAAGCAGAATATGAAAGGCCAGGGAGAATAACATGGGAAAAGTAATGGTGACAGGCGCCCTCGGGAACGTGGGCGGTTATATCGCAAAATACCTGATACAAAACGGGCAGGATGTTGTGGTGGCCGACATTAACATGGAGGCTATGCAGGGGCGTTATGGTGATGCGGCGACCTGTGTTCTGTTCGACTTTACCAATCCCTCCACCTTTGCCGCGGCCCTCGCCGATGTGGACAGAGTGTTCATCATGCGCCCGCCCCACTTGGGCAAGCCGGAGGACTTGAAGCCCTTTGTGGAGGCTTTGCGTGACAAGGGCGGCATTCGTCTGGTGTGCTTTCTCTCTCTCATTGGCGTGGAAAATAACCCCGTGCCGCCCCACCACAAAATCGAAAAGTACATTGAGCAGGTCGGATTGCCCTACTGCCACATCCGCCCCAGCTTTTTCATGCAGAACATCAGCGGGGTGCATGCCTTTGAAATCAAGCATTTCGACCGCATTGTGGTGCCGGTGAAAAACGCTCTCACCAGCTTTATCGACGCGGAGGACATTGGAGAGATTACGGCGAAGGTACTCAGCGAACCGGAAAAGCACCGAAACCGGGGCTATTCCATCACCGGGCCGGAGGCCGTTGATTACTTTGAGGCAGCCAAAATCTTGAGCGAGGAACTGGGCCGCACCATCACCTATGCAAACCCCTCACCCCGTCTGGCAAAAAAATACTGGATTGAGGTACGTGGACTGGACAAAGAGTATTCCACCGTGATGGGCATGCTGTATATGATGACACGCATGGGCACAGCAAAAAAGGTGACGTCCACCTTTGAGGATGTGATGGGCAAAAAGGCACAGACCTTCCGCGAATTTGTGCACAAAAACCTGGTGGCCTGGCAGGGGAGCATAGATGGATAGTGCAGGAGACATTGCAATGACAACCATTTTATGCTCCGGCTCCAGAGGGGATTTTCAGCCGTATATTGCGCTGGCCCAGCAACTCCAAAAGTTGGGCAAAAGCGTGCGCATTGCCGGCGGCAAGAGTTTTGAAGGGCTGATAACGGGGTATGGCATTGGGTTTTACCCCTTGTCCGTGGATTACCAGACAGCGGAGGTTGACCCGCAGATAATCAAGGACGCCCAGTCCTCTGACAATCCGCTCAAAATGCTGCTGACCTTCAACAAAATGAAGGCCCCTGTGCTTCACCTGACGCAGGAAATGTATGCGGCCTGCGAGGGTAGCGAGCTCATCATCTACCATCCGGGGGCAACCATCGGCCGTTTTGCAGGCGAAATTCTGGGCATTCCCTCGGTGCTTGCCACGCCCTTCTCCATGCACAAAACAAAAGAGGTAGCCTCTGTTATTGCCTACGGCAGGTACAAGCTGCCTACTCGTTTCACCTATGCGATGTTGCAGCAGATGCTGTGGATGGTTTCGAAGCCCGGTGTGAAGGCCTGCCTGAAAGCCAAATTCGGTAAGCTTCCCAAAAAATTCGGTTGCCCCTATGAGCGCGTGGATGCGCGGCATCCCGCTGTAGTTTCTTGCAGCAACCACGTTTTCCCGCGCCCCGGCGATTGGAATGAGAACATCCATCAATTCGGTTACTGGTTTGTGGAAGAAAACGCGCAGTATACCCCGCCGCGGGAACTGCTTGGATTTTTGAAAAGTGGAGACGCGCCGGTCTATTTTGGGTTTGGCAGCGTGTTCAATTCCGACGAAAAGGAACACTTTGTCGGGATTATAACCGATGCGTTGCAAAAGTGCGGCAAGCGGGGCGTTCTGTGCGGTATGGGTAAAGTCTCCGGCTTGCCGGATACGGTTTTCGTCATCGACAGCATCCCGCATTCATGGCTGTTTCCCCGCTGTGCCGCTGTGTGCCATCATGGGGGTGCGGGTACAACGGCGGCCGGGTTTGCGGCGGGGGTGCCAAGTGCCAACATTCCTTTTTCCAACGATCAGTTTGCATGGGCGCACCGGGCGTTCGATTTGGGTGTTGGCAGCAAACCCATTCAACGTAAAGAGCTTGATTCGGCGCAGTTGGCCGATGCCATTTCGTTTGCGATGCAAACTCCTGTGGTGAAAAAAGCGCAGCAGCTAGGTGAGTGTATACGTGGTGAGAATGGGGCGGCTCTAGCGGCGAAAACAATTGTTGAGATTATGAATTGATGATTGCAAAGAACTCCCTTGCCAGTATTAAAACATAAAGGTGAAAACAGGATCACTATCCATGGTTCCTTGTGAACCGCTATCATTCATCATAATGCGCTGAAAAGGAAGGGCGCGAAGAATGCAACTTCTCCGCGCCCCTTTAAATATTATCTTGTCATCCAATAGCGAATGCATCACA
>JAJDHT010000124.1 GCA_030266325.1 Ruminococcaceae bacterium OttesenSCG-928-I18
GCTGGCGATGGTGTAGATTTTTTCCTTCTCCTTCGCCTGTTCGTTGAGCTCGGCCGGGGAGATTTTGAGCAGGGTGGCCATCTGGTCGATGAAGGCGCCGGTGCCGCCGGCACAGGAGCCGTTCATGCGCACCTCCATGCCGCCGGTGAGGAAGAGGATTTTGGCGTCCTCGCCGCCGAGCTCGATGATGACGTCGGCGTCGGGCGAGAGGGAACGGGCCGCCACCCGGGTGGCGAAGACCTCCTGCACGAAGGGCACGTGGCAGCTTTCGGCGAAGCCCATGCCCGCCGAACCCGAGATGGCCGTGAGGAACTCGGCGTCGCCGAATTCTTTTTGCAGCTCGCCGAGCAGCTCTTCGGCCTTTTCGACGATGTGGGAGTAGTGGCGCTCGTAGCGCTCGGCGAGGATTTCGCCCTCGGCGCTGAGAACGACGCATTTGATGGTGGTGGAGCCGATGTCGAGCCCGAGGCGCATGGGCAGCGCTTCGGGAGTGTTTTGCATGGATTCTATTTGATTCAAGGGAACCTGCTTTCTCGTGCTGTTCTGTGCGGAAAATCTGATTTAATACTATTGTCCAATTAAATCATCTGAATCGTCAAAATTGATCCAATTGGACGCTGTGGCAAAATGACGCCACAGCACGTCTCATGCAAAAATTCTGTCAAAAATATGAGGCATTTTTGACGAATTTTAGGAGAGAGCGGGAATACCCCACTATTGCTTCCTATCATAGCATATTTAAAATAGGATAGACAAGGCTTAGGGTGTGAACAGTTTGTGTTCTTTTTTGCGGGCGGGGCTGCTTGTGTTTGCCGCCAGATAGTATTACACTGGATGAAACGGCAGGACACTGAAAAAAGGGAGGCGCTATTTTGAAGCTGAAACCCATTGGGCAGGCGGACCTCGAGGCACTTGTGGAGTTGACGACCCGGCGTTTCGGGAAGAAGAAAGAGGAGACGTACACGGTGTTGACCGAGGGGGTGGAGAACGGGGAGGCGCTTTTGCGTATCAACCTGCAAGCGCAGCTGGCACTGCTGATGGAAAAGGGCTGGGGCTGGGCGCTGGAGGACGACCGGGGGTGCCTGTTTGGGTATTTCCGCCACCAGGAGGGGCGCGCGAAGCTCTCGCTGCCAAGGCTTTTGCGGCTGCAGCGGGAGATGATGGGCGCACTGACGAAAGAGGGACAAAAAAGGGTGAAGCAGAACGGCAAAAAGCTGAACCTGAAGAACCTTTCGGCCTGGCGCAAAAGGGTGTGCAAAGGGCCCTACTACTATGTGAACATCCTCTGCATCGACGAGAGCCTCAAGGGCAGCGGGGCTTTCCGAACGCTGATCACGCCGGCGCTGCGGCGGGCCGACCGGCTCGGCATCCCGGTGCTGCTGGACACCTTCGACGAGCACAACGTGCAGATTTATGAACATTTCGGGTTCCAAACCGTGGAAAAAAAGGACTGCGGGGCGGGGCTGACCCTGCATGGCATGATGCGGCCGCCCGAGGACTGAGAAAGGGCCCCAAGTGCGTTTTTGTGAAAAACATAGAAGGTTTCCGTGTCCTCCCCCGCCGAAGGCGGGGGAGGGCACCAGGCCGAAGACAAACGGCACATCGCGGCGTCAGCTGCAAACCCACGCAGCGGTTACGTACCTTTTGTACGCGCCCTTGCGTGGTTTTTTGCTTCCTTGCGCTGCACTCGTTTCTCTTGGCCTGTTATTGGATGGACTTTGTCTACAGTCTCGCGTCCTCCCCCGCCGAAGGCGGGGGAGGACATATGAAATATACCCGATAAACGGCGCGAAGGGGGGGCGCGCCCGAGGACGGAGAAAGCGTTGTAATTTGCCAGAGGCTGTGCTATACTGTGGGCACAACTGAACAGCCCGTGCAAGGCGAAAAGGCCGGTGTGTAAGGACCCAAGCACCGAGGGAACGCGGATGAAAATTCCGGACTATCCCAGTAACCGTGAAGCGGACGAAACGGCGAAAGAGCCACTGCCCGAGAGGGTGGGAAGGCGCCGGAGTAGGAGGAGGCTAAGTCGGGAAACCTGTTGCACGAAAGGCGCGAACGGCGCGCAAAACATGCGGAAGACGCCTGCGGGCGGCCCGGTGTGGGGCGCGGCGGAACGCCGCTTTTTGAGGACACTCCTGGGGAAGGGACGGCCTTTGGCCGGAATTTGTGTTACCTGCAAAAGGCCCTTTTTCCGAAGAGGGCCTTTTTTGTATTGCGTAGTGGGCTGAAAAATGGAGGTATGTAAAAAGATGGCAAAAAAAGTTTGGATACCCGTGGTGGCCCTGCTGCTGGCGGCGGGACTGCTGGCGGGATGCGCGGGGGAGGCGGCGCCTTCCGCCTCACCGGCGGCGAGCGCGAACCCTGCGGCATCGGAGGCGGCAGAGCCCATGCAGGACACCGCGGGGCTTGAGATCAAAGACATGAAGGACCGCGTGGTGACGCTGGAAGGGCCCGCCGAGCGGGTGGTGGCGCTCTCGGCGGCGGACTGTGAGATCGTGTATGCGCTGGGGGCGGGGGATGCCCTTGTGGGGCGCGGAGAGTACTGCGACTACCCCGAAGAGGTGCTGGACATACCCGTGGTGCAGTCGGGCAACGAGACAAACGTGGAGGAGATCATCGCGCTGGGGCCCCAGGTGGTGCTGATGAACACGATGGCCCAGACCACCGAGCAGGTGCAGCAGCTGGAAGACGCGGGCATTGCCGTGCTGACCAGTGAAGCGACCGATATAGAGGGTGTGTATGAGGCGATTGGCATCATTGGCGCGGCGCTGGGTAAAGACGCGGAGGCCGAGGCGCTGACCCAGGAGATGACCGAGGCGTTTTCTCAGATTGAGCAGGAGTCGGCCGAGGCCGGCGGGGAGAAAAAGACGATCTATTTTGAGGTCTCCCCCCTCGAGTACGGGCTGTGGACGGCCGGCGGCGGCACCTTTATGGATGAGATTGCCGGGATGCTGGGGCTGGAAAACCTGTTTGCGGACGTGGACGGCTGGGCCGAGGTGTCTGAGGAGCAGGTGATTGAACGCAACCCCGACTATATTGTGACGATTACGATGTATATGGGCGAAGGGCCCAAACCCGATGAAGAGATTGCGGGCCGCGCCGGCTGGGAAGGCATAGCGGCCATTCAGAACGGACAGGTCTTTGCGGCGAGCGAGGATGAACTCTCCCGCCCGGGGCCGCGCCTTGTGGACGGGGCCAAAACCCTGCAGAACTTCGTGTACGGAGCAGAGACGACGGAGACCTCTTCCGCTATGGACAGCGCCGCCTAAGGGCAAGGCCGCGGAACCTTTCTTAGAAAGAAAGGTTCCGCACCTCCAAAAAACTTTTTCTATAAAAAAGGCCGCAGGCAGCGATTGCTGTTTGCGGCTTCTTTTTATGAAAATTTAGGGTGCAGCCCTTTTCAAAGGGCTGCCGGGGGTGTGGGGGCGGCGCCCCCGCGGGCGCTTAATCGTAGGTTTTCAAAAGGTCGGCATAGTGGCGTGCGTGCGTGATGTTTTCGCGCATCTCTTCCTCGGTGAGGGCGCGCTTCACCTTGGCGGGGCGGCCGAAGGCGAGGTGGCCGTCGGGCACTTCGGTGCCCTCGGTGAGCAGGCTGCCCGCTCCGATAAGGCAATTTTTGCCCACCTTCACCCCGTTCATGAGAATGCTGCCCATGCCGATGAGGGTGCCGCTCTCTACGGTGCAGCCATGCAGGATGCACAGGTGGCCTACGGTGACGTCGTCGCCGAGGGAGAGGGTGTCGCCCTCGTCGGTGTGGAAGATGCTGCCGTCCTGGATATTGGTGCGCGCGCCCACCGTGATAGAGCCGATGTCGGCGCGCAGGACGCAGTTTGGCCAGACGCCGCACTCTTCGCCGAGGGTGACGTCCCCGATGACGACGGCGCCCTCCAGGACGCGGGCGGAGGGGGAGAGGTTCGGCTGCTTCATAGGTTTTGCCTCCATGTAGGTTTGTATTTGGGTGTTTAGGAATCCTCGGCCAGCTGGGCCATGCGCTCGGCGCTTTTGACGACGGCGTTCATGACGCTGGCGCGGAAGGCGCCCTCTTCAAGGGCATGCACCCCCGCGATGGTGCCCCCGCCCGGGGAGGTGACGCTGTCTTTGAGGGCGCCGGGATGCCAGCCGGTTTGCAGCTGCATCTCCCCGGCGCCGGCGAGGGTTTGGCTGGCCAGGGCCAGCGCGAGGTCCCGCGGCAGGCCCATTTCCACACCGCCGTCGGCAAGGGCTTCGATGAAGAGATAGGCATAGGCGGGGCCGCAGCCCGAAATGCCCGTGAGTGAGTCGATCCATTTTTCGGGGATGATGTAGACCGACCCGACGAGGGAGAAAAAATCTTTGGCGTACTGGACGGCCTCGGGGCCGGCCTTGGTGCCGGGCACAAGACCGGCGATTCCCTTGCGGACCATCATGGGGGTGTTGGGCATCACCCGGATGACGGGGTTTTCGGGAAAGGCGGCCTCGAGCGAGGACAGCGGGACGCCGCCCATGATGGAGATGACGAGCGTGTCGGGCGTGAGACCCTCGGCGATGGCGGGCAGCACCGCGCCGACAACCTGGGGCTTGAGCGCCGGGATGAGCACGCCGCACTCCTTGGCAAGCTGGCGTGCGCCGCTGTTATCGAGATCGTTGTGCATGGTGGAGACGCCACACTCGGTGGAAAGCCAGCGCAGGCGCTCGATATCAGCGTCGGTGACGAAGATGTTTTCGGCCGGGATCCCCCCGCTCTGGATGATGCCGCGTACGATGGATTCGCACATTCGGCCGCCGCCCACAAAACCGATTTTGTTGTTTTCAGGCATGTTTTTCTCCCCTTCCTCGAAAGTAGCTGACCAAGACCCGCCCGTATAAAACGAAGAAATGTGTGCCCTTGGCGCGGGCGGGCCTGTGGGCACGGATCATAGTACCGAG
>JAJDHT010000125.1 GCA_030266325.1 Ruminococcaceae bacterium OttesenSCG-928-I18
AAAGACAGCAGACACTCTTTATTATAATGCTTTTACCGAAGACCTTTTCACATGGAATAATGATTTAGAGGGCGATACTCAACGCGTTTTGATGATCAACAAAGAATCCCGCTTTTTTAACGGCATCAGAGAACTTGCGATGGACAGGCAAATTCATGATTTATTAAGTATATATGCTGACTTTGATTTTAGAATAGACTATGATGAATGGTATGTAATTTTTTCTCGCGACGTTACTGTGCGTGGAGTTACAAGGCGGGAAGAATATATAAAGATTTCGCGCGGAGAGGAAAACATCTTTATTTGGTGTTTTTTTCTTGCAATTGCTCAGTTGGCAATCGATAAAGACCCTGCATATGACTGGGTGAAGTATATCTATATTGACGACCCGATATCATCGTTGGACGACAATAATGCCATCGCTGTTGCCTGCCATCTCGCAAAATTAATAAAAGAAAGCGATATGAAGATGGTGGTTTCTACGCACCATGCCTTGTTTTTCAATGTAATGTACAATGAGTTGAAAAGAGATAATACTGCAAAGCGTTTCCTGAGCAAGAAAAGCGACACCGGTAAATACGTCACTCGCGATACTGGAGATACCCCCTTTTTTCATCATATCGAATTGCTTAAGCAATTGAAAAAGGTTGCGGATTCGGGAAAGCTTTATACATACCACTTTAATGTGCTAAGAAATATTCTGGAAAAAACGGCATCTTTCCACGGATTTAATGATTTTTCTGCTTGTATTAAACAAGATGCTACAGATCTAGATGGAGCCATCCATTTACGGATGACTAATTTATTAAGCCATGGTGCTTATTCAATATTTGAACCTGCCGAAATGGTTGATGACAACAAGCGAATATTCAAAGAAATTTTAAGCGGATTTATGGAGACCTATAAGTTCAATGATAATTTATTTGACGATGATTAGAGGATGAGAAAATGAACGATACACGACAAAAGCAATTAGGTGCAACCCTATGGGGTATTGCTGACAAGCTGCGCGGAGCAATGAATGCCGATGATTTTCGCGACTACATGTTGTCTTTCCTTTTTCTGCGCTATCTCTCTGATAATTACGAGGACGCTGCTAAGAGGGAACTTGGTAAAGACTACGAACAATGCGAAGTTGAGATTCTTAATGCTATTGATAGCACTCGGCAGGGCGAGAATCCAAAAGCCGCAATACGCAATGATATTCCAGGGGCCGCTTTTCTAAATGAATTTGCAAAAAAACTTGAAAGTCAGGATTATCCCAAATCTAAAGAGAATAAAAAGGTAACCCCTCTTGCTGTTTGGTACGAGAAAAATATGAATGATGTGGCAATGTTTGAGAAACAAATGCGCCGCAAAGTTCATTATGTAATTCAGCCAGATTATTTGTGGAGTAATATATATGAACTGGCGAGAACACAAAGCCGAGATTTGTTGAAAACTCTGCAACAAGGGTTTAAGTATATTGAAAACGAGTCGTTTGATAGCGCGTTTCGCGGTCTATTTTCCGAAGTCAATCTTGACTCGGATAAGCTTGGAAAAAATTATGAAGCTCGCAATAAAATGCTATGTTCAATTATAACGGAAATTGCCGAGGGGCTAGCAGAGTTTACTAACGAAAGCGATCTTTTAGGTAACGCTTATGAATATTTAATTGGCCAATTTGCAGCAGGTTCCGGCAAAAAAGCTGGAGAATTCTATACTCCCCAGCAGATTTCTACGATTCTGTCACGCATTGTTATTCTTGACAGCCAAAACCCCAGCACAGGCAAAAGGCCATATATCAATAATTTACTAGACTTTGCTTGCGGTTCAGCTTCGCTGCTAATCAACGTAAAAAAGCATCTTGAACCTAACAGTATTAGCCAGATATATGGGCAGGAGAAGAACATTACAACTTATAACCTTGCCCGTATGAATATGCTTCTTCATGGGTTCAAGGATTCAGAATTTCAAATATTCCATGGAGATTCACTTTTAAATGACTGGGATATCTTAAACGAAATGAACCCCTCAAAAAAAATACAATGCGATGCTGTTGTGGCTAACCCTCCTTTCAGCTACCGTTGGGAACCAAGCGAATCGCTGGCAGAAGATTTTCGCTTTAAAAGCTATGGCCTAGCTCCAAAATCAGCTGCTGATTTTGCCTTTTTACTGCACGGATTCCACTTTTTAAGTGATGAAGGAACAATGGCAATTATTTTGCCTCACGGTGTTTTATTCCGTGGCGGAGCGGAAGAAAAAATCAGAACGAAGCTACTCAAGGATGGGAGTATTGATACGATTATTGGCTTGCCATCCAACCTCTTCTTCTCCACAGGCATTCCGGTTTGCATTATGGTGCTTAAAAAGTGCAAAAACCCTAATGATGTGTTGTTTATCAATGCAAGTGAGCACTTTGAAAGAGGTAAGCGGCAGAATGTTCTTTTGCCAGAACACGTTGACAGAATCGTTGAAACATATCAGTTCCGTAAAGAAGAAAAAAAGTATTCTCGTAGAGTCTCAATGGAAGAAATCGAGAAAAATGGCTATAATTTAAATATATCCCGGTATGTAAGCACATCTGTAGAAGAAGAAATTATTGATCTTGCGGTTGTGAAAACAAACCTTGACGAAACCGAAGATATTATAAGAAAAGCCAAGGCTAAGCATAATCAGTTCTTGAAAGAACTCGGATTGCCTGAATTACCATAGGTAAATACTGCTTGTTAGGCGCCACAAAACTCTGTAATATCGTGCATTTTTTTAAAATGCTGTATCGCCAATCCGACCATCATGGATATAGAGAACAACAAACGTTTTCCCACCTATGAAGTTCTTCATAAAATTATCCGAACACTCGGCATATCCGCAGACAATATTTTCTGGCCGGAAAACATAGCCTTCACACTGGAACATGAACAAGTAATCCGCGAGTTCATGGATTGTACTGAATGGGAGCAGACCGTGGTTGTCAAAACCATGCGGACGCTTGTACGCTCATTACGCGAAGACGGCAAGCCGAAATAACGGAGCATGAAAGCGGACGATTTTTCAATCGCCCGCTTTTGCTTTTCCCCGCTTCGGGCTAAGATGACCTGAAGGCAAAAATACGAGCCGATAACTGTGATTTGGCTCACGGTTATCGGCTCTGCGTCTTTGCGTCCGGCTCTTTGATAACTGATATATTCATTTGTTTGACATGGATTAGGCTTTCCTGTTTGCATTTGGGACAGAACAAGGGAAAGTTGATAAGTTCGGTATCTTCCCGCATTTGTATTCGTGTCTTATTTTGGCAAACAGGACATAGCAACCATTCAGCTTTCAATGACACATCACCTCACATATTCTGTGAACAGTATTTTCACCGCTGGGCAGTTATTGCTTTTTAAGGTTGGCATACTAAATGGCTTTTAACGCCTGTTCAATGTCCTCAATAATATCATTCACATTTTCAAGCCCAACGGACAAGCGCACCATACCCGGATTTATTCCGGCAGCTAAAAGTTGCTCGTTAGATAATTGCCTGTGTGTTGCGCTGGCCGGGTGCAATACGCAAGTACGAATGTCTGCAACATGAACCTCATTTGACGCAAGTTTTAGAGCGTCCATAAATTTTACAGCCTTTTCTTTACCACCCCTGACAACAAAAGTTATTACCCCACTTGCACCTTTGAGATATTTTTGTGCCAACGCGTAGTGCAGATTGCTTTCAAGCCCCGGATAGATTACCTTCTCGATTTTACTTTCCGCTTCAAGGTATTTTGCGACAGTCAAAGCATTCTCACAATACCGCTCCATCCGCAAGGCCAGTGTTTCAAGCCCTAAATTCAATAAAAACGCGGAATGTGCAGATGGGTATACGCCATAATCACGCATTAGCTGCATACGTGCTTTGATGATATATGCGTTATCCCCGTAGGTATCAACGTAGGTAATTCCGTGATAAGACTTGTCCGGCTCGGTGAGGCCGGGAAAGTTACCACCTTTCCAGTCGAATTTACCGCTATCCACAATCACCCCGCCGACTTGCAGCGCGTGACCGTCCATATACTTTGATGTGGAATGAATAATAATATCCGCGCCATACTCAAAGGGTTTGCATAGAATGGGCGTCGCAAAGGTGTTGTCAATGATAAGCGGTACATTGTGAGCATGGGCAACGCGGGCAAATTTTGCAATATCCAGCACATTCAAGGCCGGGTTCGCCAGCGTTTCACCAAAGACAGCCTTTGTATTAGTTCTGAATGCCGCGCCGATTTCCTCTGGTTGCAAAGCGCAACGCTGATCAGATTCTTGGGACTGCATCAGATGCACAAAGCCGCGATGTTCTACAGGGCCAATGAGAACAATATTCACACAGTGTTTGAATCACCGCAACGCGGCATAGCAGACGCCAACGGCGTCTTGAGGGGAGGCCCGCTCCGGCGGGTTTCCCCTCGGGGGCTTGGGGGTAGCGCCACCAACAAGCTGGGAGGTGCGCGCACCTTCCCCTGCTTGCAAGAAACGAACACCACAATTATGATAGTACTATTTCCAGAAGACCCTCATTGACATATTTCGGGAAAGCGAATATACTTATTATGGTTTATTGTATGTAAAATTGCGACGAGGTATCGTTATGATTGGTTATGTCAAAGCCTGTGATATGGCGGAAAAATGGGGTGTCTCGGATCGCCAGGTTCAAATTTTATGCAAGTCCGGGAAAATTGATGGGGCTGTGAAGTTCGGCACCACCTGGGCCATTCCCGAGAATGCTGTCAAGCCCACGCGCACCGGCGAGCATAAGCCTGGGCGTAAACGGAAAGGTGGTGAACTACATGAACAATGATATTGTA
>JAJDHT010000126.1 GCA_030266325.1 Ruminococcaceae bacterium OttesenSCG-928-I18
GGCGCATCTCTGTCGTGGCGGGCACGGGCTGCCCGAGGGCCGTGGACACCATCGAGCTGTGTAACTACGCGGCCGAAGTGGGGGCGGACGCCGCCCTTGTCATCACCCCTCACTATATGATCATGACCGAAGACATGCTGTACGATTACTACAAAACCGTGGCAGAAAACTCGAAAATTGGTGTCGTGATCTACCACTATGCGCTGGCTTCGGGTGTGATGCTGCAGCCGGAATTTGTCAAAAAGCTTTCTTCGATCGACAATATTGTGGGCCTGAAGAACACAGAGGATATGGACCATACGGCCAAGGTCATCGCCCTGACGGCCGACGACCCCGATTTCAAAATTGCCATTGGGTATGACAGCCTTGCGGTTGCCAACCTGGCCACTGGCGGGGATGGATCGATGGGCGTTGTACATAATGTTGTGCCCAAAGAGATGGAAAAAATCTACGCGGCGATGAAGAACAACGACGTGAAAGAGGCGTGCAAGCTGAACGCGCGGTTGCAGGAGCTGGTGATGCTGCTGGAGGCCGAGCCGTACCCGGGCCCGCTGAAAGTGGCGTTTGACCTGATGGGCCTGCCCGGCGGCGTGCCGCGGAAACCCATCGCGCCGCCCTCGGACAAGATGCGCGCAGACATGAAGGCGTGCCTGACGAAACTGGGCGTCATCTAAGGCGCTTTCTATGTAAAGTAAGGTTGTTCGAAGAAAAATGCAGCAACCGGGGAGAATCGACGATATGAGTAAAAAGATTCTGTTTTTCAACATGACGGATTTCGATGACCTTTCGTATGAAAAAGAACTGCTGGGCGGCGACGGGGACGTTACGCTGCAGCTGGTGAATGATGTGCCCGACGCGGATATCCTGAAGTATGCCGCCGACGCAGACGCCATCGCCGTGGACTACACGGAGGTGACCGCGGAGGTGCTGCGCGGCATGCCGAAGTGCAAGGTGATCGTGCGCCGGGGCATCGGGTACAACAACATCGACCTCAAGGCGGCGACGGAGAACGGTATCTTCGCGTGCAACGTGCCGAACTACTGCCAGGATGAGTGTGCGGAACAGACGGTGACGATGGCGATGTCCTGTGCGCGGTACATCAAGCTGATGGACATGCGCATGCAGCAGAGCAACGCGGAGTTCAGCGACATCATGATGTACCGCATGCGCGGAAAGACCTATGGCCTGCTGTCGTTCGGAAGCATCCCGCGCACGATGGCGCCGATCTTGCAGGCCATCGGGTTCCGGGTGATCGCGTGGGACCCCTTCCTGGACGACGCGGTGTTCAAAGAGTATGGGGTGGAGAAAGTGGCGGACCTGGATGAGATGCTGTCGCAGTGCGACTTCATCTCGGTGCACGCGCCCCTGAACGAAAAGACAAAACACATGCTCAACGGGGAAAAATTGGCGCTTTTGAAGGAGGGGGCGTTTGTGATCAACACATCCCGTGGGGGCATCGTGGATGAAGCGGCCTTGCGAGAGGCGGTCCTCAGCGGCCATGTAGCGGGAGCGGCTTTGGACGTGATCGAGGACGAGACGACGTTCAAGACCCCCTTGCAGGGGCTGGACAGAGTCATACTCAGCCCGCATGTATCCTATTTCTCAGAGGAATCCTTCTGGGCGTTGCGGGAAAAGACGTTTGAGATCATGTACAAGGTCTTGAAGACTGGCGAAGTCCCCTACAGCGTAGTGAACAAGGATGTCATTGGAAAAGCGAAAGTGGACCGTGCGTAAAGAACCCGATTCTAAACTATGGAGGAAAAGGAAATGAAGACAAAACGAATTTTAGCAAGCTTGATGGCAGTGATGATGGTGGTCGCGTTGAGCGCCTGCGGCGGGCAATCCACATCGACGGCATCGACGGCGGCGCCCGCGGCGGACGGGGCGGCGGAAAGCAGCGTGACCGGCGGGGGCACCACGGAACTGGCCGACGACGCCATCGTGTTTAAAATTGCCCACGTGGACCCTGAAAACGGACCGCTGCATGCGAACTTCCTGGAGTTCGAAAAGTATGTGGAAGAGAACACGAACGGGCAAGTAGACGTGCAGGTGTTTGGCAACGGCGTGCTGGGCGGAGACCGCGAAGTGCTGGAGGCCATCAACTTGGGCTCCGTGCATATGAGCAACATGGCGAGCTCGAACCTGACGGCATATGGAGAAAAATTTGCCATCTTTGAGCTGCCGTTCATCTTCCCCACCTATGAGTCGGCCATCGCGGCCTATGACGGCGAGCTGGGCGACCTTTACAACGAGTGGCTGGCGGAGCAGGATTTCTTCAGCTTCGGTATGCTGACCTTTGGCTGGCGCGCGCTCTCGAACAACGTGCGCCCGGTGTACGTGCCCGAAGACATGCAGGGGATCAAGATCCGCGTGATGGAAGTGCCGCTGTATGTGGACACCTTTACGCTGCTGGGCGCGAACCCCACCCCGATGAGCTGGAACGAGATCTACACAGGCCTGCAGCAGGGCACCATCGACGCGCAGGACAACTCCCCTGAGCAGACCTACCTTGCGAAGTTCTATGAGGTGCAGGACTACTATTCGACGCTCAACCACGTGCTGAGCAACGGCCCCTTCATCTGCAAGAAATCTTTCGTAGACTCCCTGCCCGACGACGTTTACAAAGTGATTGAAGAAGGCCTGCTGATCTTCCGCGACAAACACCGCGAAGAATCTGTCGTGAACGAGGAAGAATACCTCACCATGATGGAGGAAGAAGGCGTGGAAATTTGCCGGCTGACCGACGAACAGCGTGCGCAGTTCCGTGCGAAAGTGGAACCCATTTACGAACAATACCGCGAAATTGTTGGTGACGACGCGATGGACCTTGCCCTTTCCTACGGCGAAGCCGCCTAAGTTTCAGAACCAGATCTGTGGCTGTCCCGGGCCTGCAGTTACCGGAACGAGCGTTTAACTGCAGGCCCATTTGTTTTTGATCCCAAAGAAATAAAGGGAGAGGAACCATGAATGAGAAACAGGTGAACGAGAATCCGAAGGAGGAGACCCCTTTGGAAGAAACCCCGGTGGAAGAAGCTCCGGTGGAGGAAACCCCGGCGGAGGGGCCTGCGGCGGAAGCGACCCCACCGATAGACAACTCCACGATAGACGGTCCCTCGCACGAGCAGGGGCCGATTAAAAAGAACTGGCTCTATTACTACAACCAGGTGGAAGAGAAGTTTTTGATCATCAGCTTTGCGATCACGGTCATTCTGATCTTTGTCCAGGTGGTCATGCGCTCCGTGTTTAACAGCTCGCTTTCCTGGAGCGAAGAGCTGGCGCGGTACATGTTCGTGTGGCAGTGCTGGATAGCCGTGAGTTTGGCGGAACGCTACGGGCAGCACATCCGAATCAGCATGATGATCAACAAAGTGCCCCGCGTGGGCCGTATGGTCATCGAGTATCTGGTGATCGCGATGACGGTTGCCGTCTGTGTCTACTTTGTCATCACGGGCGTGCAGCTGGTGGCCTTCCTTGTCAATTCGGGCACGGTGTCGACGGTGCTCAAGATCCCGATGAGTGTCGTGTATGCGGCCATGCCGATCGGGTGTTTCCTGTACGCCACGCGTTTGGTGATGCGGGCGGGCAGGTTGATTACAGGTAAGGAGGTGCTTGAGTAATGGATGTATTGTTTCTGTTTGGCAGCCTGCTGGTACTCATAGCACTCAGCGTACCCATTGGCTTTGCCATTGGCATCTCCACCGTACTTACGTTCGTATTTTTCACAGACCAACCTCTTGTCATGATCACACAGTCGCTGACGACGGGACTGGACTCCTTCCCGATGATGGCGATTCCCTTCTTCATCCTGGCAGGCACCACGATGAGCACGGGCGGTGTGGCCAGGCGTCTGATCGACGTGGCGCAAAACGCGATTGGGCACCGCACGGGCGGTTTGTCCATGGTGACGGCGGTCACGTGTATGTTCTTCGGGGCCATCACGGGCTCGGCGAACGCGACGGTGTCGGCCATCGGCGGGGTGATGGTGCCGCAGATGGTACGCAAAGGGTACGACAGAAACTACGCGGCAAGCCTTGCGGCCTGCTCGGGAACCATCGGCCTGATCATCCCGCCCAGCATTGCCTTCGTCATCTATGGCGTGGTCACAGGCACCTCCATCGGCGATTTGTTCATCGCGGGTGTTGTGCCCGGGGTGCTGATGACGATCGCCATCTGTATCGTGTGTTACATCTCCTCTCGGCGTGAGGGATATGTGGGCGGAAAAAAGGCCACCCGAAAAGAACTGGGTCGGTCGATCTGGGACGCGAAATGGGCCATTCTCTCGCCCATCATCATCTTGGGGGGAATCTATTCCGGCATCTTTACCCCCACGGAAGCGGCGGTTGTCTCTGTGGTGTATTCGATCATCATCGGCGCCTTTGTGCATAAGGAGCTGACGTGGAAGGGGCTGTACCTTGCGCTGCGGGACGCCATGCTGCTGACGGGTATCTCGATGTACCTGCTGGGTGTGGCCACGGCGTTTGCGAAGTACCTCACGCTGGCGCAGGTGCCGGCCAAGGTGGTCGGGATGATCACCGGCATCACGACGAACCCCATCCTGCTGCTGCTCATCATGAACATCTTCCTGCTGCTGGTGGGCTGCGTGGTGGACAACATCCCCGCAACCATCATCCTGTCTCCCATCCTGCTGCCCCTGGCCATCCAGGCGGGCCTCACCCCGGTGCAGTTCGGCGTAATGATCACGCTGAACCTCACGATCGGCCTCGTGAC
>JAJDHT010000127.1 GCA_030266325.1 Ruminococcaceae bacterium OttesenSCG-928-I18
GTCACCGGAATAGTCTTCCAGCCATGCCGGCATATCCGTGTCGCTAAATTGCGATAATTCAAAGTTTGCTGTTTTATTCGTCGATCCCATTTATACCCCTCCTAAAAGTTGTTTGCCCTTTGTATCATATTCGAATGCCGTCAATTGATAAGCGTCATATTCAGCAGCCGTCAATTCGAGCGCGTCATATTCAGCAGCGGTCAACGCCCCATCACGGTGAAGTGAGAATAAATTGTCTAATGCGGTTTGAACCGGAACAGTTAGTCCTGTCACGGGATCCCTTACAGGAAACCCATTCAGGATCATTTGTTGTATTGCGGCCATTCCGTCTGCAACAATTGTATTTGCCAAGGCTGCACTCGCGGCCGCACTGGCCGCAGAGCTTTGCGAGGACTCCGCCGCCATTGTCGCGGTATTCAGCATAATGCTTATCTGCATAATGGCAAGTTCCCACGCATCAGGCGGCTCATAACGTACAAAATCATAGAGCGGTTCGACTGTTATTGGGTGGCTTCCATCAAAACGAACAATTTGATTCCCCCCACTGTCTGTACCCACAAGACGTATTATCATATTGTTTGTGGCAATAGACGTATAGTCTTTAGTAATATCCCAATGGATATAGAGTTCCCCATCTGCTACGGATACATGCAAATTTGTGTCAGTAGCTAGAATGTTTTTGTCATTCAAAGCAATCACTTGCCAAACAAGGCTTGTTAAATTGAGACCTTCTCTTTCAAGGGGCAACACAAATCTTACGGTATCTGCCAAAGCTTCCCCTTGTTTCAATATCCTTGTCAGTGGAGAAACATCCAATATTTTGTCTCTTAAGTTCTTAAGCTCAATATCCATATCTTCTCCTATGCGTTATCGATGCGCTTCCATAAAGATGAGGGACTCCACATGTAATAATTCCCGGTGTCAGGGTTTGAACTAAACAGTAATCGGTCGTCATTGTCATTGTTTTTTACGGCTACGGCGATTGTTGCTTTTTCTGCGGTTTTTGCCGTATCGGCTACAGCTGCAGACCCTGCCGTGGTTGCAGACCCTGCTGTAGTTGCAGACCCCGCTGTGGCAGCATGATCCACATTCACCGGCCCCGGATTTCCTATGGGGCAGACCACAACATATGTTCCGCTTATCTTATTAACTAATACTGTTTGGTTCACCGAATATTTGCATCCAGTATTACACTTATAGTGCTTTTGCGTTGCAGCGGCTACCCCGGCGAATTTTAACGACAAGCCATCCGAATGAATGGCGCTTACTGTCGCCAAGTGAAATTCCGTAGGTTCATTAGGCACTGCGTCGCATTCATCAACATAGCTTTCAATAAACTCACTCAATAAAGAAGCAACCTCCTTAACTTATGTTTCATTGCCCCCGTACCACCAAGGTTGATAGTCCATTCCGATTCTTCAAAAATCCCGTCTATATCATCCTTCTGTAAAACCACAATATCGAAACACCTATGTGTAGGATTTGGCCCAGTTTGTATCTCCGTAGTTTCCTTGCTTAAAAGACTTTCAAACTTCACCTTATCCGCAAGGTTTTGTAGTGTAGACTGGTCGGCAACATTATTTAGTTTTTCGGTATACAGTATCCGTCTGCCTGTGTTGATTGTAGATATGATGCTGGCGGGGTCATTGTTTACAGAGGTCGCAACCATCAATGTTTTTTCGGGATTCTCACAAACAAGGCGAAACACATTCGGTCGCTCGAATATATCAAAATCTTGTTCGTGTTCCTGGTATAAAATGCTGTATTCATTCGCCTGATAAATCTGTGTTACATTTTCGATTGTTGGGCGATTGTACGGTGTAACCTGAACAACCCCATTTAAATCCATCCATAATGAATTGTAATTAATCTCTTTCAGCAGCTCATTGATAATGGCCAACCTGTTTTCACCTGGTTCCCAATCCTCCCTGATTTCTTTCACAGCCATCGGGGAAGCCACAATATTAAAGTCTGTGATCCCTGACAGCACCAACTGTTCTCTGATAACGTCCGTATACTTGGAGCCGAGACTTATTGATAATGGGGTTTCGATTTTTGATATCCTAGCGAGATATGTAAGGTCATAGGCAGTCATGCTTCTCGAGACATGTTCAGTTTTCTTTTTTGCGGCGGTAGCTGCGATGTATGTCCCCAGTTGATGCTCTTGACCGTTTAAAATCAAATAGGGAATAAACCGATCATTCAAAAAGTCAATGTCATCATTATTCTTAAAGGACACCTTTAATTCCATTTTTATGTCTTGCTGATTCCGCATATTTATTGAGGGAACTGTTTTTTTTTCAATCAACAGTTCCGAATACTTGGCTCCATTTTTCATTACGTCAATTCTGCAAGAGATAATCATAAGGCACCTTTTCGGAGTAATCCGTTTTCACAATGCTAAATTCAATGTTTAATTCGCTTTCATACACACCGCCCTCCCATGAGGTAAAGGCAGGGGTATAAGCGGTAAGAGTCTTAAAAAAGCTATCTACCCTTTGCCTCTGCTTTTGGCGCCCAAATATTCTCTCAAAAAGCCCTGCCAATATTTCACCCCACTAAAAAAGCAGCCCAAAGCTGCTTATGCGTTCTTTAGTTGTTCTCCTATTTCCGCATACCATTTTTGCCTAACAGTCATCGCGTCTATCACGGCCACAAACCCGTCGATGCGACTGCGCTGTTCGAGCTTGACCGGGCGGAACTTACGAGTTTCAACATTTTGTTTTAAAGCGACATTTAAAAAATGACCTTTTAGCAACTCATTAGAACCGATGTCAAAAGAGCCATCCTTAATAATTCCCTCGAACTCTTTTATCACCGGAGATAAATTTTCGCCTTGATGAACATCATCCATATGGAACCCGTAATTGTCCATTTCTTCAACCAGATATTGTGCCGAATACCTATCGTATCCGACCTTCAAGGGATATATCTGATATTCCTCAATTAACCTTTTAAACCACATAAATACATCGTGGTAATCCACATAGTTTTCGCCAGACAAAGACAATTGTCCTTGTTGAATAAAAATGTTGTACGGCACACCATCCTCTGCGATTGCGGTTTCGAGGCGAGCTGCCGGCATAAAGAAGTGGCAAATACCGTATAGTTTTCTTTTTTTTTCAATCACAACGCACGCAGCAGTCAAATCTGTTGTCTGGGAGAGATCTATCCCGCCAACGCAGTAGGTATCTCTGAATTCGTCAAGTGTCAAAGATTCTCCGCAGCATCTATGGGCTTGATTATTGTGTTAGATTCAGATATATAAATATCACTGCGGCGCTTTTTAGCTAGTTGCGACAATTCCGGCTCTTGCAAGATTGTCTGGTGGATGTTGTCATATACTATGCCTGCCTGATCAAGCTTTGGGGCGAGACAAAACACCTCGGCCCCATACTCGCCATCCAGATATGCCATGTAACAAGCCACGGCCGCCGCGAAGATTGACTTCCCCTGCTTTCTGGATACGACGATAACAACCTCTCGAAAAACGCGAACGTCATCATTATCCACAATTCCAAACATTGCTGAGACTATAGCTTTTTGCCACAATTCAAGCCTTATGAGATCTGTACGCCCTTTACAATGGTGGCAAAACCCTTCAATAAATCTGATCGCCCTAGTGGCTTTTTTTGCGTTGAATGTGTATGTGCCATCCTCAATGCCCTTTACAAGTATTTTAAAGATAGCGTGAATCCACTCGCCTACAACAATTTGCCCATCTTTTATTTTTTGATAATAGGCGTATATTGGGTTATTCATCAGACATCATCTTCTTAAGCTTGCTCTCATCTTCTTCTTCCGCATTATCCACATCATCAAGACCAAGGGTTTTCAGGATTGCCAGCATTTGAGCATTTACCTTGATTATCTGATCTATGCTCTCGTTATTGACGGTCTGTTTTTGGCCGCGGCTGTCATACTTACTGACTTTGCGGCCCCTTTTTACAACGTCCTTGCGAAGCGTTACCTTGTCATCCCAAAAGGACATATAGTCTTCTACCAGGTCGGAATTATGAAGGTTGTCTCGGTTCATCCCCTTCAACTGACATATCAGCGCCGACTTTATTTCCTCCCGGCGAGTTGCTTTTACCATTTTAACGTCACTCCGTTATTTTATCAGCCACAGTTTCTAAAAACGCTTGCGCGAACCCTTGCAGGGTAAAAATAAGGGGGGCGCTCGGTGTTTTGAGGTTGGGTCGACAAAAATTTTTAAGGGGGGGGGCTTAATTATTTTTTTTCGCTCGCGCAATCTCAAAAATATTTTTCCGACTTCCCCTTTGCGAAATTAGTTTGCCATCCGATTATTTTTAATCGGATTAACCACAATGTATTCCTAGGCTAGATGCTCACATCTTTATAACTCGCCCGCCTTCGTCATAGCGTATTCGCCTTTCTGTTTTTCCGTGCACCTCGGCATGGCACTCTCTACATACACCCATCAGATTTTCCCAATTAAGCGTAACCTCCGGATCACTTATGTTTTCTGGAGAGAGGTGCACTCTATGGTGTGCGGTGTCAGCATGTTCGAGTACATTGCGTTCGGCACATCTTTCGCATATATGATTAATGCTAGACAAGTATCCTTCTCTGCATCGATGCCATGCTGCTGAGTTATAGAATGCTTTTGCC
>JAJDHT010000128.1 GCA_030266325.1 Ruminococcaceae bacterium OttesenSCG-928-I18
AGTATCCATTGAATCGCCAAAAAAGAGAACCACCGTTTTTGGCAGATTCAATGCACGCCGAAGCAGTGCTTCGGCGAAAGAAGCTTAAAATATCGATAGGACGCTACGCTGAAAAAGTTATTTTAAAAAACGACGATGATTGAAAAGTAGTTCGTAATTGTTGGGGTTTGAGTGTGGTAAAATGATAGAAGTTCGGAATATCAGACGGCCACCCGGCCGGGAAAAACGGGGAGGAGCAGGAGAATGGAGATTTTGATGATCAAGGGCAGCCCGCATAGTAGGGGCACCTCGGCGCTGCTGGCGCAGCGGTTTGAAGAGGGCGCTGCGCAGGCCGGCCACAGCGTGGCGGTGTTCGAGGCCGCGCGCGAGGAGGTGCACCCCTGCCAGGGGTGCGACTATTGCACGAAGCACGGGGAGAAATGTGTGCAGAAGGACGCGATGCAGCGGCTGTACCCGCAGCTGCTTTCGGCGGAGCTTGTGGTGCTTGTGACGCCGCTGTACTATTATGGCATGAGCGCGCAGCTGAAAAAAGTGGTGGACCGGTTCTACGCCGTGAACCAGACGCTGCTGGACAACCCCAAAAAGGCCGTGCTGCTGGCGACGAGCGGCGACGCCGACGACTGGACGATGCAGGCGCTGAAGGCGCACTATGAGGCGCTCTGCCGGTACCTGGGCTGGCAGGACGCGGGCGCCCTGTATGCCGAGGGGGTGTATACGCGCGAGGAGATCGAAAAGACGGACTACCCCGGGCGGGCGTTTGCGCTGGGCAAGGGACTTTAGCGCGCGAACAGCCGCCGCAGGCGGTAGGACACATAGCGGAAAAAGCCGGTGATGAGGCTGCCCTGCACCCAGAGGTAGTGCGGCAGGTGGGCCGCGCGGAACCGGGGTTTTTCGAGTGTGCCGAGCAGGCGCATGCCCTCTAAAAAACCTTGGCGCCAGGGGGGGCCAAACCCCCGCAGGTGGAACACGAGGGTCTTGACCAGGTAGCCGACGAGCAGGAACGGGAAGTTGAGTACGAGCATGAGAAGCGGCATGTTTTTATAGGGCAGAAGCAGGCTGTTGCGCCCGCTCTGGATGGATTTGAAGGCGTTGTACTGGCCGCCCTTGCCGCGGTTTGTGGTGGCGCCGCAGATGTGGGTGCAGCAGGCGGCGGGCTCGTACAGGCAGCGGTAGCCCCGGCTGTTGGCCCGCCAGCTGATGTCCACGTCCTCGAGGTAGGCGAAAAAGTGTTCCTCGAAGCCGCCGATCTCGCCAAGGAGGCTCTTGCGGTAGAGCGCCGCACCCCCGCAGGCCGAAAAGACGCGCCCCGCCTTTTGGTAGCGGGCCGCGGGCAGGCCGTCGCCGCGCTTGAACGCCCAGCCGAACAGCGTGACGAAGTCGCCGCAGTCGTCGGCCTTTTCCGGCTCGAAATGCCGCCGCATGAGGGGCTGCACGGCGAAGATGTCCCCGGCCTGCTCGATGCGCGAAAGCAGGGTGGAGAGCATGCCGGGCTCTGCGAAGGCGTCGTTGTTGAAAAGCAGCACATAGGGCGCGCGGGAGAGGGAGATGCCCCGGTTGACCGCACGGGAAAAACCGGTGTTTTCGCCCATTTCCACAAGGCGGCAGTTCTCTTCTCGGGCGGCCCAGCCGCGGGCGGTGGCCAGGCTTTCGTCGGTGGAGCCGTTGTCGACGATGATGAGCTCGAAGCCTTGCTCGGTTTGGGCATACAGGCTCTGGATGCATCCCTCCAGCCAGCCCGCGCCGTTCAGGTTCGGCAGCACGATGCTGGCTTTTGGCTCCATGGCCCCGCCCCTTTGCTGTGTGTTCTGTTCCATGGGGAGAGTATAGCACAACTTGGCCCCGCGGGCAAAGCACGGGGGCGGGCGGTGGCGCACCGCGTCCTCTTGGGAAGGCATCTTTTCGCCTCTCCCTCCGCTTTTGGCGGGGAAAGGCACCGGCACGGTTGGGCTTTCCCTCATAAACGCCCTTGCGGCACCCCCGGCCGGGCGACCCCGAGATGGGCCGAAGGCGGCAACATAGACAAACAAAGGCCCCGCATGACGGGGTCAAGTTGTGTAAAAAGGGGAATCGGCGGCGCGGCCGGACAAAGCAGAGGCAGGGGGGTTATACGTGCAATGCCCACAAAAAACGCAGGTGGCAGCGGCAAGATTTACACTAAGAGTTCCAAACATGGGCGCAAGGCTGTAAACCCCGGCGTCTTTGTGATACTATAATACTACTGCGCAAAAATGCGCCGGGCGAAATGTATTCGATGGGGGCCGGAGGGCGAGAGGAAGATGGGCATACGCACCGAGATCAACAAAAAGCAGTTTTACCGCCAGGTGGCGGCGCTTGTGGTGCCCATCGCTTTGCAGAACCTCATCAACGTGGGCGTGCAGAGCGCCGACGTCATCATGCTGGGCCGGGTGGGCGAGATCGTGCTCTCGGGCGCCTCGCTGGCGGGGCAGGTGCAGTTTGTGCTGATGCTCCTGTTTTTCGGCCTGGCGTCGGGCGGCTCGGTGCTGACGGCCCAGTACTGGGGCAAAGGGGACCGCCGGACCATCGAAAAGGTGCTGGCCATCACGCTGAAAATCTCGATGGCCGCCTCGTTTGTCTTTTTCTTCGCGGCCTTTTTCTTCCCCGAGGTCCTGATGCGCATCTTTACCCCCGAGGCCGAGGTGATTGCGGCGGGCGTCGTCTACCTGCGGATCATCGCGCCCAGCTATCTGTTCATGGGTTTCACCAACATCTACCTCAACATCATGCGCAGCGTGGAGCGCGTGGTGGTGGCCACGGCGGTCTATTTCATCTCCTTTGTCACGAACGTCGTGCTCAACGCCCTGCTGATCTTCGGCCTGCTGGGCTTCCCGGCCATGGGCATCGCGGGCGCGGCGCTGGGCTCCACGCTGGCGCGGGCGCTGGAGCTTGTCATCGTCATCGTGTATGCGGCGCGCAACCCCGATATCCGTCTGCGGCCGAAAGACTATACGCGCCGGCACAGGGCGCTGTTCAAGGATTTCTTTAAATACTCCATGCCCACGACGGTGAACGAGCTGTTGTGGGGCATGGCGATGAGCGCCAACGCCGTGATCATAGGGCATATGGGCGCGGCGGCCGTGGCCGCCAACAGCGTGACCAACGTGACGCGGCAGCTGGCCACCGTGGTCTGCTTCGGCCTGGCCTCCGCCACGGCCATCCTGCTGGGCAAGACCATCGGCGCCGGGGAGACCGCCAAGGCCGACGTCTTTGCCAAGCTGCTCGTTCGAATCACGATGATTGCGGGCGTGGCCGGCGGCGGGCTGATCCTCGTCATCCGGCCGCTGGTGCTGCACATCATGAACCTCTCCGCCGCCGCGCAGGACTATCTCTCCTTCATGCTGTATTTCCTGTGCATTTACGTGGTGGCCTCGGCGTTCAACACGGTCATTATCGTGGGGGTGCTGCGCGCGGGCGGGGACACGCGCTTTGGGCTGTATGTGGACATGACCACCATGTGGGGCGGCAGTATCCTGCTGGGGGCGCTGGCGGCCTTCGTGTTCGGCTTCCCGGTGAAGGCGGTGCTGCTGATCTTATACTGCGACGAGTTTTTGAAACTGATTCCCTGTTTTCTGCGGTACCGGGGCAAAAAGTGGCTGCGGAACGTCACGAGGCCCCAAATGGAGGAGCCCTGAGTACGCCGGGGCGTGGCCGGCGGCAGGGCAATCATCGTAAAAAGGGGGATACCGGATGCTGAAGACACTGTTTTGGGCCTGTTGGCTGTTTCTGTATATGGGCGTGCGCATTCCGCTGTACTGGTGGCTGAAACACCTGCGCAAACAGGGGCGGGAGGAAGAGGTGCGCGCGGTGCTGGCAAAACAGGCGCCGCTGTGGTCGGGCCGGCTTTTTCGGCACACCCGCACGCGCATCCATGTGGAGGGGCGGGAAAACCTGCCCACGACGGACCAGACCGTGCTTTTTGTCTCGAACCACCAAAGTTATCTTGACATCCCGCTGTTTTTTGAGGTGCTGGGCTACCCCTACCCGCTGATGGCCAAGCGGGAACTGGGAAAGATTCCCTTTTTGAGGAGCTGGATGGAGATGCTGGACTGTATCTTCGTGGAGCGCGAGGACATCCGCGCGGCGGCCGCGGCCATGAAAGAGGCCGAGGAGATGCTGCAAAGCGGCCGCAGTTTGATCGTCTGCCCCGAGGGCACGCGCTCGATGGGGGACGAGATGGCCGAGTTTAAAGGCGGCAGCGTGCGCATGGCGCTGCGCGCGGGCGTGCCCATTGTGCCGCTGGCCGTGGACGGCAGCTATAAAATCCTGGAGGGCAACGACTACAGGGTGCAGCCGGCCGAGGTGCGCTTCGTGGTGTTGCCCTGGGTGGAGACCGAGGGCCTTTCGCGCGAGGAGCAAAAAGCCCTGCCGGGCAAACTGCACGACTTGATCCGCGAGGC
This sequence comes from Ruminococcaceae bacterium OttesenSCG-928-I18, assembly GCA_030266325.1. Classification (GTDB taxonomy): domain Bacteria; phylum Bacillota; class Clostridia; order Oscillospirales; family Ruminococcaceae; genus JAAYCI01. The sequence goes on from JAJDHT010000128.1 coordinate 4,416, forward strand.
GAAAGACGCGGAAAAAAAGCCCGCGCTGGAAGAGCCGGAGGGACAGAAAACTCTTGGGCAATAGGACCGCCGCCCGCCGCCCGCCAGCAGGCGCGCCAGGTCTTCGCCCTTGCCTCACATTCCATTGGGTCTAGAAGACGGGGCCCAAAACGCGCAAAAACGCCGCTGTGTTTAACATGGCGGCGTCAGAGGGAAGAGGCAATCGCTTTTGCCCATA
>JAJDHT010000129.1 GCA_030266325.1 Ruminococcaceae bacterium OttesenSCG-928-I18
GCCCATTCCTTGTCCCTCCTATTCTATGTCATCGCCTCAGATGCAGATGGAAATCGCCTTGTGTTTCAGGGTAATCAAGGTGTCGGTGGAAGAACCGCCATCCTCCCCGTCCAGGGTCCAGGAGACGGGTTCCTCACTGAGGATATGGAAGCATTTGCCCTGCCGGACCTCGATGTGGGGGTTTTCGATGTTCTTGCGCATCAAGTCGGCATAGAGTGTGGTGAAGTCGGCCAGTTTTTGTGGTTGCCGCACCAAAACCAGTTCAAAAAGTCCGTCATCCATATGAATCAGGTCGGTACGGTTAAAGCCAATTCCCCCGATCGAGGTGGAGTTGGAGATCATACCGAAAACAAATTCCCCGTCCAGCATTTCGCCGTCACACTCCACGCTGGCAACGATGGTGGGCAGGCTGTTGAGGCGGCCGAGCACTTCGAAGATATACGCCAGATAGCCAAGCGCGTTTTTCACGTTTTGGTTTGTAGAGTAGGCCACGTCGGTGAACGCGCCGAAGGCGGCCACATAGTTGAAATTTCTATCCCCAAACACGCCGACGTCGCTGTGGAAGATTTCATTCGGCTCCACGATGCGCTTGGCGGCGGCCACCATGCTGGTTTTGGGCAGCCCCAGGCTGGTGGCGTAGTCGTTGGTGGTTCCGCCGGGAATATATCCAAGGACGGGGGGCTTTTTGTGCTGCACCAGGCCCGACACGGTTTCGTTCAAGGTGCCGTCGCCCCCGCAGCAGATGACGAGGTCATATTCTATCCCATAGTCGGCGGCCGTTTTTTTGGCGTCCCCCGGTCCTTGCGTCGGGTGTACAGTCACCTCGTACCCCGCCTCGGCGAACACCTGCAGAATATCCAGCAGATGGAGTTTTATCTTGTTTCCGCCGGTGTAAGGATTAAAAATAAACAGGGCTTTTTTCATGATGAGACCTCTTTGCAGGTTATAGCTGCTCAGTGGCAGCCTGGCCAAATTCCGAAAGCACCAACCCCTCGTTGTGCTCTTCGGCCCAGCCGATGTTCCAGTAGCTTGTGAAGAGCAGCAGACCCCGCCCGTGCATATCTTCCGCACGCTTCGAGTCACTGGTCAAATCCAGCTGGATGATCTCTTTTTCACTCTGTTCTATCCAGCGGATGTGGCTGTAGGGGAGGTGCTCCAGGCGGATCTGCACACCGTATTCGTTTTGCAGGCGGTATTCCAGTACCTCAAACTGCAACACGCCAACGGCGCCCACAATCACCTCTTCCATGCCTCCGCCCAGCTGGCGAAAGATCTGGATGCCCCCCTCCTGGGCAATCTGCTCAATGCCTTTCACGAATTGTTTGCGCTTCATCGTGTCCATCTGGCGCACAAGCGCAAAATGCTCAGGTGCAAAGGTGGGGATGCCGTCGAAGGTGAAGCGCTCTTTGTCCCCGTTCAGGGTGTCCCCAATCGAAAACACACCGGGGTCAAACATACCCAGGATATCCCCGGCATAGGCGGTTTCCACAATTTCCCGCTCCTCGGCCATCATCTGCTGCGGCTGGGTGATTTTGATGCTTTTACCCGTCTGTTCGTGGCGTACGTCCATGCCTTTTTCGAATTTGCCGCTGCAGATGCGCATGAACGCAATGCGGTCCCGATGGGCCCGGTTCATATTGGCCTGAATTTTGAAGACGAAGGCCGAAAAAGCGGGAGAAAAAGGGTCGATATCCCCTTTTGAAGAATGGCGGGCGAGCGGGCAGGGCGCCAGGCGCAAAAAGGCTTCCAGAAAGGGTTCCACCCCGAAATTGGTGAGGGCCGAGCCAAAAAAAACGGGCGTCAGTTTGCCGGTCTGTACGGCGGTGTCTTCATACTCGCTGCCGGCGCCGTCCAATAGCTCGATGTCCTCACACAGCATCATATGCGCGTCGGCGCCCACCAGCTCATCGATTCCATCCTCGCCAAGCTTTGCTTTGACGGCCGCCACCTGTTTTGCCCCGTGCACCACAGGCGTAAAGGCGAGAATCTCCTCCCGGCCGCGGTCATACACACCCTTAAACCCCTTGCCACTGCCAATCGGCCAGTTCATGGCATAGGTGTCGATGCCCAAAACGTCCTCGATCTCGGTGAGAAGATCGAGCGGCGCCCTTGCCTCGCGGTCCATCTTGTTCACAAAGGTGAAAATGGGGATGCCCCGCATCACACAGACCCTGAACAGTTTCTTGGTCTGTGCCTCTACGCCCTTGGCGGCGTCGATCACCATGACGGCCGCGTCGGCCGCCATAAGGGTGCGGTAAGTGTCTTCCGAAAAGTCCTCGTGGCCCGGGGTGTCGAGGATGTTGACACAGTGGCCGGCATACTCAAACTGCAGCACACTGCTGGTTACCGAGATGCCGCGCTGTTTTTCAATCTCCATCCAGTCCGACACGGCATGCCGGGTATTCTTTTTCCCTTTCACGCTACCCGCCAGCTGGATGGCCCCTCCATAGAGAAGCAGCTTTTCGGTGAGGGTTGTCTTGCCGGCGTCCGGGTGGCTGATGATCGCAAAAGTGCGCCGGCGTTGTATCTCTTCCTGGGTCGTCATAGAATCCTTTCTGAAAGGCGAAGACCTTGGAGGAACTTTTTATAAAAAGCTCCTCCAAGCCTCTTCAAAAATTTTTACTTGCCGCAAACGCATGTTTGCGGCGGTTTGCTATAAAAGTTTTTTGGAGGGTTCGGGGACCTTTTGTATGAGCTATGGGTTCCCGAGGTCCTGTATCCTCTGCACACGCTCGCAAAGTCCCGTCTCGTCGCTGAGCGTAAAGAGGGCCGCCCCCAGCATGCAAGGTCCCTCGGCGACGGAAAATTGAACAGGTACATGGTCTTTTTGTTTCTTGATGGCCTGCTGCGGCCGTACGCCGATCACGCTGTCCACCGGGCCCGTCATGCCAAGGTCGGTGATGTAACCCGTACCCCCTGGTAAAATCTGTTCGTCGGCGGTCTGCACATGGGTGTGGGTGCCGAAAACGGCCCCGGCGCGCCCGTCCAGATAATAGGCGAAGGCCTTCTTTTCCGCGGTGCTCTCGGCGTGAAAATCAAGGAGGATGTAACGGGCGTCGATCCCCTGCAATAAGGCGTCGACGCGCTGGAAAGGGCTGTCGAGTGGTTCCAGAAAAGCAAGGCCGGACAAATTGAGCACACAGACCGTGCCATGGCGCCCCGTGTCCACAAAACAGCGTCCATTTGTGTCTTCGGTGTAGGGGTAGTTCGCCGGGTGCAGCAGCCGTTCGTTTTCACTGAAAAGCTCTTCCCCGGCGCGCCGATAGCAGTGGTTTCCCGTCGTGACCACGTCGGCATACTGCAAAAGCGCCTCGGCCGACGAGCGGGAGACGCCAACGCCGGACCGGTCGCTGTTCTCCCCGTTGACGATCACAAAATCCGCATCCAGCTGCTTTTTAATATATGGGAGCCGCTCGCAAAAAAAGGAGAGTCCCGCGTCACCCACCACATCGCCGACACAGAGAAACCGCATTGGCTACCTCCATAAAAAACCAGACCAATATACCGCTTCACAAAGCCATACGTTTGCCTGTGGCACGCATGCCAAGAGAAAACCGGGCGTGTGAACGATAAAATAGCCTGGCTGACAAGGATTGCAAAAAGGAAACCGGGCGCCACCGGGGCGCCCGGCCATGGTTTCTATTTCGCGTAGTCTATGGCGCGGCTTTCGCGCACCACATTGACTTTGATCTGCCCCGGATAGTCGAGGTCGGTCTCTATTTTCTGGCTGATGTCATGGGCCAGAATCACCAGTTCGTCGTCGTTGATCTGGTCGGGCTTGACAAGAATGCGAACTTCGCGCCCGGCCTGGATAGCGAAACTGCTCTCCACACCCTGGAAACCTTTGGCAATTTCCTCGAGGTTCTCCAGACGTTTGATATAACTCTCGAGGTTTTCGCGGCGCGCCCCGGGCCTCGCGGCCGAGATGGCGTCTGCGGCCATGACGAGGAAGGCCAGCGCCGTACGGGGCTCTACGTCCCCGTGATGCGCCTCAATCGCGTGGATGACAGCGGGGTTTTCCTTGTACTTTTTGGCGATGTCGATGCCAATCTGTACGTGGCTGCCCTCAATCTCGTGGTCCAGTGCCTTGCCGATGTCATGCAGCAGCCCCGCCCGCTTCGCCTGGGCTACATTGAGGCCCAGCTCCGCGGCCATGATCCCCGAGAGGTAGGCCACCTCCAAAGAGTGGTTGAGCACGTTTTGGCCGTAGCTTGTGCGGTAGCGCAGCCGTCCAAGCAGCTTCATAATGTCCGGGTGGATGCCGTGGACCCCCACCTCCATCACCGCTTTTTCGCCCTCGCGCTTCATCACGAGCTCAAGTTCCCGCCGGGATTTTTCCACGGTCTCTTCAATGCGGGCGGGGTGGATGCGGCCGTCTGAAATCAGCTTTTCCAGTGTCTGGCGTGCCACTTCCCGGCGAACGGGGTCAAAGCTGGAGAGCGTGATGGCCTCGGGGGTGTCGTCGATGATGAGGTCGACGCCCGTCGCCGTCTCAAGCGCGCGGATGTTGCGGCCCTCGCGCCCGATGATACGGCCCT
>JAJDHT010000013.1 GCA_030266325.1 Ruminococcaceae bacterium OttesenSCG-928-I18
ATAAAAAGAGGGAAAAATCCCCGTCGATGATGGCCGCCTGCATGTTGCGCACCCTGCGGCATTCGGCGTAAAAATGCATCGAGCGCAAAAGGGCGCGGTCGCCGGTTTGCCGTCTCAGTGTGGGCAGATGCTGCAGGAAAAGATCTTCTTTTACATCCCTTAGGGTTTCTTTTCCGAAATAGGCAGACACCTGGTTCATCTCGTTTCGGATGGCGGCGTAGTCGTCTGTCAGGTCCACATGACTGCCGCCGGTGTCTGTGATCACAAGCAGATGCCCATGCCGGGAAAGGGAGAGGGTGAGCGGCGAGACGAGCGGTTTTTGAGGATTTTTAAAATCGATGACCACCGCACCGCCCACGGCGCTGGACATCTGGTCCATGAGGCCCGAAGGTTTGCCAAAATACTCATTTTCGGCCTGCTGGCCGAGAATGGCAAGCGCAGTGGGGGCAAACTCGCCATTGTTATACTCCCCATTCATCGCCGTTGCCATGCAGACTTCAAACGCCGCCGAGCTGGACAGGCCGCTGCCGCGCAGCACCTGGGAGGTGGTGTAAGCGTCAAAGCCGCCCACCTGGACGCCGGCTTGTTCAAACCCCGCCGCAAGACCCCGCAAAAGCGCCGCCGAAGTTCCCTCTTCCTCTCGCTGGAAGGCCAATTGAGAGAGGTCGATATGATCGGGCTTTTCGAAGCCCTCTGAGGTGACGCGCAGGATATTCTCTCTATTTTGGGAGACGACGGCAATGATGTCGAGGTCGACGGCCGCCGCAAGTACCAGGCCGTTGTTATGGTCGGTGTGGTTGCCGCCGATCTCGCAGCGGCCGGGGGCTGAATAGACAGAGACGGGCCTGTCCGCACCATACAGCTCGGCAAAAGCCGACAATACTTTTCTGTAACGCTGCCGCTCTGAAGTGAGCCTGCCTGTTCCCCCGGGATACACTTCCCCCAAACGCCCGTCCAAGGTTCCCTCGTCCAGTGCGCCGAGCATTTCTTTCGCAGTTGCCATCGAAAACCTCCCATTTTTTCAATAGTATACCTTATTTTTTGCAAATAAACAAAACATAGGGATTTGTTGAGAGTGTACCCCTCGCATTGTTTTTCGGGTGAATTTCATGTGCCCTGCCCCCGTCTTCGGCGGGGGCGGGGCACAAAACCTTCTGAATTTATATTATAGTTTTACACAATATTGCGTTTCAAAGAAACATGGTTATGGATTTTTGAGGCCGTACTTGGTATAATCGAAAACACATCCCCTTTCCCACCCCCGACGGAGGGCCCATGGCACTGCTTAAAAACAAGAATATCCAGCTTTCCATCGACGCCGTAGCCAGCGACGGAAACGGCATCGGCCGCCACGAGGGGCAGGTGGTCTTTGTGCCCGGGGCCCTGCCGGGTGACAAGGCCGAGGTGAAAATCCTGAAAGTGGCCAAAAAACACGCCTATGGCCGCATCGAAACGCTTTTGCGCCCGGGGCCTTCGCGCATCGAGAGCGACTGCCCTGTCTCCCGCCTTTGTGGTGGCTGCTGTTTTCGGGAACTTGCCTATGAGGCCGAGCGGGAGATAAAACGCGGGTTTGTGCGCGATGCCCTCTTGCGGATCGGGGGGCTGGACCTGCCGGTTTTACCGGCACTCACCGGGGGGCCGGCGCAGCGCTACCGCAACATGGTGCAATATCCTGTGGCTCTGGTGGACGGCGCGCTGCAATACGGCTTTTACGCGCGACACAGCCACCGTGTTGTGCCCTGTGGCGACTGTAAGCTCCAACCCGAAAACCTCAATAAAATCGCCAAAAAAACGGCGGAATGGCTGCGGCAAAAGGGCGTGGCCCCCTATGACGAAGAACAGTACGAAGGCCTTGTGCGCCACATCTGCCTGCGGCAGAGCAGCCTTGACGAGGGGGTTCTGCTCACACTGGTGCTGAACGGGCACCGCCTGCCGGGGGAAAGAGAGCTGGCGGAAAACCTGGCCCAAACCTTTCCGACGCTTCGCGGTCTGTTGTGCAACGAAAACACAAAGCGAGGCAACGTGATATTCGGCGCAAACAGCCGTGTGGTTTTGGGGCAGGCCCAGCTTGCAGACGAACTGTGCGGGGTGCCCCAGAAGCTCTCCCCTACCTCCTTTTCGCAGGTGAACCACGCGGGGGCCGAGCGCTTGTTTTCTCTCGTGGGGCAGTGGGCGGCGCCGCAACCCGAAGAGGTATTGCTTGACCTCTACTGTGGCACGGGGGTCATCGGCCTTTCGATGGCACGAAAATGCAAAACCCTCATCGGGGTGGAAATAGACAGGCAGGCGGTGCAAAGCGCACGGGAGAGCGCCGAAGAGATGGGTCTTTCAAACGCCCGTTTCCTCTGTGAAGACGCCCAGGCGGCGGCGGAGCGGCTGCGGCAGGAAGGGGTGCGGCCCGACATCGCCGTGCTGGACCCGCCGCGGAAGGGATGTGGCGAAAAGGCCCTGCAACCTCTTTTGCGGATGGCCCCTGGGCGGGTCGTGATGGTGAGCTGTAACCCCGCCACCCTGGCGCGGGACCTCGCCTTTCTTGCCAAAAACGGATATGCGGCGGAAAAAGTGCAGCCAGTTGACCTTTTCCCGCGCACGAGGCACATTGAAACCGTGGTTTTATTAAAGAGAAAATAGGGGTAAAATACCGGTGTATCTTTTTCAATGATTTTTGATGTCATTTAACCGGTGGCTTTTGGAGGTATATATGAACGACGGATTGATCCGTGTGGCGGCGGCTTCCCCCCATCTTCTGGTGGCAGACTGCGCCGCCAATGCGGACGAAATTGTCAAGACGGCCTGGCGGGCCTCTACCGAGGGCGCCCATCTGCTTGTGACGCCCGAGCTGGGAATCACGGGCTATACCTGCGGCGATCTTTTTGGCCAGCAGCACCTTTTGGACGAGGCGGTCAAGGCCCTTGCCACCATCTGTAAGGAAACGTCCGACCTGCAGCTTCTCCTGGCGGTGGGGCTGCCGGTGCGCCACAACGGCAAGCTATACAACTGCGCGGCGGTGTTGCAGGGCGGGCGGGTGCTGGGCCTTGTGCCAAAAACATACCTGCCGAATTACGGGGAATTCTACGAGCTGCGCCAGTTTGCCTCGGGCGGCGCCGTGGAAGATTTCATCAACCTGCCCCCCTTTGGCACGCTGCCTTTCGGCACAAAACTGCTGTTCCGTTGCGAGGAGATGCCCCAGCTTGTGTTGGCGGCCGAAATCTGTGAGGACCTCTGGGTGCCACAGCCTCCTTCGGGCGGCCACGTGGCGGCGGGTGCCACCGTCGTGGCCAACCTGAGCGCCAGCAGCGAGACCGTGGGCAAGGCCGAATACCGCAGGCTGCTTGTCAAGGGGCAGTCTGCCAAGCTTGTGTGCGGCTACGTCTATGCCGACGCAGGCCATGGGGAATCCACCACCGACATGGTCTTTTCGGGCCACAACCTCATCTGCGAAAACGGGGTGGTGCTGGCGGAGACGGCCCCCTTTGACGAGGGGCTGGCCCTGGCCGAAATCGACCTGGAGTTGCTTTTGCAGGAACGCCGACGGCTGAACACCTTTTTTGCCTCGTATGCCGGCGGGTATGAGACGGTGCCCTTCCACATGGAATTGCGGGAGACCCCTCTTTCCCGGGCCATCTCTCCCCTGCCGTTCCAGCCCGGGCAAAACAGCGAGCTTCCCGGCCGGTGCGAGAGCATCCTTGCCATACAGGCGCAAGGGCTGCGCAAAAGGCTGGAGCATACGGGTGCAAAAACGGCCGTCGTGGGCGTTTCGGGCGGGCTGGACAGCACCCTTGCCCTGCTGGTGACCTGCCGCGCCTTCCGGCTGCTTTCCAAACCGGCGAGGGAGATTCTGGCCGTCACCATGCCGGGGTTTGGCACCACCGAGCGCACGAAGGGTAATGCCGCCGCCCTGTGTGAAGCCCTCGGCGTCACGCTGAAGACCATTGACATCACAAAGAGCGTGCGCGCCCATTTTGCCGATATCGACCAGGACGAAAAATGCCGGGATACCACCTATGAAAATGCCCAGGCGCGCATGCGCACGCTTGTCCTCATGGACCTTGCCAACCAAAACGGGGGCCTTGTGGTGGGCACGGGAGACCTTTCGGAACTGGCGCTGGGCTGGGCCACTTACAACGGGGACCATATGAGCATGTACGGCGTGAACGCCGGGGTGCCGAAGACCTTAATCCGCGCTTTGGTGGCCCACGAGGCCGAAAAAGACAAAAAGGCGGGGCGGGTGCTGCGCGACGTGCTGGACACCCCGGTGAGCCCCGAGCTGCTGCCGCCGAAAGAGGGGCGGATCAGCCAGCAGACCGAAGAGATTGTGGGGCCGTATGAGCTGCACGATTTTTTCCTCTTCTATACGCTCCGCTATGGCTTTCGCCCGCGGAAACTATACCGCTACGCCCAAAAAGCCTTCGAAGGCCGGTACGAGGCACCCGAGATCCTGCGCTGGATGCAAGTGTTTTTCAGCCGTTTTTTCTGCCAGCAGTTTAAGCGCAGCTGCCTGCCCGACGGGCCTAAGGTGGGTTCGGTGAGCCTCTCGCCCCGGGGCGACTGGCGTATGCCCAGCGACGCGGCCGCGCGCGCCTGGGTGGCCGAGGCGCAGGCGCTCTCGGCGGAAAGCTGAGGGCGGGGATATGGCACCGATCATCCGCACAGAGAGCCTGCGCAAGGTATACCATGTGGGCGAGGAAAAGGTCGTGGCGCTCTCCAATATCGACCTCTCTATAGAAAAGGGCGAATTCTGCTGCATCATCGGCAGCTCGGGCAGCGGCAAGTCCACACTGCTGAATATGTTGGCGGGTTTGGAAAAACCCACCAAGGGGCTCGTGGTTATTGCGGGCAAAAAGGTCTCGAAAATGGACGAAAACCAGCTGGCCCTGTTCCGCCAACAAAACCTCGGTTTTATCTTCCAGAGCTACAACCTGTTGCCCCAGCTCACGGCGGCCGAAAACGTGGCCATGCCCCTGATGTTCCACGGCATGCCCCGCCCCAAACGGCTGAAGAAGGCGAGGCGGGAGCTGGAAGCCATGGGCCTTGAAAACCGGGAAAACCACAAACCGACTGAGATGAGCGGCGGGCAGCAGCAGCGTGTGGGTATCGCGCGGGCTTTCGTTTCGAAACCACAGGTGATTTTTGCCGACGAGCCCACGGGCAACCTCGACTCGCACACGACGCTGCAGGTTTTACAAACCATGATGGATCGTTCTTCGAAGTATGGCATCACCTTTGTGATGGTGACCCATGAGCGGGAACTGGCCGGCTGCGGCGACCGGATCATCACCTTGCAGGACGGCGCCATCATTGAGAACCTGCTGCTGGATGAAGAGACGAAGAAGGCCAACCGCGCGGAGCTTTTTTCGGGGCTTGACCCTATGCCCGGCTCTGCTGACCAAGGGGAAGAGTGATGCTACTATCCTCTTGAATCGTCGATAACGATTCAAGAGGGCAACCGAACGAGATTTTTAAAACATCTTAATTATGAAGCAAGAGGGGTGGAAGAATTTTATGGATGTGAAAAGAAAAATTTCGGTATTGGCGGTGCTGGTGGCCCTGCTGATGGTGATTGTGGTGGCCGGCAGCCTGACGGTGGCGGCGTCTGATTCATCACATAGTTCAGGAGGTTCTTCCAGTGCCCCGCAGCCCATGGGCGGAGGCATCGAGATCACCTCGTACGAGACCGTGGTCAACGGGGCCAGTATTTCCCATATTACCGAAGGAACGAGCTTTGTCATGCGGCTTCACATCCTGGATTCCCGCCTCACCTCCCCCGTGCCGATCGCGGATCCGGCCATCATCCAGGCCAAGGGAAAGATGAACACCGCCTCTTTCCGGCCGGCGTCTGGTGAGGGCATTGCCTACCAGCTGGGTGGCAATTTTTACGGGGAGATGGGTTTCGAATATGTGCTGGAGTTTCCGGTCACCTATACCGGGGTGGGAAACACATTTAGCTGCGACATCTATTATGATAATGATGTTAACAATATTGCGCCTGTCACCACTGCTTCGGTGTCTATACACAACTGTGTGGAGACCACGTCTTCCTCCGACTCCACCGGCGGCAGCTCGAGTACAGTCGTGCGCGGCACGGGTTTTGCCCTCAAGGAGGCAAGCTACGGCCAGGGCGCCGTGCTGGCGGGCGAGCGCTTTACGCTGGAAATCACGATGATGGCTACGAGCGGCGGCACCAACATCGAAAACGTCAGCGCTACGCTGTTACCCGAAAAGGAGTTTACCATAGCCGAAGGGAGCTCTACCGTTTATTACGGTACCGCGCGACCTGAACAGGATATCTTGCTGAGCTTCGATTTGCAGGCTGCATCCGATGCAAAGGACGGCAGCTATAAAGTCACCCTGGAAATGAAAGGGGTCAACTCGGTTTCGGGAGATCCCGTGGGGATCGAGGTCGATTTCAGTATCCCGATTGCCCAGCCCGACCGCCTGGTCATCAACAACTTTACCCCTCCCGATTATATCAGCGCCGGTGTGCAGGACAACACGGGCCAGATGACGGTCAACCTGATCAACATGGGCAAAAGTGATTTGAGCAATGTGATGGTGGAGGTCGTGGGGGATTCCATCTATACTCTGGAAGGGACCACCTATCTTGGCAGCATGCCCTCCAATGCCCAGAACGCCGCCGACTTTACGGTGATGTGTGACGAGCCGGGCCACTATGAGGCCGAGGTGGTGGTGCGCTACGAGAACGCGAGGGGCGAGCAGAACGAACTGCACGAGCCGTTTGTGGTAGAGGTGGGCGAACCGATGATCGACATGCCGATCAGCTCTTTTTACGATGACTCCCAAAACCAGGGGAAATTGCCACTTTGGGGTTGGCTTCTGATTATCCTGGGCGGTGCGGCCGTGGCCGTGGTCGTCATCGTTCTGGTGGTGCGTCGCCGCCGCAAAGCCGCCGACGCGGCACTGGAGGACGAAGACGATGAGGATCTCTGATCTCTTCCGCTTCAGCACCGACAACCTGCGCCGGCGCATGGGCCGCACGATCCTGACGATCATTGGCGTCGTGGTGGGAGTGTGCGCCATCGTCGTCATGGTGTCGCTGGGCGTGGCTGTCAACCAGGCCACTGACGAAATGGTTCAAAACTGGGGCGATTTACGCACGATCAATGTCTCAAGCTACGGTGCGCAACCCGGAACGCCCGACCTTGACGACAAGATGGTGCAGAACTTTAAGCAGATGGAGCATGTGTTGGCCGCCACCCCCATGTATTCGGCAGACGGCCTCAGTGGAATCGTCACCACGGGAAACGGCAACCAGTACGCCAACAACTACCCTTCCTTGATAGGCATGAACCCCGAGGCCATTCCCGTCATGGATTACGAACTGCTTGCGGGCAGCTATCTGCCCGAAACACCCCCGGCCCATGCGGCGGACACCATCGAGGTGCTGGCAGGCGCCACGGCCGTGTTCGAGTTTGTGGACACCCGCAAGGGAGAAAACCACCCCAACCGTCAAAAATATGTGGAATTTCCCTCCTACGAAGAGGCAGGCCCGAACGCAGCCCCCAGCAACCTGCCCCAATATGACGAAAACAACCAGCTGTTAAACCCCGACGACTTCTTCTTCGATATTTTGAATAGCACCCTGACCTACCGCATGAATTACGGTACCGACGCCAACGGCCAGCCCCAGTATAAAGACTATACCCTCATTGTCACCGGTGTCGTGTATACCCACGATTTTTCCATGGATATGGGGTTCGTCATGTCGGTCGAAAGTATGAAAAAGCTTGAAAAAGATTACCAACGCCTAAGTCATACCCCGGCGGAAAACCAGACCGGGGCCACCGTAATACCTGGCTCTAGCGACGGCACCGTGCAGGTGGCGGGTTACGACACCGTATATGTGAAGGTGGACGCCGTAGAAAATATGCCTGAGGTGGAAAAGGCCATCATGGACACGGGGTACCAAATCTCCTCGATGAGCCAAGCGAGAGAGGATTTACAGGGACAGGTGGCCCAATCGCAGATGATGCTTGGTGGCCTGGCGGCCGTCTCGCTGTTTGTGGCAGCGCTCAACATCGCGAACACCATGACGATGGCGATCTATGAGCGCACGCGGGAAATAGGCGTGATGAAGGTGTTGGGTTGCCGACTTTCGAACATAAGAACATTGTTTTTGATCGAGTCGGGCGCCATCGGTTTGTTGGGGGGGATCCTCGGGGTGATTTTGAGTTTTGGCATCAGCGTTGCGCTCAACTACCTGCCGGCCATTTTGGCGGCGCTTGGTATCACGGCCAACATCGATCTCGCCGCCCTTTTTGGTTTGAGCGGTATGATGGGCATCTCAGACATGAAGTTGTCTGTCATCCAGCCCTGGCTGGTGTTGCTTGCCCTCTGCTTTGCCACGGGGGTGGGTCTTGTCTCGGGTATTGCCCCGGCCAACCGTGCTGTGCGTATCTCTTCCCTGGAGGCAATTCGGCACGAATAGCCGCAGAACAGCCTGTGGCCTGCGTTCGGGTGCAGAACCTGTCTATTGCCACGGCTTCGGGTAAAAAACAAAATAAATACATAAAAAAGGACTCTGTTGCCGGCCGGCAGCAGAGTTTTTGTCACAGGGCAGAAGCACATAAAACACTCGATGTAATAATGGATGACATAAAGCAGCAAGCTAAAGAGGATACTAATGATGGCGAAACGTAACGCATCCGGCGCTGGCACCATCAGTCAGCGGTCAGACGGTAGATGGGAAGGCCGGGTCACTCTCGGTCGCGATCCAGGCACAGGTAAGCAGCTGCGTCGGTCGGTGTATGCCGACTCGCAGGGCGAAGTGGTGAAGCTGATCCAAAAGTTACAGACAGAGCGGGAGGCTGGCACTTACACAGAGCCGGCAAAAATGACTGTCAGCGCGTGGCTGGATATTTGGCAAAAAGAATACCTGGGCGGCGTTAAGCAATCCACACAAGCCAGTTATGCCGGTCACATCAAAAATCACATTCGGCCAGCCCTCGGTGCAGTTAATTTGCAAAAACTAAACCCACATCAAATCCAAGGTTTTTATAACAATTTAATGATTGGCGATAATGCTATATCGTCCAAAACGGTTAGAAATATACATGGTATTGTTCATTCAATGCTAGACCAAGCACAAAAAAATGGTTACATCAAGTCCAATCCCTCAGAGGTGTGTACCCTCCCCCGCTGGGTAAAAAAGGAAATGCAGGTAATGGACGACGACGTCACGGCTGCTTTTCTTACTGCAATTGTAAATGACCCATATGAGTGCATATACTTCATCGACCTTTTCACGGGTATGCGTCAATCAGAGACATTGGGACTCACCTGGGATGCCGTAGACTTCACTGCGGGCACAATCACCATCTCTAAACAGCTTCTTAGGGAACGTAAGGCCGGGGGCAAGTATTATCTGGACACAACCAAAAACGACAAGGCGCGTGAAATAATGCCCGCCCCATCGTTATGCAGAAACTTAAAGAACAAAAAAACCGCTAAACAGAATGGCGGCTTAGGGCTGGTTCGGTATGGGATAACCCGATGGACTTAGTGTTCACGAATGAAATAGGCCAACACCTTGTTCATTTGACTGTGTATCGGCACTATAAGTCAATTGTCGCCAGCTTAGGCCAGCCAAAATTGCGTTTTCATGATATGCGTCACAGCTATGCAGTTATGGCACTTATGGGCGGCGACGATATTAAAGTAGTACAGAGCACTCTCGGTCATCACTCTGCAGCCTTCACATTGGACACATACGCCCATGTCACAGAACAGATGCAAGAAGAAAGTGCCGCCCGAATGGACGAAAAAATCAAAAAAATGCTGGATGAAAAGAAGGCATAAAAAAATCTCTTAGGGGTATATATAGGGGTAAAACAAAGAATTACCGCGAGGAAAGCGCCATTTACAGGCGAACCTACGCGGTATTCTTTTGGTGGAGATGACGGGAATCGAACCCGTGTCCAAAAAGGAGTCTACAAGAGTATCTCCGGGTGCAGTCGGCCTGCAACATTCCCTTGGCGGCAGGCCGGCCAACAAGCCGCCGCCTTGGTAGCTTCCTAGGTCATGACACCCCCCGAAAGCAAGAGGATGTTCACGTGCACCGCCTAAATGACGCCCGTACCCCGCCCGGCGGTGAGGCGGGACGGACGGCAGCTAAATTAGATTAGGCTGCGACCGCAGCAGGGCTGCGGCTGAATTTAACGGTATTGTCGTTAATTATTGTTTTGTGGCATTTAGAGTGCGGCCACAACACTACCCGCTGCTCCGGCTTTCTCCTCCCTGTCGAAACCTTTACATCCCCAAATCTATGAATCGAATCCTACTCGTGAAACCAAATAGACATACCTCTACACCCTGTGCGTTTTGATCGCCCTGTCCATGGTTCTCTTTGCGTCGTCCGCGGCCTTCGCGGCCCGTTTGTCATACAACTTTTTACCCCGGCAGATGCCCAGCTCCACCTTCACGTGGGAGTTTCGAAAATAGAGTGACAGTGGCACCAGGGTAAGGCCTTTCGTCTTGATATCGGACCCCAGCTTTCGAATCTCTTTCTTGTGCAACAGGAGCTTTCTCGTCCTCTCGGGCTCGCGGTTGAAAATGTTGCCTTTTTCGTAGGGGGAGATGTGCATCCCAATGAGAAAACACTCCCCATTTTTGACATCCGCCCAAGCGTCTTTGAGGTTGACAGAACCCTGGCGGATGCTCTTCACTTCGGTGCCCACAAGCTCTATGCCCGCCTCGATGCGGTCAAGCACCTCGTACTCGTGGCGCGCCTTGCGGTTGACGACCACGGTTTTTACGTTCTCCACGGCCGTCTCCCCCCTTTCTGTGGCGCAGGGCCGGAACTGTACTTTACACCACTTTTTTGCTCCTGTCAAGCAAATGGGCCGCGCCGGGAGTACCCCCAAGCGCGTTTTTAAGGTTTTTGTGTTCTCTCCCCGTCTTTGGCGGGAAGAGCACACGAAAAATTTCTCGACAAACAGCGCGATGGGTATACTGCCGGCCGCGCCGTTCCCGCCTTACATCTCGCCGCGGCCCTCAAAGGCACGAAAAAGTGTCACGTCGTCGATATACTCGAGGCTCCCGTTGACGGGCAGGCCGTATGCCAGGCGGGTGGTCTGTACGCCCAGGGGTTTAATCAGCCGCGCGAGATACATGGCCGTGGCCTCGCCCTCCACGTTGGGGTTCGTGGCCATGATCACTTCGTGCACGCTGCCGTCCCTGAGGCGGTCGAGCAGCGCCTGCACGGGCAGTTGATCGGGGCCGATGCCCTCGGCCGGGGAGATGAGCCCGTGGAGCACATGGTAATGCCCCTTATACTCCCGGGTGTGTTCGAAGGCGCTCACGTCCCGAGGGCTTTCCACCACACAGATCATTCCCGCGTCTCGGCCGGGGTCGTCACAGATGGCGCAGACTTCGTCCTCGGTGAGGTTTTGGCAGACCCTGCAGCGGTGGATTTTCTCCTGTGCGTCCAATATGGCCTGCGCAAAAGCCCGCGCGTCCTCTTTCTCCATGCCGAGTACCTGATAGGCGAGCCTGGCCGCGCTTTTGCGGCCGATGCCGTTGAGGCGTGCAAATTGTTCTATAAGACGGTCGAGTGGTTCAGCGTTCACGGCGTAGGGTTCCTTTCCGGCCGGTTACAGGCCGAGGTTTGCCAGGCCCGGGAAAGCGCCCGAGATGGCCTCCATCTCTTTTTCGCTCTTCTCGTTCACAAGGCGCACCCCTTCGTTGAAGGCGGCGCCCACCATGTCTTCGAGCATCTCGATCTCTTCGGGGTCGGCCAGCTCGGGCTTGATGCGCACGGCGGTGACCGTGTAGTCGCCGCGGAGGGTGAGCTCCACCATTCCGCCACCCGCGGACGCCTTGGTCTCCTCTTCCTTGAGCAGCTGCTGTTTTTGCTGCATCTGGTCTTGCATTTCCTGCGCCTGTTGCATCAGGGCGTTGACGTTTTGTTTGCCGTATCCGTCAGGTAATCTTGCTTTCATGAAACCTCTCCTCTTTTTCTATTCCGGTTTCCCGCCGTTTTCATATTCGATGGGGATTCCCTTTTCTTCCCACTCTTTGAGGGTTTTGCGCGTGGTGTCGGCAGGGGATTCTCGCTGTGTTTCCGCCTTGTAGGGCCCGATGCCGAACCGCTTCCCCCCCGCGGCCTGGATGGCGTCCTTGATGACACCGCTGACATTTTTGTTCGAGCGCATAAACTCTAGGAACATGCCGCTGCCGTCAATCAGCACCCGTTTGCCGTCAAAATAGGCCTTGGTTGCCTTGAGATAAGAGTAGACCATCGGGTCGCGTTTTTCGGTTTCGGCAATCACTGCGTCCCAGCCCTCGAAGGGTTTTATCTCATCGGGCGGCTGCTTGTCCGGGGTGTTCTGCTGCTTTTGGGGGAGGGGTTCTCGGGGCAGAGCGGCACGGGCCGGGGCGACCGGTTCTTTTGGGGAAGCCACAGGGACCGCCTTGGCTGGTTTTTCCAAAGGCGCCTCGTTTTTGGAGGCGCTTTGCACGGCCTGCTTTGCGTCTGCCGCCGGGGTGACGCTTGCCTGCCCCCCTACCCCGGCGATCTCAAACAGGGCCAGTTCGAGCTCGACGCGCGGGTCCTGGCTGCGGGTCATCCTGTCCAGCGCGGCGGCCAAGCGCTCGAGCGCCCCTATGGCCCGTCTTTCCTCTACCGCCGGGACACAACGCAGATACCGCGTGCGCTCATCCTCCGGCAGGAAGTCGAGCAGGCCGCCCTCGGGCGCCGCCGCTGCCAAGAGAAAATTGCGGTAGTGGGCGATGAGTTCCTCTGTGAGGCGTTTGACGTCGATGGACCGCTCGCGCAGCGTAGCCACGAGGGAAAGCAGAGCGGGAAGGTCCCCCTGTTCGGCGGCCTCGCTGAGCGAAAAGAGGTAGCTTTTGTCGGTGACGCCGGCCATCTGCCGCACCCGCTCCTCGTCCACCTCTTCGCCAAAGGAGGCGCAAGTGTCCAGCAGGGAAAGCGCGTCGCGCATCGAGCCATCGGCCAAAACCGAAATGAGCCCGGCGGCGCCCTGCGTGAGCGGGATCTCTTCCTGCCCCGCCACCTCCAGCAGCCGGGCCTTGATTTTGTCGGCCGGGATACGGGTGAAATCGAACCGCTGGCAGCGGGAGAGGATGGTGGCGGGCACCTTGTGAATTTCGGTGGTCGCCAGGATGAAAATGACGTGGGAGGGAGGTTCCTCCAATATTTTCAGCAGGGCATTGAAGGCCTGCACCGAGAGCATATGCACCTCATCGATGATATAGACCTTATATTTACATCGGCCCGGACGATAGACCGTCTCGTCGCGCAGGTCGCGTACATCGTCCACCCCGTTGTTCGAAGCAGCGTCTATTTCTATAACATCGAGGATGCTGCCGTCTTCGATGCCCCTGCAGCAGGCGCACTGTCCGCAGGGACCTTCCTCGGTGGGGGCTTCGCAGTTCACGGTCTTGGCCAGCACCTTGGCACAGGTGGTTTTGCCCGTGCCGCGCGTGCCGGTGAACAGATAGGCGTGGCCCACCCGGCCCGCCTTCACCTGGTTTGTGAGCGCGCCGGTGATGGCCTCCTGGCCGACGACGTCGGAAAAGGTTTGGGGCCGCCATTTGCGGTACAGCGCTTTATAGATGACAGCCACCCCCTTTTTGTTTTCCACCCGTCATAAAGAAAAGACAGGCTCCGCGCCGCTTTGCATACGAAAGGCAGGTTGGCTGCGGCACACAGACACATCCGCTTAATGCTGCTCGGTTCCCCGCCTGACATGGTTCACGGCGGCCCGTTGCACAGGACCCACCTTCCGTATGCAAAACAGCGCGGGATGCGCACTGCCTTTTTACCAAGGTTTTACTGAAAATATTATACCTGAACGAAGGGCGGAATGCAAGCGGCAGGGAGAGGGTCCGGCGGCTCTCTTTCACCATATTTTTCCTTGTGTTTCGTATAAAAAAGCCTATAATGAGAGGAGAAGCGGTAAACTGCCTGTACAGGCGGGCACCCCCACCTGATGCGTTACGCATCCCTGCGAAAGGAGTGTTCCCATGCAAAAAATGTATTCTACCACGATGACCAACACCGGTGGACGTTCTGGAGAGGTTTCGGCCCCGGACGGTTCGCTACACCTCCAGATCGTCCCGCCCGGCACGGATGCAGAGGGCGCGACGAACCCTGAACAACTTTTTGCCGCCGGCTATAGTTCCTGCTTCAACGGCGCGCTGAACCTCGTGATGCTGCGGCAGCGCATCAAGGCCGAGAGCACCGTGAGCGCCACCGTATCGTTGTATGACCGAGACAAACAGGATTTTATCATCGGAGTGGAGATCGAGGGCCATATCGAGGGGCTTTCCGAAGAAAAAACCCTGGAACTGCTTAAGGAGGCACACGAGGTTTGCCCCTACTCAAAAGCCACCCGCGGGAACATCGAGGTACACCTGAAAGCGGTGTGAACAAAAGGGGAAGTGTGTCCATTTTGACGAACTAGAGTATAAATTTCACGTGCCCTCTCCCCGCCCTCGGCGAGTAGAGGGCACGAAAACTATCTGTATTTTTCATATAAAACACACTTCGGGTCACTGCCGCAAAGGCACAGCTTTTGCCTGCGGTGCACAGCTGTGGTATACTATTCCCGTTGGAATGGTCGGCGTCTTTTCGTTTGCCGGGGCATTGCCGCAGCCGGGCAGGTACCCGGCGAAGAAACCGTATCATTTGAGGTGAGCCTTTTTGTATAAAAACCTGGTGTTCGACCTGGGCGGTGTTGTGGTCAACTACAACCCCAGAGACTATCTGATGGATCGTTTTTTTTACGAGCGGCTTGAAAACAAGCTGTTTGATGCTGTGTTCGGAAGCGAAGAGTGGATCATGCTGGACCGCGGCGAGATGAGCCTCGAAGAGGCGAACGAGATTTTCCTGCAGCGGGGGCACAAGCTGGACATCGCCTTTGAGATGCAGGCCGTGCTGGACAACTGGCCCGAAATGCTGACGGACCGCAAGGCGACGATCAACCTGATGCGTCTTTTTAAGAAAAAGGGCTATCAGCTTTACTATCTTTCGAACATCTCGCACGAAATGCTGGGACTTTTGCGTCAAAGGCCGTTCTGGTCCTTGTTTGACGGGGGTATCGCCTCCTGCGAGGTGGGTATCTGCAAGCCCGACCCGGAGATCTATGAGATTCTTTTACAGAAATACCACCTGAGCGCCCATCAGACGATCTTTGCTGACGACCGAAAGGAAAATGCACTGGGCGCCTTCAGCGCGGGCATCACAGGCATCCAGTTTCACAATGTGAAAAATTTTTGCAACATGCTTCTCTCCTACGGAATCAATATGGATTGATCCCACTTATTAAAGCGCCCCTCGCAAGCGGAGACAGTGCCTGCGCACTGCCTCGCCTCTGGGGGGCGTTCTATTTCGACTTCTCAGATGGTTGCCTCCAACCATCTTTTTATCTTCATTTTTAAGGGATCAGGGTTTCTTCATCCAGCCAGGCCTGGCCCGGGCGCAGGCGCTTTGTAAACATCCTGCCGAGATACCTTGCATCCTGGGCCTCGTGGTATTTGAAGAGCATTTCCCCATTGAGCGGGCCGAGGATTTCAAGCTTGCCTGTGACATGAGACATGCAGTAGCGGAAGCATTTGCCAAGGCCGCTCTGCTCTTTTTTTGCCTGGCGGACAATTTCATACCCCTCGCCGAGCGGCACCTGAAACTGGTTTTTCACGCCCGACACCGGCCGGCATTGGAAGATGTAATAGGGGTGAATGCCGGCGGCCACAAGGGCGTGCAGCAACTGGGCAAGAACTTTGGTGTCGTCGTTGACCCCTTTGAGCAGCACCGTTTGGTTTTTTACGGGGATACCCGCATGCTGGATTTGCCGGATGGCTTTCAGGGAGAGTTCGGTAAGCTCTCTGGCATGGTTGTACTGTGTGACGAAAGTGAGCTGTTTTTCCCTGTTGTAGCGCGCGAGCATTTGCACGAGGGCCTCGTCTTCGGTGATGCGGGTGGGATAGACAACCGGCACCCGGCTGGCGATGCGGATGGTGTCCAGGTGGGGAATCTTCACGAGCATCGACAAGATTTCGCCGAGACGCTCGTTGCTGTTCAGCAGGGCGTCCCCGCCCGAGATGAGCGCGTTGTTGATCTCCTTATGCTCGGAAATATAATCGCGCATCTGGCCGAAATGCCTGGCCACCTCATCGCCCGAAAGGCCGACAAGGCGCTTGCGGAAACAGTGGCGGCAGTACATGGCACACTGGTTTGTGGAGAGGATCATGACGGACTGCGGATATTTGTGCTGCATGCCCGCGATGACGGTGTTGTTCGCCTCTCCGCTGGTGTCGAAACTGCCCGAGAGGTCTGTCTCGGCCACCGAAGGGATGGCCATTTTTCGTATGGGGTCCTCCGGGTCATCAAAATCGATGAGGGAGAGATAGTATGGAGTGATGGACATGGGAAACTGGGCGAGTATTTCGTCCATGCGTTTGCGTTCTTCGGCGCTCAGCTTACTTTCCTTCGGCAGGTCTTCACTTTTGCAGATGTTGTCTTTGAGTTGGATCCCTTTGTTCATTCTTTCCCCCTGTGTCTTTGCCGGTGTTCCGCACCACTAGAAACCCGGCGGCGTTGTGGGCAGGCTGCATGTGCCGCCGGCAGCCCCCGCATTCAGATATTCGCTTGCGGCCACGGCAGCGACGGCCCCGTCGGCCGCGGCTGTGACAATTTGCCTTAAGGGCTTTTCGCGCAAGTCCCCGGCAACCCATACCCCTTCAAACGGGGTGGAGCAGTCCTCTTGGGCAAGTACATACCCCTTTTCGTTGAGGGGCAGATGGCCTTTGAAAAGGCTGGTTTCGGGCTCGAGGCCGATGGCGATAAAAATACCGCTGACGGCGAGAGTCTTGTTGCCCTCGGGCGTGTTCACAATAATCCTCTCGACACGGTCTATGCCCTCGATGCGCTCCACTGTGGTGGAGTAGAGCACCTCGATGTTTTCTCTCGCGCGCACCGCCTCCTGCTCGGCATGGGCGGCCCGAAAACTGCCACGGCGGTGGATAAGATAGATTTTTTCACAATTGTTCGCCAAAAACAGGGCGTCACTGAGGGCGGTGTCCCCCCCGCCCACAATGGCTACGGTTTTTTCCCGGAAAAAGGCGGCGTCACAGGTGGCACAGAAGGAAACCCCGTGCCCCATAAACGTCTCTTCGCCCGGCACGCCCAGTTTTTTCCGGCTGGCGCCTCCGGCAAAGATCAAGGCTTTCGATTCATATTTCCCGGTGCTGGTGGTCACTGTCTTGACCTTGGCGGTGATGTCCACATCGGTGACCTCCTCAAAACGCACCTCGGCCCCTTGGGACACCGCGTGTGTATAGAGGTTCGTGGCAAAATCGGCGCCCGCCAGGCCCTGCACGCCCGGGTAGTTGTCCACTTCGCTGGTGAGCGAGACCTGGCCGCCATAGACGCTCTTGTCGAACACGACCACCTGCATGCCGGCGCGCGCTGCATAGATAGCCGCCGTGAGGCCGGCCGGCCCGGCGCCCACGATAATAATATCTGTCATTCCTATGTCCTCCGACTGTTTTGGGTTTGAAGCCGAATTGTAACTTTGTGGCTATTGACTTATCATATTTACATAGTATTATACACGAAAGTGCCGAATTCCGCAAAACCTGGTATGCGGTCTGCGCACCGTACGAAACATCGTTTTCTCCGTCCGGTTTCCCGCCGGGCGTACGATGGTTCCTAAGGCAGGATTTTATACACCTCGCCCTTTGGGGCGGATGGGGTCGGCCTGTGGCGCCGTTCCCCCGTAGCTTACTGCAGGCAGGGCGCTTCATTGCGCGCCGTGGGGTTTCATGGTAAAATAAAGGGTAGCGTTAGGAGGTGGCATCGCTGGCACGAAGACTGACTGTGTTTTGTTTTGCATTGTGCCTGGCCTTGCTTTTGGCCGGATGTGCCCCCCTGACGATGCAGAATATCAACGACCTTTTGCGGGCGCCCGAACTGGGGCAGGGCCAGGGGGAAGTGCAGAAAGCCCTGGCCGCCTACCTGGGGGAGCAGCCCGAGTACAAGTACCCCAAAGAGGGGGGGATGCGCAGCCCCCTGATTGTGGAAGACCTGAACGGGGACGGCGTGAACGAAGGGATTTTGCTGTACAGCCTTGCCAACAGCAGCACACCCGGCCGCAGCGGGAATGTGTATGTAGCCGTGCTGGAACAGCAGGAGGACGAGTGGGTGGTGACCCAGGACCTGGAGGGCGCGGGGTCCGAGGTGGCCTCTTTTGAACTGGCGGACCTGTTTGACAACGGGCAGAAACAGATCGTCGTGGGGTATGCCTCGGCCAACCTGAACACCAAGATTTTTTCACTGTATGAATATGCGGACGGCCAACTGGCCGATTTGATATATCCTGCGGCCTATTCCCGCTATGAACTGGCCGATTTTTCGGGCCAGGGGGGCATGAGCCTCGTCATCGTGTCGCCGGACGACCAGCTGGGGGGGCTGAACCTGCAGTATATTCCCCCCAAAGAGGGTGTGCTGGACCTCAGCCTCACGCCCATCAAACTGGATACGAATTTTTCCTCCTGTGCGGGCATCTACCCCTCCTCTTCCAGCGAGGGGCAACTGCTGGTGGTGGACGGTGTGACTGAAACCCAGGTTTTGGCCAGCGAGATACTGCACTTTTCCGGGGAACATTTTTTTAAGGTGGACGACGGAGGTACGATTGTGGGCGAGACGGCCCGCACAAACCCCCTGCTCAACACACGGGACATCGACGGGGACGAGGTGGTGGAAATCCCCCGCAGGGTGGGCATGACGGAAATCGTCACGCTGGCGGGGGACAAACACCTTGAATATGTCGAGTGGATGGATTTTACCACCGAAGAGCCCAAGAGCAAACAGTTCGGCATCGTGGATAGCGACAAGGGCGTGTACATCCGCCTGCCCGAACCCTGGCGAGAGAACATACGGATAGAGGACGGCAAACAGAGCGGGGAGTGGAGCATTCGGGACACGGCCACCCGAGCGACCCTGCTTACTTTGGAAATCTTCGACGGCGGGCAGGCCCCGCCGATGGACGCCATATTGGTCTCCCGTATCTCCGACGCCTACCTCGTGCTGAGCAGTTCCCTGCCCTCCTATGAGCGCAACACGATCGCCGTGGTTTCCCTGACCTAGTTTTTCAAAACGATATTCTTGTGAAAAGAGGAATACGCATGAAGAAAATTTTGGTTGTAGAAGATGAAGACTCGATTCGTGAGCTGATCGTATTGAATTTGCAGATGGCCGATTTCGAGGTACTGGAGGCGTCCAGTGCCGAAAAAGCACTGGAGATATTCAATGCGGCGCCCGAGAGTTTCGACTGCGCCATTTTGGATATCATGCTGCCGGGCATGAACGGGTTTTCGCTGTGTGAAAACATCCGCCGTGCCTCCTCTGTGGTGGGCATTGTGATGCTGAGCGCAAAAACGCTGGAATCGGATAAAATCAAAGCCCTTTCCATCGGCGCGGACGACTATATGACCAAACCCTTCTCCATCACCGAGCTCAAAGCGCGCATCGAGGCGCTCTGCCGCCGGGTGGGGCGCAGCCAGACCCAGAGCGAAGAGGATGGAAAACTGGTGAGCGGGAACTTTGTGCTTGACGAAAAAAGCCGGGTGATGATGAAAAACGGACAGCCGATCGACCTGACACAGGTGGAGTTCCAGATCATGGAACTGTTTTTTAAAAACAGTGGCACGGCCCTTGTGCGCGAGAAGATTTTGGAGGGCGTGTGGGGGGAAAACTACTACGGAGACGTCAAAATTGTGGATGTGAACATCCGCAGGCTGCGCATGAAAATTGAGGACGAGCCGAGCAGCCCCGAACACATCCTGACGGTGTGGGGTTATGGATACCGCTGGAACCCCTGAGTGACCGCCAGACCGCCCGCGTCCCAATCCGTCGGCCCAATGTGTCAATTCCTCATCGCTTACCCAAAGGAGTGGTGGCTTGAACTCCATAACCAAGCGCTGGATGCGTGGGAGCCTGCTGTTCACCTTGGCGATTCTGCTGATTGCCGAGGGTGTTTTCCTCTACTATATGATCTCGGGCTATTACAACTACGCCAACGCCGCCATCCGCGACCAGTTCAATACGATCCGAAGCCAGCTGACCCTTTTTTCCTCCTCCTCCTCGGAGGAAAAAAACCTGCGGCTGATACGGGCCGTGGAACAGTTTGAGGAGAAAACGCGTTTCGAGCTGATGCTGATTGATTCCAGCGGGCAGATCGTGCTGACCTCCTCGGGGGTGCTGCCCGCCGTGGAGGAGCCCGCCGAAGACATACAGGACGCGCTGCGCGCGGGGGCCACCGAACCCGGACGCTATGTGGGAAAGAACGAGAATGGCGAAAAGGTGATGGCCATGACCGAGCTGACCCCTTACTCCTCGGGAAATATTGTGGCCATGCGGCTCGTGACCAGCCTGACCCAGGTGGACGGCTCGATCGTCAACCTCGTGGTGGCCTCCCTGCTTTTTGTGGGCCTGATTCTGCTGGCCAGCGTCATCTCCGGCGTTTATTTTATACGTTCTATTGTCATTCCCCTCCAAAAGGTGGAGACGACGGCTTCGAGCATTGCCGAGGGGGATTTTGACACGAGGATCGACTACAAAACAAACGATGAGATAGGCAGTTTATGCTCTACCATCAACAACATGGCCGAGGAGCTGGGCCACACCGAGCGGATGAAAAATGAATTCATCACCTCGGTGAGCCATGAACTGCGCACGCCGCTCACGTCGATCAAAGGCTGGACAGAGACCGTGGGGCGTTTCAAGGGCCCGGACGACCCCGGTTTTCGCCGGAGTATGGAGATCATTTCAGGGGAGACGGACCGTCTGTACAACATGGTGGAAGAGCTTTTGGATTTTTCCAAGATGCAGAACGGGCTGGAGCTGAAAATGGAGTGGACGGACCTTGCCGCCGAGGTGGAAGAGACCTCTCTGCTGACCGCACAGAGAGCCGAAAACCTCGGGATTATCCTGGAGGCGGAGATCCCGGAATGGCCCGTACCCATCATGGCCGACCCCCACCGGGTGCGCCAGGTGCTGCTCAATATCCTGGACAACGCCATCAAATATTCAAAGTATGACGACACCATCAAGCTGGAGATCCTGCAAAATGACGACTACGCCTATGTGGTGGTGACGGACGAGGGCAGGGGCATCTCTGAGGAGGACCTGAAAAACGTCAAGCTGAAATTCTACAAAGGCGAAGGCGCGATGCGCGGCAGCGGCATCGGGCTGGCTGTGGCGGACGAAATCATGCGCGGGCACGACGGGGAGCTGAGCATTGAGAGCACCCTGGGGGAAGGTACGAAGGTAACCCTTCGTTTCCCGCTGCACCCGAGAAAAGACGGGCCGGCCAAACAACCGAAACGGGAAGAAAAAAATACTCATTTGGAATAGAATACGGCATACCTGAAAGGAACATTATGGCAGAACGTTGTAAATTTAAAACCTCGGTGGGCGGCCAGGCCGTCATGGAGGGGGTTATGATGAAGGGCCCCCTCAAATGGTGTTTGGCCGTGCGCACCCCCGACGGGGAGATCACCACAGAGACCCATGACAGCCCCGCCCGTCCCTGGACAAAGTTTCCCTTTGTCCGGGGTGTGTTCAATTTTTTCGACTCGTTCATCATGGGCTACCAAACCATGATGCGCAGCGCCGAGCTCTCGATGGAAGAGGACGAGGCGGAAGAACCCTCGAAGTTTGACCTGTGGCTCGAAAAACATTTCGGGGAAAAAGGGATGAAATTCGTCATGGCGCTCTCGGCCGTGGCGGGTATTGCCCTCGCCATTTTCCTGTTCATGTTTATCCCCATCGTCGTGGTGAATTTCGTGGACAGGTTTGTCGCGCTGGGCGGGTTTAAGGCATTGCTGGAGGGCGTCATCAAGGTGGCGATCTTCATCGGTTACCTCGCCTTGGTGCGCCGGATGAAAGAGATACGAAGGGTGTTCAGCTACCACGGGGCGGAACACAAGACCATCGCGTGTTATGAGAGCGGCGAGGAGCTGACGTGCGAAAATGTGCACAGGCATACGCGCTTTCACCCGCGCTGCGGCACGAGCTTTTTGTTCATCGTGATCATCATCTCCATCTTGCTGTTCAGCCTTGTGCCCTGGACGGGCACGCTGACGCGGGTATTGCTGAAGCTGCTGCTGCTGCCTGTTGTCATGGGGGTGGCCTATGAGATCATCCGCCTGGCGGGACGGTACGACAACCCCCTGACGAGGGCGGTGTCCGCCCCCGGCATGTGGCTGCAGCGGCTGACCACGGAAGAACCCGACGACTCGATGATCGAGGTGGCCATTGCGGCCGTGCTGCCCGTCTTGCCGCCAAAACCGGACGAGGCGACATGGTGAAGGCAAACGAGCTGTACAGGACCATCTATGAGACACTCACCGAAGCCGGCATCGAAGATGCCGGCTTCGAAGCGGATGTCCTGATCGAGCATGTGGCCGGCAAGCACCGGCTGCTGCTCGAGGACCTGTGCGGGGGGGATCAGGACCGGCTGCTGGCCCTGGCAAAACGCAGGGCGGCGCGGGAGCCGCTGCAGTACCTGCTGGGGCGGTGGGCGTTTCTCGATTTGGAACTGGAGGTGGGGCCGGGGGTGCTGATCCCCCGGCCAGAGACCGAGGAAGTGTGCCTGCAGGCGGTACAATGCCTCGAAGGAAAGCGCTCGCCCGTCGTTTTGGACCTGTGTGCGGGCAGCGGCGCGTTGGCGCTTGGCATACAGAGCCTATGCCCCGACGCGGAGATACAGGCGGTGGAAAAGTATAAACCCGCCTTCGGCTTTCTTAAAAAGAACGTCTGCAAATATGAAGACAAGTGGGTCCGTGTGCCACAGGCGGTTCTTGCAGACGTGGAGCACTACCATAGAGAACTGCCCGCAAACAGTGTCGATTTAATTGTCGCAAATCCCCCCTACGTAAGCGAGACCGAATATCCATTTTTGGCGCCCGAACTCTCCTTCGAGCCCAAAACGGCCCTCGTGGCCGGTGAAGGGGGTTTATATTTTTATAAACTGATTGCACAGCGATATAAAAACACACTCAAACCCGGCGGAACCCTGCTTTTTGAGCTGGGCGAAAATCTTGGGGAAAAGGTGCAAATGCTTTTATTAGCAAATCAATATAATAACCTTATTATAAGAAAGGACACGGGGGGTAAACCGCGTATTTTATCGGGTATTTCTCTGTAACTAATTCTCTCTATTTGCCTCAATTTCACAAATGAAGACCTAATATCACATGTTGTGTTACAAAAGATTCTCATTTGAGCCGAAAATATTGTTGTAAAAAAACCAACTGTGGTATCCTTAATCTCGCAGACTTTGCATCAGGCAGTTTGCAGTGATCGTATTATATATTTAAAAATGCGTAAGGAATGTTAATTGGTATGAATAAAGTTTTAGCGATTGTGGCCGCCATGGCCCTGTGCACCAGCTTGTTGGCCGCTTGCGGCGGTGGGGACGCGCCCGCTTCCTCTTCTGCGGCACTCGCCTCCAGCGCCCCGGCTTCTTCTGCGGCACCCTCTTCCAGCAAGGCCCCGGCTTCCACCCCGGCCGCCACTTCGGGTACCGAAACAGATACCGACGCGACCGAAGGCGAAGAAATGTACAGTGTTGATTTCGAACTGATCAACAGCAGCAACGCCGCCCTTGTGGACATCCGCCTCTCCCCCACCGGTGACGAGGACTGGGGCGACAACATCCTGACCGAAGAAGTGCCTGACGGCAGCAGCATCATGCTCGTCTCCGACGTAGTGGCCTCGGCCGACACCACTTTTGATATGTACACAATGGACTCTGACGGCGACGAGTATGTGTACACTGAAGTGCCCCTGACCGAGCTGAGCGTCCTGGAACTGTTTGTGGAAGTGGACGAGGACGGAAACTACATGAACGATTACGTGTGGGAATAAGCTTTTTGCGCTTACATATGGAGAATTGATTATGAAAAAAACATTGGCTTTGATTGCCGCATTGGCCATGTGCCTGGCTCTGTTTGCCGCCTGCGGCGGCGGTGATGCCTCTTCCTCGGCCGCACCTGCCTCCACTGCACCCGCTTCCTCCGCGGCACCTGCTTCCTCGGCGGCGCCCGCTTCCACCGCGCCTGCCGCCGACGAAGGCGAAGGCGAAGAGGCCGCTGACGAAGGCGATTACTACGACCACGACTTCATTCTCACCAACGCCACCGGGTATGACATCTACGAGATTTACATCTCTCCGTCCGGTGAGGACTCCTGGGGCGACGACCTGCTTGGCGCCGACGAAGCTTTCGCAGACGGCGGCAGCGTTGTGATGACCAGCGACTACCTGTATTCCGACGGTGTGACCTGGGACATCCTGGCCATCGATGAAGAGGGCGACGAGCTTGTCTTCTACGATGTCGACCTTGGTTCCATTCTCGAAGTAGTCCTTTACTGGGAAGACGGCGAAGGATATGCCGAAGTTCTGGAAGTGGTTGCCTAAACATTGTTCTTTTCACTCAGGCCAACGGGCAACCGTTGGCCTGCCTATTTGTCTCCAGCCACAGTAAGGTCTTTTGGCCGGGGGTATGCGCGCTTGCCATATACAGAGGGCCACCGAGTCTCATTTTCCATGTCTCTTGCGCGGAAAGGCGTTGCCTTTACATGGTTTTCGTGGAAGAGAGAGTGGTTTTTTTTGGGCCGGTATGATATGATGTAAAAAAATTGAGCCGAAAAGAGGCCACCTGATATGAAGAAAAAGAAGCTGCTTATCATCATCATTATTGCCGTTGTGGTTCTGGCCGTGGCCGGCACCCTTGTCTTCCTGATTATGACCGGACGGTTGTTTGGCGGAAAAGACGAAGCGAGCTCCTCCAGCCTGCCTGCCTCCGAGGTTGCCTCGGTGGTCTCGGGCCCGCAGGGCGATGTGGACGAGACCCTTGGCCCCGAGACGGGCGTCGGACAGGCGGCCGACCCCTCCAAATTCTTCGAAGGCCACTTCTATTTCCAGAATGCAACCGGCGTTCCCCTGGTGGAGCTGCGCCTGGCCCCGACGGGAACCCAGAACTGGGAGGACAATCTGCTGGACGAAGAAGCTTTGGTAAACGGTGAAATTTGGTCGCAGCCCTTGATGCTGCGCGACGTGGGAACCACCTGGGACCTGCGTGTGAAAGATACGAACGACAGGGAATATGTTTTCACCGGGCTGGATATGGTAAACAGCCAGAATTTCGTATTGACCCTGGACGGGGACAATGCGGTGGTGCATCAGGCGTAACTCACAAAAAATTGTCCCGTTTTTCGGGACAATTTTTACGGCAGAGGGGTGTGGCCGGGCTGGCCGCCTATTGCGCCCATACATACGTTTGCTTTCCTCCGTTTGAAATTCTGCGATACACCTGCCTCCCAGCATATTTTTATAAACATAGCCCCCTTTTATGGCACACCCTGTAAAAGGAAAAAGGAGGGAAAAAGATGGATATCAATGCAACAGCCCCACAACAGCCCGAACCTGCGCCGATTCCCGAGACGGAGAGCTTCCGGTGCCCAAACTGCGGCGGAACCATGAAGTGGAGCATTCCCCGGCAGGTTTTCGAATGTGTCTCCTGCCGCACGCCGGGCGAGGTGCAAACGGCGTCCGACGCAGTCTTTGAACACCCTTTCGAGGGATATTTCCAAAGGGTGGAAAGTGAAATCGCCTTTCCCGAACAATCTTTCGTGGTCTGCCAGAACTGTGGGGCCGAGGTGGTTTTCGGGGAGACACAGACGGCGGCGGTGTGCCCTATGTGTTCCTCCTCTCAGGTGAATTTGCAAAAACAGGTGGCGGGGGTGCCTCCCGACGGCATCATCCCCTTTAAAGTGGATAAACCGCAGGCACAGGAAAACTTCAAAAAATGGGTGAAAACCCGCTGGTTTGCCCCAAATAAGCTGAAAGAGGCCTATCAGCAGGGGAAATTGGACGGGGTATACCTGCCCTTCTGGACCTTTGACGCCGATGCCGAGGCAAGCTATACAGGGCAGGGCGGCAAGTATGTCACGCGGACCGACAGCGAGGGCAAAACCTATACGGAGACCGTGTGGACCCCCGTTTCGGGCCACATCTCCGCCTCCTACGACGACATCCAGGTGTGTGCCGCGCAAGAGCGGGCCCAGCAGGTGATCGACTCGGTGTTGCCCTACAACACCTCGGTGGGTTCCAACCCCTATGCGGGGGCGTATCTGTCCGGTTTTGAGGCCGAGCGTTATGCCTTCGGCGCAGACCAGGGCGTGGAACTGGCAAAACAGACCATGGAAAGAGACCTGCACAACAAGGCCGAGTGGGATATCCAGGGCATGGGCTACGACACCGCCAACGTCTTCACCTTGAACGCACAATATCACAACATACGGTATAAGCATATGTTGTTGCCCGCATGGTTGTCCGCCTTTGCCTTTGGCGGAAAGCAGTACCTCTATGTGATCAACGGAGAGACAGGAAAGGTGGGCGGACAACGGCCCTACAGCATACCCAAGATCATCGCCGCCTGCCTTGTTGCCCTGGCCGTCGTACTTTTCTTTATCCTCTTCTTCAACGACGCGGAGGCCGCCGTACCCCCGCCTGAAGCAGCTATGGCCCAGGCGGCCGATACGGTACAGCAAGAGAACGTGGACCGGCTGGACGCCTTGCTGGGGGAAGACGGCGCAGAACAGGGCCCCTAAACCACCAAAATCTATCGCAGTGGCGATTGTAACCATCATAACACGGCCCATCGCTTGGGCACAGAGATAGGGAGGATACGCAATGGCATGGTTTGGACAGGGTAAAGACACGATAGAATGGGAAGAATTTAGAGACGACGTACTGTTTTACAAATGGCCCGGCAAGGAGATCAAGAAGGGCTCCAAGCTGATCATCCGCCCGGGGCAAAAGGCCATTTTCTATGTGAACGGTGCCGTGGACGGTGTGATTGAAAAACAGGGCAGTTTCGATATCGAGTCGGAGATCACGCCCTTCCTCTCTACCCTCAAGGGCTTTTTCAGCCTGCGCGGAGACACGGGCATGCGTGCCGAGGTATACTTCGTGAACGCCAAGGAACTCGTGCTGCCCTGGGGTACGCGCCAGCGCATCATGATTCCCACACCCGAAGTGCCCTCGGGTATCCCCGTGGGCATGAACGGAAACCTGATTGTGGAGTTCCGCGACTACCAGAAATTCATCGACAAAGTGGCCGGTGTGAAGGACACCTATACGCTGGACGACATCTCGGAGAGAATCATGGGCGAGCTGAACCCCGTGCTGGCCGAGGCCATTTTAGACGGTCGGCAGACCGTAGGTGTGAACGCGCTTGTAGGTTTGCAGGCGAACAGCCGAAAACTCAGCAAGACCTTGACGGCGGAACTGGACAGCGAATTGACCGGATTTGGCCTTGGCGTGGCGGACGTCAACATCCTCAGTGTCAACTACCCCGAAGAGGTCCAAAAGATGGCCGAGAAAGTGGCCGGGCAAGCTTTTGTGGGGGATGTGGGCAAATACGCGGCGGTGTCGATGGCGGACAGTTTCAACCAGCCCGGCGGCGGGGATAACATGGCCACGATGGGCGCGCAGGTGGCCATGGGCGCCCAGATGGCCCAGCAGATGGCCGGTGCCATGGGAGGCGGCCAAGCCCAAGCGCAGCCTGCGCCGGGGGCAGCGCCCACGGCGGCGGTGTACACCTGCGCCGCCTGCGGCAACAAGACCGACCAGCCTGCCAAATTCTGCCCGGC
The DNA here is from genome assembly GCA_030266325.1 of Ruminococcaceae bacterium OttesenSCG-928-I18. GTDB lineage: Bacteria > Bacillota > Clostridia > Oscillospirales > Ruminococcaceae > JAAYCI01. The sequence continues at coordinate 27,704 of JAJDHT010000013.1, forward strand.
CTGTGGCCAGCCCATGCAGGCGGCTCCCCCACCGGCCGAAAATGCAGACGGCAAGTTCTGCCCCAAGTGCCGCAAGATGGTCTCTTCCGATTTTTGCCCCGAATGTGGGACCCAGACGGTGTAATGTGACATGTTACCCGTAAAAAAAGAGACGCTATCTGTTCTCTTTGGAGCACTCTATCCCCAAAAAACCCCTGTTGGCCTGAGCCAAACCTGACCGGAGGACCCCCCTATGGCACAAATGGTGATTGACAAAGAGATGGAGGGGCGAAAAACGACCCTGTTTCTGAGCGGCCGGCTGGATTATAACACCAGCCCCGATTTCGAACAGGCGATGTTGGACGCTTTCCGGTATGCGGACACCCTCGTGATTGACCTGTACAAACTGCACTATTTGAGCAGCGCGGGAATGAGGGTGCTGCTGGCAGGGCAGCGAAAAGCCAACAAGGAAGAAAAAACCTTTTCGATTGTGAACGTGAGCAAGGAGATCGCCGCCCTGATGGAAACCATGGGCTTCACCACGATCTTTAAGATGCAGCAGGCGGACGCGGGCACCGACAAAAAAGAGTCGGACACATAAAACCAAACTAAGAACCGGGGGCTTTCACCTACAGTGCGGCCCCCGGTTCTTTTTTGTGTCCAGTTTTGTTTTTTGCCGCTCAGCCGTCCCATTGCGAGAGCAGGCCGCGCATCCAGGCATAGACGTCCATCGCGTAGACCTTTTGCAGGTGTTCCCTTGTGAGAACCTCATGCACGGGGCCAAAGGCCACGCTGCGTCCCCTGTCCAGCAGAAGGGCATGGGTGCCATATGCCTTGGCCAGGCTGAGGTCGTGCACGACCGACAAAACCGCCCGGCCCGGCTGGGAAAGCCAGTTTTGCACAAGATCGAAAATCTGCTTTTCGTAGACGAGGTCCAGGTGGCTGGAGGGTTCATCCAACAGCAGGATGCTGGGAGACTGCGCAAAGACCTGTGCCAGGAAGGCGCGCTGCAGTTCCCCGCCCGACAGCGTGAGGGCGGAGCGGGCCCGCTTGTCCCACATGCCCGTGCTCTGAAGCGCGGCGGAAATCATCTGGGTGTCTTCGTCGCTGGACCCCTGGAAGATCCCCTTACGGTAGGCGTAGCGGCCAAGGCGCACGATCTCTTCGACGGTGAAAGAAAAGCCAACCTGGTGCCCCTGCTGCAAAACACCCACCTTTTTTGCCCGCAGCCTGGGCGGCTCCGCGGCGAGGTCCCCGCCCTCATAGAAAACCTGCCCCGTATAGGGCAACCCTTGGGCGATGGCCTCCACCAGGGTGGTCTTGCCCACCCCGTTCGGCCCCACCACCATCAGCCATTGGCCCTCCTCAAGGGTAAAATCAATCTCCTGCAGAACATCGCGGCTGCCACGGCGCACACCGAGGGAAGAGATAGAAAGCATTTATCCTGCCCTCCTTGCCCTGTAAAAGATGGAGAGGAACACGATGGCCCCGATGAGAGAGGTGACAACACCGATGGGAAGCTCTCTGGGGGCAAAGACACTGCGGCTGACAAGGTCGGCCAGCATGAGGAAGGCCCCGCCCACAAAGAGGGTGGCGGGAAGCAGTTTCCGGTGGTTTGGCCCGGTGAGCATGCGGGTGATGTGCGGGATGACGAGACCCACGAAACCGATGGTGCCGCCGATGGATACACAGAGGCCGATGAGCGCCGAGACAAACACAAGCAAGAGCAGCTTGACGCGTTTCACGTGGATGCCCACATGGCGCGCGTTGTCTTCACCAATGGAAAAGGCGTTGAGCTCCCTCACATGCAGCAAGAGCCCCGGGGCACAGACGGCGAGGCCCACCAGAAGGGTGAGCACATTCGCCCAGTTGCTGCCCGCCAGGGAGCCCATCGTCCAAAAAATGATGGGGCGTACTTTTTCCCCCGCAAAAGTGACCACCAGGCTGATGAGGCTGTTCATAAACATCGAGAAAATGATGCCCAGCAGGATGATCGTATTCGTGGACAGCATGTGGTCGATGCGCTGTGCGAGCGAGAGAATCAGCAGCATGGACAAAAAAGAAAACAGGATCGACAGTACGGTGGTTCCCGCGTTTGGAAACAGGGGTAGCGTGATGCCAAAGGCGATGGAGAGCGCCGCCCCCAGCGAGGCACCCGAAGAGACCCCCAGCGTAGAGCCGTCGGCCAGAGGGTTGCGCAAAAGGCCCTGCATCGCGCCGCCGCACAGGGAAAGCGCCGCACCCATGAGGGCCGCACAAAGCACCCTTGGCAGGCGCACCGAAAGCAGGATGGCCTGTGTGCCGGCGTCCTGGGCAGGAAGACCCAAAAGCCCCCGGCGAAAGGTATCCAGCGTGGTGAGCAAAGTGAACCGGACGCTGCCGAGGCACACGCAGAGGACAAAGACAATAACGATGCCAAGCACAAAAAAAAGGTAGACGACCCCCCTGTACCCTTCCCCGTTTTTTTTCATGCCCGCCCCCTGTAAAATTTTCCTAAAAAAACAAAAAAGCCCCCCATAGGGGCTTTTGCACAGCAAATAAGACTTCCCCAGCGAAAAAGTGTAGACAGGTCTCCCGACTTAGCTTCCTCCTACCGCGGCCCCTTCCCGCCCGGTGGGCAGTGGCTTGGCCGTTTCGTCTGCATCACGGTTACTGGGTTAGTTTGGAGTTTTCATCCAATTCCCTTGGCCCCCATAGAGAGGCCAGCACGTTGCGCTGCATCCACACACTATTTTTTTGTATTATATCATGTGCCCTGTCTTTGTGCAACGAATGCAAGGCATAGGGAGTGTCCCGCCACATTGTTTATCGAAGTATTTTTATCTGCCTTTCCCCCGCCTCTTCGGTCTCATTTGAGCTCCGCCACGGTGACGCCGTCCTCCCCTTCGCCATAGCGGCCGAGGCGGAAGGAGGCCACGCTTTTGTGCCCGCGAAGGTGTTGCTGGATGGCGGCTCGCAACGCCCCTGTACCCCGGCCGTGGATGATGTAGACCGGGGACAAACCGCTCATGACGGCGTTGTCGATGAACCGGTCGGTCTCCATGAGGGCCTCGTCCACGGTTTTACCGAGCAGGTTGAGCTCGGTTTTGGGCCCCCGCTCCCCGAGCGAACCCTGCCGTGCCGTGCTGGTCGCACCCCGGGTTTCCGCGTGCTTTTGCCCTTTTGCAGGCTCTGCCATCTCTTTGAGAGGGATTTTGGTGCGCACCGCACCCATGCGCACCCCCACAAGGCCGTTTTTGCCGGGCAGGGCCGTAACCGTGGCGGTTTTTTCCAGCTCGGGCAGCCAGACCTCCTGCCCCAGCTGTACCTTTTGCAGGGGCACATACTGTTTTGGCCTGCGCGCCTCCCCCTGCCTCGCCAGGCGGGCAAGGCCGCTCGCCTCGTTCTTGGCAATCTCCCGCGCCCGCTGGGCCTTCTGTGCTTCGGCGGCCTTTTTGTCTTTCTGCAGCCGCTTCATCTCGTCGATGAGCCCGTACGCCTGGGTCTCCACCTCGTCGGCCAGGGCTTTTGCCCTGCCGCGGGCCGCCTCCAGCTCGGCCTCCCCCTGGCGGATCAGCGCGTCGCGTTTTTCTTTCGCCTGCTCCAGCTGGTGGTCGGCGGCGTAGCGCAGCCGCTCAATTTCCTCCTCTTTTTCCTTCACTTCCCGCTTCATGTCCTCCAGCTGGCCCAGCACGGTCTCGAAACGGCGCTGTTCGCTGGACATATGGCTCTTGGCGTTTTCGATGACTTCGGACGGGATGCCGAGCTTCTCGCCTATAAAAAAGGCGTTGCTGCGCCCCGGCACTCCGACAATCAACCGATAGGTGGGCCGCAGTGTCTCCACGTCAAACTCGCAGCCTGCGTTCTGCACGCCCTCCGTGTCCAGCGCGTAGAGCTTGAGCTCGGCGTAGTGGGTGGTGGCCATGGTATGGGCGCCCTGCTCGCGCAGTTTCTCGATGATGGAAACGGCCAGCGCGGCGCCTTCGGCGGGGTCGGTGCCGGCCCCCAGCTCGTCCAGCAGCACAAGGCTGCCCCGGCCCGCCACGCGCAGAATCCCGGTGATGTTTTTGATATGCCCCGAAAAAGTGGAGAGGCTCTGCTCGATGCTCTGCTCGTCCCCGATGTCGACGAGAATCTGCTTAAATACGCAGAGGGTGGACGTGTCGTGCATGGGCGGCAGGTACCCCATCTGCCCCATGGCCGAGAGCAGGCCCGCGGTTTTCAGCGCAACAGTCTTGCCGCCGGTGTTCGGCCCCGTGATGACCATCGTGTCATACTCTTTGCCAAGCGCGATGTCCACGGGCACCACACTGTCTTTCGGCAGCAGGGGGTGGCGGGCTTTCACGAAGGAAAAGGCCCCCTGCTCGGAGACGTTTGGGCAAACGCCGTTCATCGAAAGCCCCAGCTCTGCTTTGGCAATGCGTTTGTCGATCTCGAGCATGGCGTCGTAGCTGGCCTCGAAAAAGGGCGCGATATCGGCCACCTTCTGGGAGAATTCGCCCAAAAGGCGCTCCACCTCGGCCTGCTCCTGGTTTCGCAGCTGCATGATCTTCGCGTTGGCCTCCACCACGGCCGACGGCTCGACGAAAAGGGTGCCGCCGCTCTGGGAGACGTCATGGATGACGCCGCCCACCTCGCCGCGGTGTTCGGCCTTGACGGGAACCACAAATCGTCCGTTGCGGATAGAGACGATGGCGTCCTGCAGGTATTTGCTGACACCGGGGTTTTTTACGACGGCGTCCAGCTTGTCCCGGATCGAACTCTCGGCCTGGCGGATTTTTCTGCGCAGCCCATACAGCTCGTCCGAGGCGTTGTCGGCCATCTCGCTCTCCGAGAGGATGCTGCCAAAAATCTCCTCTTCCAGCGCGGGCTGGGGCGCCAGGGTGAAAAAGAGGTCGTCCACGGCGGTGGCCCCCTCTTCTCCGGGTTTAAACCATGCATCAAGGCGCGAAAAATTCCGCAGCGCCCCCGCCACAAGCAAGAGCTCCGCCATCGAAAGCACGCCGCCCTTCGCCGCCCGGGACGCGGCCAGGTCGGCCCCTTCGCAGGAGGAGATGCGCGGGTTGCCGTTTTTCAGTAGGCAGGAGGCCACGGCATCGGTCTGCCGCAGCAACAGGCGCACTTCTTCTATTTCGGTGAAGGGGCGCTCGGCCCGCAGCCGCGCGTGGGTCTCCGGGCATACCGCCCGCCCCACGGCCATCTCCACCACCTTGTCGAGTTCAATACTCCTATAATCTCGCTCATTCATCTATCTTTGGTCTCTCCATTCAAAATCATTTGCAGGGGCACGAGGCTGCGCGGCGGCGTGTGCAGATGGTGCAGCGCATATTGTTCGCTTGCAACGCCCAGACAGCCAAGCCCCTCTTTCCCAAGGGTAAAGCTATACAGCTTGTCGTCATCGGAAAGAACGATATGGCGTAGTGCCGCCAGTGCTCCTTCGTTCAGATTGCACATAATTTCCCTTTTTTCCGCACAGCTTCCGCACAACAGCGTACCCGAGGCCGCGGAGAAATGAAAGGGCCCGCCCTCATATTTGCCGCATTCTTCACAGGCAAGCAGCCCCGGCATGAACCCGCTTTCGGCCAAGGCGCGCATCTCGTAGACGGCCTTTACCAGGGCGGGGTCCTTCTTATGGTGGCTCAGCATGTACAGGCTGTTGAGCGTCAGGCGCAAAATGCGGGCGGACTCCTCCCCCACGGGAGAGAGCATCTGCGCAAGTTCGGCAATGTAGGCGGCGAGATAAAGGCTCTCCACCCTCTCCCGCAGGCCAAAAAACACCTCGATGGGCGCCGCTTCATCCGCGAAGTAGGTCTTGCGTCCCTCGCGCAACACCCATTCGGAATAGCTGTACAGGCCGCTGGCGCTGAACAGTTTGCTTTTGGGGTTGAGGCTGCCTTTGGCCGACACCGAGAGGATCCCGTGGTTTTGGGTGAACACCGTCAGGATGCGGCTGGTCTCCCCATATTTCACCTCGCGCAGCACAAGGCCCTTGTCGGTGAGTTTCAAAAGACCCCACCACCCAGGCCCGCGTTTGCCGCGCGGCAACAGCATGTATCGTTCATCGGCCCTCCCTAGCCCCCCACATCTCACTGACGGTATCCCGAGGGGCTGTCCGTCGACATGAACCATTTTAAAATGATTTTCGTGCTTTTTTAAATTCGTTAAAATTGCCGCAAAAAACGGTCATCGTCCCGCCAGTCGCTGCGCACCTTGACCCAGCACTGCAAGTTTACCTTCGTGCCCAGCATCTGCTCTATATCGGCGCGGGCTTCGCTGGCCACCTTCTTCAGCATCTGCCCGCCCTTGCCGATGATCATCCCCTTGTGGCTCTTTTTTTCGCAGTAGATGACAATATCGATATCGACAATCGGCGTCTCTTCCCGCTCATGAAAACGCTCTACCTCCACGAGCGTGCCGTGGGGGATCTCCTCCCGCAGGCACAGCAGCAGTTTCTCCCGCACAATCTCGGCCACAAGTGTCTTTTCGGGCTGGTCGGTGTAGGCGTCGTCTTCAAAATAATGTGGGTCCGGCCGGGCGAAGTCCCCAAGCGCGTTCAGCAGCAGCAGGCAACCTTCCCCCGTTTGGGCGCTCACCGCATACACCTTTTGAAACGCGGCCGTATCCTCTATTTTTTTCACACGTTCTTCTAATTTAGAAAAGCTATCCAGCAAGTCGGCCTTGTTGATGACGCCCAAGGCAGGCGCGCGGGCCTTTTTCAGCGAGGCGATGAGCTCCTCCTCCTCTTTTTGAAAAGCGCCCTCCGGCTCAAACAACATGAGCACAACATCGGCGTCGGCGAGAGAAGTGCGCACGCTGCCCACCATCTTTTCGCCCAATTTTGTGCG
>JAJDHT010000130.1 GCA_030266325.1 Ruminococcaceae bacterium OttesenSCG-928-I18
AAGAGTGCCTTCTTCTTAATTACATTATAAGGCAGGGCACGCACTTGCATTTTTCTGCATTCGAAAGGAGTTACCATGAAAAAAATCAGTTTTATCCTGGCACTTGCACTGCTTCTCTCTTTTAGCCTGGTGGCCTGCACGAGCGACAGTGCCCCTGCCTCCGAGGCTCCCGCCGCGGCACCCTCTGCGGCCGATGTCCCCTCCGAGCCGGCTGTCGGTGGCGCGGACGGCCAGATCGTCATGGCCTGCGAGGCCACTTTCCCGCCTTATGAATATATGAGCGGCACCGAAGTTGTCGGCATCGATGTCGATATCGCCAACGAAATTGCCAAAGAGCTGAACCGAGAGCTGATCATTGAAGAAATGCCTTTTGACTCCGTCATTGCCTCGGTGAGCACCGGCAAAGCCGATTTCGCCGCCTCGGGCCTCTCGGTGACGCCTGAGCGCGAAGAACAGGTGGATTTTTCCATCGAGTATGCGGTCTCAAAGCAGGTCATCATGACCCGCTCCGACAGCGGCATCACAAGCCCTGAAGAACTCACGGGTTCGGTGGGTGTGCAGCTGGGCACCACGGGCGATCTGGAGCTTTCGGACAGCGAAGCGTACCCCGACGTGACCGTTGAGCGCTACAACAAGTACACGGACGCCGTCAACGACCTCATCAGCGGCCGCCTCAACGCCATCGTGATGGACAGCCTGCCCGCCGAAGAGCTCAAGACGATGGACGAAAGCCTTGTGATTCTCGAGGAAAGCCTGCTGGATGACTCTTACGCCATCGCGGTGCAGAAGGGCAACGACGAGCTGCTGGATGCGATCAACAAGGTGCTGCAGCGCCTCATCGACGAGGGCACCATCGACCAGTTCACGATGAACCACCTGACGAGCGCTGAGAGCAGTGGCGAAGCCATTGAGTCTGAGCAGGAAGCCGCCAGCGACGTTTCCTCGGCGCCGGTTTCCAGCGAGGTGAGTTCGGCGTCGCTCTCCGAAGCCGCCTAAAAAACACAAAAACCAGGAGCAAACCGCACTTTGCGGTTTGCTCTGCTTTTCACCTCAGGGCGGGCCGTTTCGGCGCCTGCCAGATGCGGGAGGGATGATGCTTGGAGGTCTTTGAAAGCCTGTGGAATGCCATCTACAAGACGCTGATCAACGAAGAACGTTGGCGCATTTATGTAGAGGGGTTCGGCAACACCATCGCCATGACGGTGCTGGCGTTGTTTGTCGGCGTGATCATCGGCGTGCTGATCGCCATCGTCAAAACCTACCACAACAGCACGGGGCGCTGGAAACTGGCCAACCATTTGGGCAACCTGTATACAACGGTCATCAGGGGCACGCCGGTACTTGTGCAGCTGCTCATTTTCTATTATGTGCTGTTCGGCTCGGCCCCCTCCAGCATGAAAATCTTTATTGCGGCCCTTGCCTTTGGCATCAATTCAGGCGCGTATGTCTCGGAAATTATTCGCGCCGGCATCCAGTCTATCGACGCCGGGCAAACCGAAGCGGGCCGCAGCCTTGGCCTTGGCTCGGGCCAAACAATGCGTCTTATCGTGCTTCCGCAGGCCGTCAAGAACATCTTGCCGGCCCTTTTCAACGAACTGATCACCCTGCTGAAAGAGACTTCTGTCGCGGGGTATATTTCCATCATCGACATCACAAGGGCGGGCGACCTGATCCGCTCACGTACTTTCGGCTTTATGCCGCTGTTTGTCTCGGCCATCATCTACCTTATTTTGGTGCTGGGGCTGACCAAGGTGCAAAAAAAGCTGGAACAAAGGATGGCTGCCAGTGATAGAGGTTAAGGGACTGCGCAAGGTTTTTAAAGAACATGAGGTTCTCTGCGGGGTGGACCTGTTGATTGCCGAGGGGGACAAGGTCGTGGTGACCGGCCCCTCCGGCTCGGGAAAATCCACCTTTTTGCGATGCCTGAATCTCCTCGAAGTGCCCACCTCGGGCCATGTCATTTTCGAGGGGATAGACATCACCGACCCCGCCTCGGACATCAACAAACTGCGCCAGAAAATGGGCATGGTTTTTCAGAACTTCAACCTTTTTCCCCACCTGAAAGTCATCGACAATATCACGCTGGCGCCGGTACAAACGGGGCTTGCGAAACCCGAGCAGGCCAAAGAGACCGCCCTTTCCCTGCTGGCCCGCATCGGGCTTTCGGAAAAGGCGGACGCCTACCCAAACCAGCTCTCGGGCGGGCAGAAACAACGTATCGCCATTATCCGTGCCCTGGCGATGCAGCCCGACGTCATGCTGTTCGACGAACCCACCTCTTCGCTGGACCCCGAGATGGTGGGCGAAGTGCTGGAGCTGATGGAGGAGTTGGCGCGCGACGGCATGACCATGGTGGTGGTGACACATGAAATGGGTTTTGCGCGCAAGGTGGCCACGCGGGTGCTGTTCATGGACGAGGGGCTGTTTGTCGAAGAGGCCCCGCCCGAAATCTTTTTTGAGCACCCCAAACACCCCCGCCTGCAAGACTTTCTCTCAAAAGTGTTGTGAGCGCAGGGGGGCAATCGATGGATGCCTTTTTTACAGAATAGTTTGCCGGTGTATTTGCAGGAGGAACGCAAGTACACCGGTATTTTTTTGGCCTGGGATGGGGCGACACCGGGCAGGAACCGGGTTACAGAAAACGAACAAAACATAGGGGTTTGTTTTTGTATATCATTTCTTTGTCAATGGTCAGCCCATGATGTGCTTGCCGGCGATGTACCCAAAAGTCAATGCGGGCCCAATGGTGCTGCCCGCGCCCCAATAGGCGTTTGCCGTGGGGCTGGCAATGCAGTTTCCGGCGCCGTACAGCCCTTCGATCGGTGCATCGTCCCAGTTCAGCACCCGGGCGTTTTCATCGATAACGGGGCCTCCGTTTGTATCCAGCGTGCCCGCCGCCAGAAGGATCGCGTAGTAGGGCCCTTCGCCGCGCAAGGGATACATCGTGTGGTTTTTACTCCCTGCGGGCGGCCACTCGGCGTCCGGCACCGTGGGAGGGAAAGTCGTCCATTCGCGGTCGTAAGCGTTTTCCCCGCGGTGAAAATCTTCGTCGACCCCGGTGGTTGCGAAACCATTAAACCGCTCGATGGTCTCATTGAGATTGGCAAGGAAGTGCTCGTCCAGCCCAAACCCACCTGTGTGAGGCGCCAGTTTGGCTAGGCGTGCTTCAAGCGCTTGCTTCAGTTCTCCGAGGGTGTCTGCTTTCAGGATGTGAGGCATCGTTTCACCGCCTGCGGGGAAGGGGGGGAACCCTTGCCACAGCTGGGCGCAGCGCTCGTCAAAGAGCAGGAAGGTCAGCATGTTGGTCCATTCGGCACGCGCGGGGTCCCAGACAAAATGCAGCATCGTGCGGTCTGTGTAGTTGCGTTTCTCATCAAAGATGCGCCTGCCATACTTGTTCACAAGCAGCATCGAGTCCCCAATGAGGTAAAACACATTGGAGGAACCCCCGGGGTTGGCAAGCGCCTGTTCGATCATACTCTGTGCCCGGAAAGCGCCTGCCGTGTTGCCGAGCTTTGCGCCCAGCTTGCCCGCCATCCGGATGAAATCTCCGGTGTTGGTGGGAACCGAGCACCCCCCATAGTGCGGTCCGCGCTGAAACTGGAGCATCAGTTCGGGGTCGTGTGAATAGCCCCCGCTGCCAAAGATGACCCCGCGGTTTGCCTTGAAGGTTTCGGTCTTTCCATCCACCACGGCCTTGAGGCCGTTTACGCGTCCGTTTTCGCTGAGGATCTCGGTCACTTCGCAGTTGGTTACGACCGTGGCCCCTTTCTTTCGGGCCCAACCCTCCAGCTGGGCCACAAGTTCTCCGCCGTATCCCAGCTTCCCGTCCTTGTCCTTGGGATAGATACTTCGACCGCGCACGGCGCCGTTTTCGGGCAGATGATCCATATAATCCACCTGTGGTTTACCCGTCCAGTTGATCTCCACCATGCTGTGCAGCGCGCCCAGCTCTTCAAAGTGCTCCGCCATCTCATGCGCTCTGTTTGCATAGGCCCAAAGCAGCCGGTATTGAGGCTGGGGAACCCCATAGCGCTCAGCCTCTGCGCTGTATAGGTGCGGGTAGGAATATCTGGCCATATAGCGAAGGGCTCTCTCGGGCGTATCCTCATAGCCGGCCTCTTTTTGCCAGCGGTTGCAGGGCACCCAAAACCCCCCGCCGCTGCGCGCGGTGGTCCCGCCGGTGGTCTCGCCTTTTTCCAGCAGAAGCACGCTGGCGCCTTCGGCCAGGGCGCTTATGGTGGCGGCCAGGGCGGCGGCGCCGCTGCCCACAACGAGTACGTCCGCCTGCCTGTCGTAGGATTGCCGGGGTTCGGCTTTTGCCTGCGCATCTTCTTCATGAGGCTCAAACTTATCTTTCGGCGCCCCGCAAACGGGGCAGTGCTCGGGCGGGTTTTCACCCTCGTGAATGTATCCGCATACCGTACAACGCCACTTTTTCATAACCGCTCCTTTCTGCCATGAGTGTGCCATTCACCCATATCATAGTATACAAATATGAATAATTCAACCGAAGGCGGGAAAGTACTTCGC
>JAJDHT010000131.1 GCA_030266325.1 Ruminococcaceae bacterium OttesenSCG-928-I18
ACAGTAAAATATCAAGATGCGAATAGCAGCATTCGTCTTCGGACGATACCTAAGGAGGCCGGACACGTCTGGTCTCTTTTTTTATTTCCCTTCTTCCCTCTTCTTCCGCTCCCGTCGTTCCTTAACCAGCTTCATGTACGCCGCAATATCCTCAATGTCGTCATCATCAAACCCTATGGGCTTATCCCCGTAGGCGGCAATGAGCTCGCCAGCAAATTCATCTAATACACTCCCCTCAGCTTCGGCTGGGGGGCTTTCTTTTTGTGTGGGGGTGTCGGAGGGATTAAAATATGTACCATTTGGGATTCCCGGTCTTGTTCCATATTTCTTCAACAAAGTGTTAAGCGCGCCGTGCTTAGATGTTGCCTTCTGCCAGCTCTCTTGATTTAAAAGCATTGCAACGTAGTTATCGAACGGTGGATGCAGCAATGAGTAATCGCTTCCCTCCAAGCTTCTGGAAAAAAGCGCCTTAAAGATTTGCTCGTATTCATCAACAGCGTCACTTTCATCTAAAACGCCCGCCTCAAGTCGGGTTCGGCTGTCAGCCTTAACTCGTTCCCTTTCAATATAACTCCAACAAAAACCGAACTTACTCACAGCATCTGCCCACTTATCATGGCGCATCCGATGAGCCGTGTTTTCTTTTAGGTCATCCTCATTATACTCAAATCCACATCCAGGACAACGAGCAAATGGGCTTTCGCCCAACAGATAATCAACAGTGACACCAAAATAGTTTGCGGTATCCCGGAGTTTGCCCCCCGTTGGCGTTCCTCCTTTTTTTTTCCACATGGATATCGTTGACTGACCGATGCCCGTATCGGACGAAAAGCGGGCCGGAGAAACTCCTTTGTACTGACAAAGCTGTTCGAAAACATCATAAAACACAAATATCACACACCTTATTTGTGCAACACTACAAACTTCAATAAGTTGACTTCAATCTATTGAATTATTTTCTCACATGGCTTAGAATAACATCAACGGATTGAAGTAGTCTGGCTCCTGAAAACTCGTGTTGCTCTATATGTGGCCGGTATCTACATCGTAACACACCGCAACCAATACTTCAACTACTTGATGTGAGAGGGAGGCGAATTCATTTGATTGTACAAAATCCACCGCTATGGACTGGGGATTATGTCAAGAGAATGCATGTGGCCGGGATAAAGAAAAAAGACGTTGCTGTACACCTGAAATATTCGCCAGAATATGTCGGCCGCGTACTTGCGGGAAAGGAGCAACCCAAAGACGCGGAAACTCGGTTTAATGTAGCCCTCGACGAGCTGATAGCGGAGAAGGAGGCCACCCAATGAAAGAACTTGTGTACCTCGAACCCAACCGCTTGGATGCCGAGCCGTTTACTACAAGTGATGTTGTCGCGGAATTTGTTGGCATTACTCACCGGCGGATAAAGTCGTCCATAGTCAAACACATGGACTCCTTACAGGTTTTCGGTAAAGTAGTCCAATATGGGGCCACTTTAGGCGGTAGGGGCAATGAGGTCGGCTATCGCCTCAACGAGCAACAGGCCACCCTGCTGATGACATTTTTAAAGAACACGCCAACAGTCATTGAGTTTAAGGTTGAGCTTGTGCGTCAATTCTACGCCATGCGCACAGAGCTTAACACCCGGCATGGATACCGCGCGGAACTTAAACCCATTCGGAGAGAGCTGACCGATGCCATACAGGCCATTCCAGATGTAAGCAAGTGGGCCTATAAGCAGTATACCGACCTTGCCTACAAAACAGCCCTTGGATCAAACGCTGCCCAGCTTCGTAAGGCCCGCGGTGCGGACAAAAAAGCTGCCGCCATTGACTACATGACAGCAGACGAAATACATGCGGTGGCCAGGGCGCAAAATCACATCACCACCCTCATTGAACTGGGTATGGACTACAGCCAAGTAAAAAGCATGTTGATGGATCGTAAGGTGCTTGGAAGGATTGCGTAGCCCACCCCACCCCACCACCGCCTAGCCTGCAAGCGTTTGAAGAGGCAAGTAAGACGACACGTTAAGAGGTAGAGAGAAAGGAAGCCTTCTAAATGCTTGAAAGAATAAAAAACTGGGTTCGGTGCCACGAAACTGTGGTAATTGTAATTGTATGTGTTATTGTTGCAATCATTTTGACGGCAATTCTGAATCCTGGCGAAAGAATTGTTCAGGCGTTTGGTCTGTAACGAATCTATGGCATTTAGTGCAACCCTACCGGCCCGGCAAAGAATATCAAATCAAAGAAAATGACCTGAGAGGGTTAGTTTTGACCACCTACCCCACCGACATAAGCGCATTGAAGAAAGGAGAGATTCAATATGACAAAAACAAAGCCTGTTGGTCAGATTAACATTGGCATCGATCAGGTGGCCCAAGTGGTGCAACAGAACAGCGCCACCGCCGAAGAAAGTGCCGCTTCTAGTCAAGAGATGAGCAGTCAAAGTGAAATGCTTCGCGCACTGGTATCCCAGTTCAAGTTAAAGGATATCGCCATCGATACAGACACACCCATCATTGCTCAATCTATCGCCTTACCGATAAAAAGTTCGTTCTGAGCACACTCAAAATATCCTTCTGAATACCGCACTTGCTTCGTTTTGTTAATTCGCCCTAGAGTGCAAAAAGCGGAACGACGAAACAGCACCGCTCCAATCTTATGTCAACACTATCTTAGTTTATTTCCATCAAAAAGCACGACCTGGTTGCGCCCACTATTCTTTGCTGTGTAAAGAGCCTCATCCGCACTACGAATCATGTCCTCAAGTGTAGTGTGCATCCTTTTGTCATAAACCGCTACTCCTACACTAATAGTCAATGATATGCTGTGTCCCTCATACAAAAAAGGCTCTGCCTCAATACAGTGGCGCAATTCATTCGCAAGAACAACGGCACTGTCGGCCGAGATGTGGATAAGAAATGTACAAAATTCCTCTCCGCCATACCGTCCAAATATGTCGGTATCCCTGAGCCTTTTCGCAAGCCGTTGCGCCACTGCCTGCAACACAGCATCGCCGCACATGTGTCCATATGTATCATTCACAATTTTGAAATGGTCAAGATCGAACATCACAATTGCCGCTTGTCCTGCTTGCTTCAAAACACTGACGAATGATACATTGGCCAATCGAAAAAAGGCGTCCCTGTTGTATATTTGTGTAAGCGCATCATGGGTGGCCTTCTTGTCCAATATTTCTATTAAACTCTGAGTTTCCGTAATGTCATAAAGCATGATGCAGGAGCACACAGTTTTACCATTATACGCAATGTTAGTTTGCGACACGTGATAAAATCGCCCGTTGCTTGTCTGCACCGATGGATACTCTTGGTCAGGGCCACAAGGGGCAAAATTGGCCTCAGAAAGATTTTCCAATCCAACGAATTTTTCGCCCACCTCTATCCTTTCTAAGGAAGGAAATATATCTTTGGCCGCGCGGTTTGCCTCAAGGAAACGACATTGGTTGTCTATAACGATGAACGCATCCGTCATTTTATCCACAATGGTCGATTTTGCAAGCGGGAGAAGCTGTAGCAAATTGAGCCGTTGCACAGCATAGGTAACTAGCCCAGAAGTGACAGCCAATACGATAGGGGTCAAATCCATATTAGAGGGTGTAAAACCCAATTGGTATAGTAGGTTAGACAAGATTGGCAGTCCTATTGCGATTATTAGCAACACCTCACGTTGATGATCATGGCCCTTGCGCTCTTGAATCTGCTTGAATATCATTCCCTGCGTTAATAATAGCAGAACAAGTGTATAGCTGACAGAAAGAATATACAGTGGTGTAGGCGTCACCAGCAAATGTGGCAGAGGGTCCGGGACATAGCTTGTGCTCGCATAGAACAGGTTGTATGGGTTGCCGGCAGCGACCAAAATGCAGCACAACCACGGAAAAACGAAAAGTAACCTGCGTAGGTGCCTATTTATTTCTTTTTCATAAAAATCTGCAATAGCCAGGAACGCGTGTGGTGCTATGAACGGAACGCCCAGATATTCCACAATGATGGCTCGGTAGGCCGAGAAATGGCTATTTGATGTTGCTTCGAAGAAGCCACCTGCTATATAGATGCATGTACATAATATCGCAAGGGCAAGATGCTCTGTTTTTTGGAACTCCCGTTTCGTAGAAACAATAATAAATGCGCCAAGAGACAGAACTCCAGATAGAATAATCAGTGCAATCATGAAATGCATTTTCATCGCTCCTGACGGCCTATGTATATTTGTTGATTACCTTATGCCTCCCAATGGCTCCCTCCAGCGCGCCCATGGTGTTCAACCAGATGGATACAATACCCAGCAGCAACAGCGAGATGCAGATTAAAGTACAGGTAAATTAAAGTATCTTTCCCTTTATGCTTTTCATGGATGTCCCTCCCAGCATGCGAGTTTACAACTATCCAAGTTAAGTATATCTGTTTTAAACACCCAGAGCGGTACCTGTTCAGGTACCGCTCTATAGGCATCCTTTTCCGCTATTTGCGCCAAACTTCCTTGTAGGCAAAAAC
>JAJDHT010000132.1 GCA_030266325.1 Ruminococcaceae bacterium OttesenSCG-928-I18
ATTGTGATATTATATGAAAGCTGTCCATAGCATCTATGGAAGGTCTCATGACGCGGGGTGGAGCAGTCCGGTAGCTCGTCGGGCTCATAACCCGAAGGTCGTAGGTTCAAATCCTGCCCCCGCAACCACATAACACCGTTGATTATTGATTTAATCGGCGGTGTTTTTCTTTGTCAAAAATCGTAAATGTTCAAGATTTGTTCAAGAAAGTGCTCAAAAGGATAGCAGGGCAGCCGTAAGGCCGACCCTGCTTTTTTGCGTTTATCCTTGCTTTTTGGTTGGTAATAGAACGGCCTCCAGTGCGGCGGTTGCTTTCTCTTGTGCGCTCTTTATTGCGTGGCTGTAGGTGTTTATCAGCGTGGATGCTTGGGCATGGCCAGTACGGGATTGTAGAGTGCGCATGTCCACCCCGGCGGTTATCTGTAGTGTGGTGAACGTGTGGCGCAAGCTGTGGGGCGTAATGTGGGGGAAATCATGCTTTTCCAGAAACTTGTTCATCCAAAAATTGATGGTGTCCGGGTTGATCGGTTTTCCATCATCTTGAACAAACAGCCGTTCCTTATCACCTTGCCATGAACTGCCCCACATGAGCCGCTTTTCAATCCACCATTTTCTGTACTGCCCCAACAGTTCGGAGATAAAAGCCGGTATAGTGTTTGGACAAATACCAGAAAGTTCACTTAACCGTTTTTTTGTTGCGACGCCAGCTTTGAGCATGGCCCGCGACAGTCGGTCTTTACTGATTCGCATATTGTACTTCCTCTCTTGTTGTGATATGATGTAAACACAACATTTGTTATTTATAGTCTACACCACAATTGTTATTTTTCAATATAACAAATGTTATTTCTCTGTTTTGCACAGAAAGCAGGTGTGAAATTTGGCGTTTTATGATAATTACGAGCGGTTATGCCGCAGCATCAATAAAACCCCCACTGAAGTCGGCCGTGAAAACGACATCCAGCAGGGAACAATTTCGATGTGGAAAAAACGTGGGTCTACTCCAAGCGCCACTACCGTTTCTAAGCTGGCAAAATATTTTCATGTGTCGGAGTTTTTTTTGCTAACAGGACAAACTGAGCAAGAGTTTAACAATAAGGTTGACGCTGCAAGTAATAAAGAGCTTGATGATGAAGCTGCATCGGAAACTGAAATAACAGATGACCAAATACTAAAAATTGCGCTTCAAGATGGAATACCACTAGAGGTTGCACAATCGGAACCGTATAAAAAACGCGTGCGCGAAGAACACGCCCGCTTCAATGCAGATCAGGAGCAGATACTTGCCGAGGCAAAAGGTTTGCTTGCTTTATCTCAGCGGGGCGATATGGGGGCAAGACGCAATTTATTTAGATTGCTTTTTGGTGCCGGGAGAGAACTATCAGACGATGAAATCGATGATATGATAGCTATGTTCAATGCAAAGGTGGAGCGCAACAAGAAAAAGGACACCCCCGACAATGATTGACACCGCCGCCTATGCCCGGTACTCCACCGACAGGCAGAACGAAAACAGCATAGATACACAGCTTGCCGCCATCGGCCAATACTGCCGCCAGAATGGGCACCGGATCGTGGCGACGTTTGTTGATATGGCCATGACCGGCACAAACACAGAACGCCCGGACTTCCAGCGGATGGTTGACGCCGCCAAAGCCGGGCTTTTTGAGTGTATCGTAGTATATGACATCACCCGGGCCAGCAGGGACGTGGCCGACTGGATGAACTTTCGCAAGGAAATGCGGGGCCTTGGCGTACAGGTATTGTCCACGGCTGAAAACCTGGGCGCACCTGATGACCCTGCCAGCTTCCTGCAGGAATTATTGACCGCCGGCATCGGCCAGCACATGGTTTTACAGTCCAGGGTGAAAAGCATTGCAGGCGTGGCCCAGAAAGCCCAGCAGGGCGTTTTCCTTGGCGGTGTGCCGCCCCTGGGGTACGATGTCCACAAAGGTGCCTATGTCGTGAATGAACGCGAGGCGCGGGCTGTACGGGCGATATTCAGCATATATGCCACCGGTGGCTCATACAATGCTATAATAGATAAAGTGGCCGCCCTGGGCGTGAAAGGGAAGCGGGGGCAGCCCATTGGCAAGAACTCCCTCAATTCTATCTTGCAGAATGAGCGTTATATTGGTATCTACACATGGAATAAACGAAAGGTGAAGTATTTCGGTCACTGGGCCGGGGGAGTACCAAACCCCGAGGCAGTACGCATAGAGGGCATTATACCCGCCATCATAGACACAGATACATGGGAAAGGGTGCAAATCAGGATGAAAGAGAATAAAAAGAATGCCCGCAATTCAGCCAAACAAGAGTATATGCTTTCCGGCATGATCGAGTGCGGCGAGTGCGGCGGCAGCTTCACCGGCAAGACAAACACCAGCGGGAAGGGCTACACCACCCGCTATTATGTCTGCAATAACAAGTACCGCACCCGCACCTGCAAGGCCCAAAATATTAACGCAGACGAAATAGAAACGGCTGTGGTGGCCCACCTGGTAAACTACCTCACCACCACGGACTTTGACACCATCGCGGATGAAGCCATGGCCGCCTACAACAAAACAAAAACAGCCCGGCCAGCAGAGGAAAAGGAGCTGGCAAAGCTGCGGCAACAGCAGGAGAATATAAAGAAGATCCTGCTCCAGCGTCCGGACTATGCCGATATGTTTGTGGAGTTGGACGACATCAAGCAACAGATTGCCGTACTGGAAAACACCCTGGCCCTACCCAAAGAGACCACCATCAGCAAAGAAATGATCGTGGCACAACTAAAAAAAGACGTGGCAAACCTCAAACCAGAGGATATGCCACGCCTAGTAAAGAGCTATATAACGAAAATTTACGCCCATGATGATAAGCTGGTTATCACCGGGGGCGTAAACTTGATTGGTTGCGGGGGCAGGATTTGAACCTACGACCTTCGGGTTATGAGTTGCCGGTTTTTCTTAAAACAGTTTCTGATATCTTCTAGCATTTTGCTATACTATGTCTTTAATTGGCAACGCGCTTCTTATATCTAATGCTACTTTTCCATATCTTTTGACCTCGTTGTGCGCTAAGTGTGCGCCAAAAGTGGTAAGGGAGCTTCGAAATATTACTTGGCTTACGAGTGAGTAAAATCTTAGCTCGCCACTGTCCCAGATTCAAAAATAATAGAATCGCCGGGCACTGCAAGTAAGTCGTCGAGGGCATCACCTGATACAAATGATAACGTGAGCTGGTCGCCTTGTAAGTCTATTTCGCATATGGTAGTTGATTCTTCGGCTGTGTCTTCTACGAGCTTAGTGTATGTCAGGGAAATTGTGTTTTCGGCCACAGAATACGTACCGGTAACTGTGTCTCCACCCCCTGCATGCGCTCCTGACGCATATATAAAACTTGAAGGGGCATTAATAATAATCTGAGCAAAGGTGTTTTGGTCTGGACCAGTGTATGCCCAAGCCCCACCCAGATTATCTGAGAAAGTTTCATTAGTTGCTTCCTCCAGACCTCCGTCCGTTGTTTCCTCGGTTGCTTCCGATTCAGGCTTGGAACTGGCTTGCGGATCGGATTCAGCGTTAGATTCCTTTTCGGTTTTGGAACTGCCACACCCCGAGAAAATAACCACAAGCATCAAACATAGCAACACACATATTTTTTTCAAATTTTATCCTCCTCAAAACATTTCCATGGTTTCACAAAATCTTTTTGCCGTCATCCGAAAGTGCTTTCCTGATACACAATTCCAATTCATATTGACGAGCAAAGTGTTTTCGCTGACCGTTAGAGACGAGACGCAATCCAGTTCTGTACACTTCACATCCAAGTATACCTTTTGTACGCCTTTCTGTCGACACGTGGTTCCAACATTTGGATAGAATATCATGGCATTTTTATAGTGTTTCAATACTATCACATCAGCATTTTGGGGGCAATACTGCACAATGTATAGAGCTGCAAATTTTTCATATTTCAAATTCCACGCGAAACCGCTATGTTGGGGCGGCAATTGGCAGGTGATTATCGGGTACAACACCATGGGCACCGAGGCGGAGAACAACGACGTGCTCATCATGTCCGACCCCTACGACACCACCGACCATAGCCAGGACGGCTATATGGTTTACGGGGCACCGCGTTTTTACTATAACAACACAACCTATGATTTCTTTGACGAACAGGACGGTAACAACATGTCGTTTGTGGCGGCGAAACCCGCGGTAAAGAGCTGCCGGTTTACCTGTGGTGTTCCAAGCCCGCGGTGCCGTTAGTGCGGCAAAAAGCGATAAAAATATCCCCCGGCTGTTTTAAACCGAGGGATATCTTTATCGCTTCTTTAGTCCAGCAGCAAAGCACTTTTGGCACCGAAAATTTTCAATG
>JAJDHT010000133.1 GCA_030266325.1 Ruminococcaceae bacterium OttesenSCG-928-I18
TACAAAAAGGCCAACCGGAAGTTTCACCCCATGGATACCGTGGTGCAGGCGGGGGGAGTGAAGATAGGCGGCGGCCATTTTGCGGTGATGGCCGGGCCCTGCAGTGTGGAAAGTGAGGGCCAGATCACACGGCTGGCCAGTGACGTGAAAAAGGCGGGCGCACTCTTTTTGCGCGGAGGGGCGTTTAAGCCGAGGACCTCGCCCTACTCTTTCCAGGGGCTGCGGGCCGAGGGGCTGGAGCTTTTGAAGATTGCCAAGGAACAGACGGGTCTTCCGATCGTGACCGAAATCATGAACACCTCACACATTCCCCTGTTTTTGGAAGCGGGGGTGGATGTGGTGCAGGTGGGCGCGCGGAATATGCAGAATTTTGAGATGCTGCGTGAGCTGGGGCAGACGGACATTCCGGTGCTGCTGAAAAGGGGGCTTTCGAGCACGCTGGAGGAACTGCTGATGAGCGCCGAATATATCATGGCGGGGGGCAATGAAGCGGTGATCCTGTGCGAGAGGGGCATACGCACCTTTGAGCCCTATCTTCGGAACACGCTGGACATCAGCGCCGTGCCCATGCTGAAAAGCAGAAGCCACCTGCCGGTGATTGTGGACCCAAGCCACGCCTCGGGGGTGGCCTGGATGGTGGAGCCGCTGGCCATGGCGGCCGTGGCGGCGGGGGCGGACGGACTGATGATTGAAGTGCACAATGACCCCCCGCACGCCTTGAGCGACGGGGCCCAGAGCCTGACACCCGAGGCCTTTGAGCGCTTGATGCGCCGGGTGGACCGTGAGCGGGGTTTCTTTTGCGAGGTGGTGGGGGAAAAGGGGCTGCAGGCCATGTATGAGGCGGGGCAGTAGAAAAACACCATTTCGAAGAAATTGGCAGCGGGTGCAAAAACGCACGCGCTGCCAATGCTTTTTAAACTCAGGAAAGGGAAAGAGCAGGTCAGATGGCTTTGCGGATACGGGTGGGTTCCCGAGCGGCCAGGATGCCGTTGCACGCCTCGTAGAGAAGGGGTTTTGCCTCTTCGCAGCCATAGGGGATTTTGAGCGCGTCCTTTCCGCAACGGGCGGAGGGAAGCTGGTTTTTCAGGTGGTGCAGCCAGGGCCCGCTCACACAGTGGAAGATGAAATGGTCCCTGGCGGCCGAAAAGGCGAGGCAGCTGCTGCGGGTTTTGTAGGTGGGAATCTGGTAAATGATACCCTCGGTGACATCGGGGTGGTTTTCCCGCATGAAGCGGACATATTCCCCCACCCATTCCCGGGCGGGGCCGTGCAGGGTGTGGAGGTAATCGTCTACAGTGTGGACCATGGCGTCTCTCCTTGCAGGATGATTCTGTCTTGTGCGAAGTGAAGGACATCGTCCACCCTGAGTATAGCGTATGGGAACGGGAAAGACCACCCCAAACCAGTATATTTATATAAATAAAATACAGATAGTATAGAGATATATCAAATTTAAAAGTTTTTTCATCTTTGGCTGTACGCGCCCTCGCATATATTGTATAATAGAGGCCGGCTGGTTTTGTAGAAATTGACAAAACCGGTCAAAAAAGAGAAAATTTGCCCGCGCTTTGGGTGGGTGCCCATAAACAAGGAGGAAGTACAGCATGAGTTTGAAGGCGAAGATATTTTTGGGCGTAGTGGTAGCTGTCTTGGTGACGGCTGCCGTTACGGGGATCGCCTATTTTTCCACACAGTTTGAGAAGCAGGGGGAAGAGCCCGGCCTGTATGTGGGCGGGGAGCGTGTGGAGGACCCCGGCGTGATGATGAAGGTGGGCGAACATGAGATAGGGTTTGACGAATACAGGTATTTTTACCTGATGAACACGTCTTATATAGAGCAAAACTATGGGGAAAATGCCTGGGAGACCGACTATGACGGCAGCATGGAGATGAATGTGCGCAAGGGCACCGAGGAGGCAATCGTCTCGATGTATGCGTGGCTGGAAGTGGCGCAGCAGGAAGGCATTGCCCTTACGGACGAAGAAAAGCAGGAGATTCTGGACACGATGGCCGAACAGAAGGAAACCCTGGGCGAAGAAGGGTTTGCCCAAAACCTGAAGGACATGTTCTTCACGAGTGAAGAGATGTACCTGCAGATTACGCAAGCGCAGCGCCTGGTGCAAAAAACCCAGGAGGAGCTGGGCGAATCTATGACGACCGAAATTGAAGAGAACATGGATGAGTACCTTGCGACGGCCAAGCATATTTTGATTTCTTTCGACAACCCGACGGCCGAACCCCAGGCGCAGCCTACGGACGAAGAGGAACTTTTGGATGCGATTGGCGAAGCGGCCGGGGCCACGGGCGAAACCGAGGGCACGGACTCCGCCGCGGGGGAAGAGGGGCAGAGTGCATCCGAACAGGACGTGCGGCAGTCTGACGTGCAGGAGGAGATAGAGCCTGTGGACGGGACGGAAGAGGCCGCGGAGGCAGAGAGCGACACGAGCGAGGCGCCGGCGCTGAGCGAAGAGGAGGCCGAGGAACTGGCCAAAGAGCGCGCGGAGGATTTGGAAGCCATACTGCGCGACGCCGAGGCGAGCGGGGCGGACATTGAGGTGCTGTTTGACGAAATGATGTGGGCCTATGGCCAGGACGGCGGAGTGGAGAGCAACCCCGACGGATATACCTTTGGCAAGGGCGAAGTGGCAGAGGAGTTTTATCAGGCGGCGATTGCCCTGGAGCCCGGGGAATTTTCTGAGCCGATCAAGACGGATTTCGGGTATCATATCATCATGCGGCTGCCGCTGAATGAAGACGCCATAGAGGACATTGACGCCAAGATAGCGAACATGGTGAACCAACAGATGGGCACCCTTTTGACGGAGGCGAGGGACGCGATGCCCGTGGAGTATGGCGCCTACTATTCCGAGGTGAGCCCGCAGAGCATCAAATAGGGAAAATCGTATGACGACAGGACAACCTGTGATACAAACCCGGCGCCTCTATTTACGCGAGATGGATGAGGCAGACTTGCCGACGCTGCGGCGGATTTTGCAGGACAGGCAGACCATGCGCGCCTGGCAACACGCCTTTTCGGAGGAGGAAGTGCGCGCGTGGCTTTCGAAACAGCGCAGCCGGTATGAAGAGTTTGGCTATGGGCTGTGGGCGGTTTGCGAAAAAGCGGGCGGCAGCATGGTGGGCCAGTGCGGCCTATCCTGGCAGAAAGCGGGCGAAGACAGGGTGCTGGAGGTGGGATACCTTTTACAGAGGGACCACTGGCACAAGGGGTATGCGCTGGAGGCCGCGAGAGCCTGCAAGGAGTATGCGTTTGGGGTGCTGGACCAAACGGAGGTGTTTTCGCTGATCTGGGACGAGAACATCGCCTCGATGAACGTGGCGATACGCAACGGGATGCTGGTGCGCGGGAGGTTTCTCCTGCACTACTGGGGTGCGGATTTGCCCCACCTGATCTTTTCAGCGCGAAGGGAGGATGTGGCTGCCGGTGTGGAGTGAAGAATTGCTGATAGGCGTGGAGGAGATTGACAGGCAGCACAGGGAGCTGCTTTTGACCCTGAGCGGGTTTATGGAGGCGCTGGGAAACCCGCAGACCAGCCGGGAGTATTACCGCACAACGATGGAGCAGACGAAGGCTTTGGTGATTGAACATTTTAACACCGAAGAAAAACATTTTGGGGAAATTGGCTTTACCGAGGCGGAGTATCACACGGAGCTGCACAAGAGCTTTTTTGAGAAGGCAACCGATTTTGATATTGAACTGATCAAAACGGACTATGACCCCGAAGTGGCGCTGCGGCTGGTGGAAATGCTGATTGCATGGTTTACGGAACACATCCGCTGTGAAGACCGAAAAATGGCGGACCCCGTTTTTTGGAGCGGACGGGAGGAGACGCCGAGATTTCAGCTGTGAGGGGAGAGGCCCCCCGTGAAGGGAGAAGGGCTTTAAAGGGCCGAAGGGAGGCCGCGGGCAATGTGGAGCGAACAATACCTGATTG
>JAJDHT010000134.1 GCA_030266325.1 Ruminococcaceae bacterium OttesenSCG-928-I18
CGCCGCTTTTGCGGGGGCGCCTGTGGCGGCCGTGGCCGGGCAGACGGCCCCCGTGGCGCAGCAAGGGACCGGCGCCGAATCCGCGCTGTCCCCACAGCCCGAAATGCCGATGCGGGCCGTCATGCTCGGGGCGGTGGCCCTGGTTTGCCTGCCCCTTTTCGCCTGCGTATACCCCGTTGGCAGAATGTATGACACCGCCAGCCAGCTGCACCATCTTTGCGACATGCTGCTGTTGGCCGTCGGGGGCTACCTGCTCATGAAGGAAATGATGTATAAGGTCATCGGTGGAGGGCTGCTGCTCGTGGGGTCCATCCTGCAGGTTTTTACCGGTCAGTACCTGAACGTCTTCGGCAGGACCTATCAGCGCCCCTATCTTGGGGAGGTGTTTGGGGACCCCTGGATCCTGAGAAACATCGGCACGGGTATCCTCTCCGCGCTGATTGTGGGCGGCGTTTTTGTGCTTGTTTCGCTGCTGTACAAAGCGGGGCGAAAGAAACAGGTCCTGCTGGCGGGTTTGCTTTCGTCCGGGGCCCTGGCGGTGCAATTCCTTTTCAACCTGCGTACCCTGTTTATCATTCCGGACATGCCCGGAACCCAAAAGCTGTTGTTTGTCCTGAACTCCCTTTTGGGCGCGGCGAGCATTGTGGTGTTTGCCATCCTGGTCCTCTTCCTCTGTTCGGTACGCTTTAAAAGAGTGGACACCGGCGTCGGCGCACGCGTCTGGCTCGGCATCTGCATCTTTGCCTCCATCGCGTCCACCATCGGGCTGATTGTCACGGGGCAGTCAAACGTTCCGGTGGCGGTCATCGCCCTGGTTTGGGCGGCGGGATATCTCATGGTCTTCTGCAAACAGCGCATCGGGTTCCCCATCGCGCTCATCGCCCTCAGTATGAGCGTTTTGGCCAATATAAAGATGGGGCTTGTGGGCTACAACGCCTCCCCCATCACCGTGCTCACGGCCCTGCTCGGTGTGCTCAACCCCGTGATCACCTGGCTGCTGCTGCGTAAAAGCTGGATGCAGCCCGCCATGCAGCCTGTGGCGCCCGGGGTGCAAACCCAGCGGTTTTCCCCACCGCCTTCTTCGGCAGGATACCCGCCCACCCAGCCGCTTTTGCGGCAGATGTACTCCTACATCGCCACCACGGGCTTTCTCATCGACCCCGAGAGCGAAAAAGGAAAAGTGTACGCAAACCAAATCCACCCCTTTGCCTGCAGGCAGATGCGCCAGTTGAGCCCTTTATTTGCGCAGAAATATGAGGAAGCCACAAAGAGAGGCCTGCCCCATACGATCGGATTTGGCACAAGCGCCACAAAAGAGGGCCTCAACCAAAGTTTTAAAAGTTGGGTGACGCGGGAGGGTATTTTCACAGGAGACCTCAATGCCTGCCTGAACAAAACCCTGTTCATGAAACAGGGGCAGGTGCCGGACCCCGTCACCGGACAGGATAGAGATTGGACGGTATACGTCTATTTTATGGAGGAATAAAACGATGAAAAAAAGCATGGTTGCCATTGGCCTGGTTTTGGTTTTTTCCCTGTCGTTGCTCTGCGGTTGCGCGGGGGATGGGACACTGGAGGACGGGCCAAGCCAGGAGGGAGACTTTGTTGTCAACGATGGGAGCCTGACGCGCTATAAAGGAAAGGGCAACGAGATTGTCGTGCCAAACAGTGTGACGAAGATTGCCCAAGAGGCGTTTGCAGGGCTGGAGATCAAGAGCATCGTCGTGCCCGCCTCGGTGACGGAGATTTCCTATCGGGCATTTGAGAACTGCCGGCAGCTCGAAAGCGTGGTCATAGAAGGACAGCTCACCGAGCTGATGCATGAGACTTTCAAGAACTGCGAGAGCCTGCAGAGCGTCCAGCTGCCCGACACGCTGCAGACGATTGGCACGGGCTGTTTCGAAAAATGCGGCGCTCTTTCGCAGGCTCCGCTTCCCGCGTCCCTGACCGAGATTGGGGACCAGGCCTTTTGGCAGTGTGACCTGCGGGAGGTGACCATCCCCAACGGGGTGGCCTATGTGGGGAAATCTGCTTTTTCCACGAACGAACAGCTGGAAAAGGTGGTGCTGGAAAACCCCGAAACCGTGCTGGGCAGTGGGGCATTTAGCGGATGCACCGCCCTGCGTGAGTGCGAGCTATCTGAGCAGACCGTCGTCTTTTGGAACGTATTCGAAGGCTGCGAAAATTTGCCGAATGCCCAAAACCCAGAGGCGGCCGAGTTTGGCGAGGGCGGCGAAGGGGAGAGCCCTCTCTACGCCTCGGTGGGGAATATCCGCTTCAACGAAGAGGGGCAATTGCTGGTGACCGTTACTTGCAACAAGACAAATGTGACCATGACGGCCACGGGGACAAACCTTGGGGAGATGGATATGACGAGCCTGAACCTGCCTGTTGTGGCGACGGTAAATGTCGGCGGCGGCGAGCTGCAGTATGCCGCGGTGAACATCCAGGTGCAACAAGAGGATGCGGCGGCCTGCTACGGTTTTACCTTTGCCACCGAGGAACTGCCCCAGTCCATCACATTGACCGTGGGCACGGAGAGTGTACAGGTGGACCCGGACACCTGGCGGCCCAAGTAAAGGAGGACAAGATGGGATTGTTTTCTAACCTGTTTGGAGGCTCCTCTTCCGCCATCACCGAGGAGGAGAGAGAAGAGTTTCAAAAAATTGTAGCGATGGTCAAATCGGGCTACGACCTTGCGGTGATCAGCAAGATGACCTTCGGTACCGAAGACCCAAAGCCCGCCAAGGCGGTGCGTGACGCCTATCACAATGTGAAAGCAGTGTATGGGGCCAAGGGCACGAGCGTCATCTATGATATGTGCCTGAAGGAAGACCCGAGCATGAAGGACTTTTTAAAAGACAACTGGAAATAAGGCAAACGACGACAGAAAAACAGATTTAGAAAAAGAGAAAAAAACGATATCAGTTTGGGCCTGAAAAAGAAAACGGCAGGAGGAGCGCTGCACACAGCGTTCTTCCTGCCTTTATTAACTATCCCTGTTTTGTCCGTTTGCTTTAGATAAGGCCGCTATTTCAGTTGTGAATTTCCAGCGGTTTCGTGAACCATTCCAGGTTGTCCCAGTTGTCCTTGGCGTAGGCGTTAAAGGAATCCTCAAAGAAACGGACCGCCTCGTCCATGGGGTTTTCATACCGCAAAACAGCGCTCAAGGGGAGGAAAAACTCCGAGTAGCTCTTGTTGTAGTTGGCCTCTTTTGGGCGGACCATATCGTCTGTATACTCTTTGCCGTCGGAGGGGTAGGAGACCGCGAAGAGTGTGGGTTCGTCCCAGCGGGGGTCGCCAGGCCAGAAGCCAAACTCAATCATCTGCTCGTCAAAGGCCGCTTTGGCCACATAGCCTTTGCCTGTCGAGGCCGCCTCCTTGCCCGAAAACAGGATGCCGGTCATGTCATAGGTGCCCCAGAAAAGGGCCGGGGCCAGTTTCTTGCCACGGAAGGGGGCCGTAAAGCGCGCGATGGCATTGTGGGCAAACTGGTTGGCATAAAGGTAATTGAGCGCACTCTTTTGGTCCCATTCAAGGCGCTCTGTCTGTTTGTCAAAGGGGGTGGTGTCCGCCACCTCCTGGGGCACGGGGTTGATGTCGACCTCGAAACCCATGGAATCCAGCAGATAGTTGTAACTGGCGAAATAACTGCTGACCGACTTGTTGTCCTGCAACGTAAAGCCCGAGAATTCACCGTTGGCCGAAGCCAGAGAGACCATCGAGGTGCGAATATTGATATCGACCGAAAAGCTTTTGGAGCCATAGGGAATCAGCCCGGTGGTATAGCCGTCAGGCGTGACACGCAGCAGTGCGTGGTTCCACTCGGGCTCCGGGTAAGAGAGCACCAGTTTGGTCTTACCCATCATCTGCAAGATCATATGCAGGGCCCATGCTGTCTTCTGCCATTCGCTGTAGTTTTGTG
>JAJDHT010000138.1 GCA_030266325.1 Ruminococcaceae bacterium OttesenSCG-928-I18
TGCACCCTGCGCAGGTAGACCTGGTTTCCAAACTTCACATAGACGCAGGTTTCCCCCTCGATGACCCGAAGGGCGCCATTCTCGATGCGCAGGCCTTTTTGGGTGTCGAAGATGATTTCCGCTTTTTCCATGCGCAGCCGCAGGATGTCGGGCCCAATGTTCTCGCACAAGAGCTCTATCTTTGCAATGCCTGCCTGCTCGTCCATCTCCACCTGCTCCACCGTGACCGGCATGACCTCTTCACTGGCCTCGGGGAAGGAGATTTCCAGTTTTGCGCCGACGGAGAACTTTTCCGCCTCTTCCGCCGTCACCACCGTGAAGAAACGCCAGTGATAATCGGTGACAATATGTCCGGAGACGGAGCTGTCGT
This sequence comes from Ruminococcaceae bacterium OttesenSCG-928-I18, assembly GCA_030266325.1. Lineage (GTDB taxonomy): Bacteria > Bacillota > Clostridia > Oscillospirales > Ruminococcaceae > JAAYCI01. The sequence continues at coordinate 371 of JAJDHT010000138.1, forward strand.
AATAGGCCGGCGGCTCCTGCATGGCCTGCTGCAACTGTGTGGGGGCGAGCGCCGTCAACTCCTCATAGGATTTGGGGATGCGGTCCTGCCCGCCGGAGGGCACAAAGTAACCTGTCTCGGGGGCGGTGATGGTGCCGGAGGGCGCGGCGAGCGCTTCGAGCCTGGCCTTTTCCTCATTGAGATAGGCGATCCTGGCGTTAAAATCGGTCTCGTTTCCTGTGACCACCTGGATGCGGTTCGCCGCGAGGGCAATTTCCTCTCTTGGGCTCTCGAGCGCCAGATAGTCCCCTGTCTCCAGCGCATCGAGATACTCCATCAGACCGTCTTCCATCTGCCGCAGGTAGACGTCCACATCTCCCCCCTCGGAAAATGTCTGCTGTGCGTCCGTCAAAAGCGCAAGCTCCTTTGTCACGTTCTGCAGTTGGGCCATCGCTTCCGCCTCCGCCTCACTGCCAAACACAAGGGCCACTTCCCCGCCCGCGGAAACGCGCTGGCCCGTAGGAACCGTGTAATAGAGAACCCCTCCGCCGTAGACGGGAACGGACTCCAAAGTGACATATCCCTCCACAGAAAGCGCGTCGGTCATCACATCCTGTATGGCCACCTGGGTGCGCATGCGGGGCATGAGAATGATGACGACCTGAATGATGATATAGACAAGAGGGATCAAAATAAGCAGCCAGAGGAGCCAGAGCAGCCGTCTGCGTGTTTTGGGCGGCTTTGACACGGACGCGGTCTCCCCGTCTTCGGGCGCTTCTATCTCCCGAGTGTCCTGCTTTGCCCTGTCTTTTTTATCGAGCGGCAATAACGGCACCTCCTTTCTGTTTTTCCTGTTTTTGTACTGAGGGTCCGTGGGCACGCATGCAATCGCAGATTTATGGTGCCGTCCCGCGCGCCTTTACAGTAAATGAACAACGCCATGGTGAAAGCATTCAAAAAAACATGTGCGTTCGCTCTGCGCGGGCAGGCCTTACTCTCTCAGGAACGTTTCGAGAAACCCCGCGGCCCTTTCGAAAACGTCCTCTTTGTCCGCATAAAGCCACTGTATGCCTGGTTTGTTTCGAAACCAGGTGAGCTGCCTTTTCGCATAGTTTCGCGTGGCCTGTTTCAGTTTATCGGTGCAGCTTTCCAGGGAGGCGTGCCCCTCGAAAAAGGGGAAAAATTCCTTATAACCAATCGCCTGTACGGCTGTTTTATAACTCTCTCTGTGTTCGAACACTCTTTTTGCCTCTTCGAGCAGCCCGTTTTCCAGCATTTGGTCGATGCGGGCCTCAATGCGGCCATACAGAACCTTGCGCTCCGCGCAGGTGAGGGCAAGTTGTAAGGATTGATAACGGGGCGGCTGCCGGCGGGAGGCCTCATTGCGCTGGGCCAGGGTGGTGCCGCCGGTTTCACTTTCGGCGAGTGCGCGCACGATCCGTTTTTTGTCGGAGGGGTGCAGGCGGGAAGCATATTCCGGGTCAAGCTCCGCCAGCCTTCCCAACATGGCGTCCGCCCCCTTTTCGCTCCACTGCTCGTCAAGGCGCGTGAGGGTCGATTCATCGACCTTGCTTTCTGTAAAGCGCACCCCATTTACGAGGCTGTCGATATACAATCCCGTACCGCCGCAGAAAAGGGGCAGGCGCCCTCTGCTCAGAATTTCGAAGATGGTTTTTTCGGCCTGCTGCACATACTCGGCGACGGAAAAAGGCTGCGAGGGGGGAAGAAAACCGATCAAATGACGCGGGACATCGGGAGATTTGGTGGGCAGGGGGGCGGCCGTACCGATGGGAAGGCCCTCGTACAGCTGCATGGAATCGGCCCCCACAAGCTCTCCATTGAACCGCCGGCAAAGTGCAAAAGCCAACTCGGTCTTTCCGCTCGCGGTGGGACCACACAGGACAACTATCTTCTTTTTTTCACCCAAGCCGTCCAAACTGTTTTTCCAGCTCCTTGCGGGATATTTCCAAAACGACCGGCCTGCCGTGGGGACAGAAGGGGGGGATATGCCCTTCGGCAATCTGCCGCGCCAGATGGAGCAGCTCTTCGGGTGTTGTCCTCTCCCCCCCTTTGATGGCCGCACGGCAAGCCATCGAGTGGAGAACCCATTCGGTTTTATGGTCCCGCACGGTCTTTGACCCCTGTGCAAGCCCCCTCGCCACGTCGGAAACCAAACCCTCGACATCACTGTGTCCTACGTCGGCCGGCACCGCGCGCACGATGACGCCCCCGGCGCCAAAATCTTCCAAATCGATCCCATTTTCACGCAAAAGGGCCAGGTTATCGAGCAGGGCCTCTTTCTCTTTTGCCGAGAGAGAAACGGCCACGGGGGCGAGCAGCTGCTGTGCTCCTGCGGAGAGCTTGTCCTGCGCCAGTTTTTCATAGAGAATCCGTTCATGCGCCGCATGTTTGTCGATAATATACATCGTCTGGCCTTTTTGTGCCAAAATATAGGTGGCGAACACCTCCCCCACAAAACACAGGGATTGCTCACTGTCCTGCCAGCTCTCCTGTTCCCCCGTCGGTTCCTTTTTTTCGGGCACACTGTCGGAGGGAGGGGCCTGTGAAGGGACGTCTGCCGGGTGGATGGACAGCTTCCATTCCTCCCCTTTTTCCTGTGGCTCACGAAAGGCCACGCGAGAGGGAGCCGCGGTCTCATAAGGTGCCGCACTGTCTGTGGAAGCAAGGGTTTCCACCATCTCTTTATAGCTGCTCAGTTCCGCTTTACCCGGGTGTGTGTCCCGCCGGGGGGAAACCATAGGCTGGGACGATGTGGGGGCTTTTGAGGGTGCTTTTTCGGCACTGCTCTCAGCCGCTTGCCTCTCTACCTGCGGCAAATGCAGGGACCCATAGGGGTGTTCCTCTTGTGTCAGCGCGGTTTTCACCGCGCCGTAGACAGCCGAAAACACATCGCTCTCACGCGCGAAACGAACCTCCGTTTTGGCGGGATGCACGTTGACATCGACGAGCGAAGGGGGCATTTTCAAAAACAGGACACAGCCGGGGAACCTCCCCTGCATGGACACACCCCGGTACGCCTGCTCGAGGGCCGCCATCATCGTACGGTTTTTTACATACCGCCCGTTGATGAAAAAAAACTGCATGGACCGGCTGCCCCGTGCCGCGTGCGGGGAGGTGATGAGCCCATTCACTTCGTAAGGTGGTTTGCACCCTGCCACGGGCAAAAGGGCTTGCGCAAACTCTTTTCCCAGCACGCAGTAGACCGCCGAGCGAAGCTCTGCGTCCCCGGGTGTGGAAAACACCTCTTTGCCCTCGCGCAGGTAGT
>JAJDHT010000135.1 GCA_030266325.1 Ruminococcaceae bacterium OttesenSCG-928-I18
GGGCACTTCGAGTCTCAGGCGACGCTTGTCGGAAACCTGATCGCTGGCACCGTGATCATTGACGAAGGCGCCATGCTCAAAGGGGACATTGCCATCACAAACGCGCAGAATGAAAATATCTCGGTGGATGAGCCCGATTTCGACATCGAAATTTAAGCGCCGCTCTTTCTCTATATTATTATGTATAAAGGGAGCCTTCTGTTCGCAGGAGGCTCCCTTCTCCCGAACGGATGTATTTATCCCGCGGGGTTTGACATTCGCTGTGTTTTAGGGTACATTTCTTATGGCAGAAACCCAAACGGGCCACAGCCATCGTCTGGTCAAAAACAGATGGTGTGACGAAAAATATTTTGATCAAACGAAGTTTTAATCACGGATTTTCGCAATTCTGTTTTTGGAACTTTTCCACAAGGAGCCGCCATGCGGGTATGCTTCCATAAAAAAGGGATAAAGAAAGGCGCCTGCCTGATGGCAGGGGTCTTGTTTGCCATGCTGGCGGCCGGCTGCCAGGGCCCTGCCGGCGAGGCGTCTTCCTACACGGGAGAGCCCGCCCTGACGGCGCCCTCCTCCTCGGAGGAGCTGCGGCCGGCCACATCCTCTTCCTCCGCAGATGCCGTATCTTCGCTCCCGCTGCCCGTGCGGCCCGAGGCAGCTTTTGGGGAGCTGACCCTGGAGGACTTTGCGGTCTACCTTGGGGGTGCAAAACAACTGGACTTGGAATCGGTGACCCTGTATCGTTTTTCTTTTGCGGGGAACGCCGAAGACAACCGCCTGGACCCGAGATATATCACCACCCTGCGGGGGCTTTCGCTGGGGGCGGAACAGCAGGAGATCGCCTTTTTGTATGAGGGCCTGCCCGTGCAGGTGGTGCTGGAGGGCGAAGGCACAGAGGAGACACAAACGCTGCAGTATGAGAGCTTTTCGGATTACCTGGAAAGTGACGAGGCGGGGCAGGACTATTCTGTAGTCTTTTCGCTTTACTTTATAGAGGGGGCACCCGAAGGGGATGCCCAGATCATACAGAATGCGATTGCGGCCAACGCCTATGGTCCGCAGTATTCGATGGTACGGTACGACCTTCGGCTGGAAGTCAGGCAGGGAAAGGTAGAGGATATCCTCTTGTCCAAAAACGACACCACGCCCTTTGTGCTCGGACAGATCGAACCGGCGGTATGTGAAGAGGGGGACTTGACGGTAAGTGTTGCGGGCCTTTCGAATCAGCAGGGTGCGCTTTGCGTGGGCCTTGCGCTGCAGAACAACGGGGAACTGCCTTTGCAGCTGGCATGTACGCAGACGACGGTGAGCGGAAAAGCGACGAGAGACCCCGGTGTGCTGGAAATAGAGATGCCCGCCTGGGGTTATGCGGAGGCGCTGCTTGTGATACCCAGTGATGCCATCCGTGCGGCGGGGGTCGACACGGTGGAATCGGTAGGGTTTACGCTGCAGGCGGCGGGTGAAAACGGCGAGGTGCTTTTCGAGCTCTCGAGCGGGAATATACCGGTGATCACAAGCTGAGAGGTCGATGTCAAAAGGAGAAACCTGCACAGTAAAAAAGTGTACCCCGCCGGGCCTTGGCCCGGCGGGGTACACTTTATAAGCCGCCATTTTTTAGACGGGTTCGAGCTCGGTTTTTGCAAAAACGATCTTGAGGCCGAGGGGTTGCAGGTAGGGCTCGCAGCGGACGGCGATGCGGTCCATGACGGTCTGTGCGCCGCTGGGTTTTTCAATACTGAGCATGATGATATACTGGCTTTTGGAGTACCGCGCGACGGTGTCGCTGCGGCGCAAGAGGCCGCCCAGTACGGCCGATTTGATCTGGCTCATGGCGGTGGAAAAGGTTTTAGAAGTGGGCTGTTCCCCATTTTCGCTCTGCAGGCTGAGCAGAACGATGATGACCTTACTGCCGCTGCGCTCTGAAGAACGGGCCACCATCTGGTAGAGGTACTTGAAGACGTCGTAGGTGCAGTAAAGCGGCCCGCGGATGGGGCGGTTGTCCTTCGCCACCTCGCGCAGGTCGTCTTTGATGATCATGATGTCCTGCTCGATGGAGTCCACCCGCTCGGAGGAGGCCTCGAAAATCTCCCGGATTTCGGAGCTCAGGCTGGCGCCCAATTCCTCGGAAAAAATGCGGGCGGTCTTGTGGTAGGTGGGGATGATCACCCGGTGCATACCGAGCGCATACAGCGCCCGGAAGGTATAGAGGTAGTATTGTTCCTCCAGGGGGTCGATCTGGCTGGCGGCCGTGGCCGTTGTTAAAAGCTCGCTGTAGCGTCCGCTTTCCTGCAAGATGTTGCATAATTCCCCCACACACTCGGCAAACTGCTTGCGGTAGTACAGGGCCAGGGGCATCACCCAGACTTCATTTTCCAGCTGGGGTAGAAGCTCCCCTTTATACAGGTCGACGGCTTCGTGCAGAAGGGACAGTTTTTCCTCGCCTTTGGCCATGGCCGCGTTGCGGCAGTTTTCCTCGAACTGTTCGGCGTCCACCTCGAAGCGGATGTCGGGGTTACAAAGATACCCTCCGTTCTCGAACAAAACGGGGCTCTCGCTGGCGTTGTCCACATTTTTGAACTCCCGGCGCAGGGCGTAGACGGTGTTTTTCAGCACATTACCCGGGTCGGTGAGGTTTTCCTCGGGCCAAAGGTTGGAGATCAGGCGGGTGGGGGCGCTGGGCACCTTGCGGTTGAGCACCAGAAAACAAAACACCTGCCAGGGTTTGTTGATTTTGGAGCTGCTGTCCAGCATGGAAACGCCGTCCACCGTGACGGTGAGGCCGCCCAGCATGGTGATTTTGATGTGTTCGATCATCTGGTATGCGGCCCCCCCTCGTCGCGATTTGGCGGTGTTCTTAGCCTGCGGCACCCGAGACACGTTTCTTCATCTCTTCTAAATTGACGCTGTACTGCAGCGCAGTATCGGCCGTGATGCGGCCCTGTTTATAGAGGTTCAAGATGCTCTGGTCCATCGTGATCATGCCCATCGAGGCCCCGGCGAAGATCGCAGAGTCGATTTGGTGCACTTTGCTCTCGCGGATCATATTGCGGATGGCCGGCGTGAGCAGCATGATCTCGAAGACAGGGATCAATTTGCCGTCCACAGAGGGGATGAGCTGCTGGCTGACGACGGCCCGCAGCACCATGGAGAGCTGGATGCGGATTTGGTGCTGCTGGGTGGGTGGGAAAATATCGAGGATGCGGTCGACGGTGTTGGCGGCGCCCGTCGTGTGCAGCGTCGAAAGGACCAACTGGCCGGTCTCGGCCGCAGTCACGGCGATTTCAATGGTCTCCGCATCGCGCATTTCCCCCACCAGGATGACGTCGGGGCTCTGGCGCAGCACGGCCCGCAGGGCGCTGGCGTAGTCCTTGGTGTCCCCGTTGATCTCCCGCTGGGTGACGATGCTCTGTTTGTGTTTGTGGATATATTCGATGGGGTCTTCCATGGTGATGATATGGTCGGCCCGGGTGGAGTTGATCTTGTCCACAAGGCAGGCCAGGGTGGTGGACTTGCCGCTGCCCGCGGGGCCGGTGATAAGCACGAGGCCCTTCGTGAAATCCCCCAGGCTCATCACCACTTCGGGGATAGAGAGGCTGGAGGGGTCGGGCAGGTCGAACAGCACCACGCGCACCACGGCGGCAAGGCTGCCGCGCTGGCGAAACGTGTTGGCGCGAAAACGCCCGACACCCGGCACAGAGAAGGAGAAGTCGTCGTCCCCCTCGGCCAGCAGTTTTTCGATGGGACGGTCAT
>JAJDHT010000136.1 GCA_030266325.1 Ruminococcaceae bacterium OttesenSCG-928-I18
GTCTGATCCCCCGCCCCTCGGGGCGGACCTGTCGAGCTGTGGCGCCGATGCCCAGTAGCCTAGCGGCGGGCAGGGCGCTTTTTTGCCGTGCCGGTGTTATGCGCCGCTCCAGATCTGGCCCTCCGTCTCGGGCTCCCAGCTGCCGATGTAAACCGACTTTTGGCTCAGCAGGCTCGAGCGGTCCCCTTGAATCTCTACGGTGGTGACAAGCTCGTGGTTTTCGTCGATGGGTACGGTATACTGGTAAACGCCTTCGCTTTCGGTGGCCTGCCAGCCAAGGCCGGCGGCCGTATTTTCGGCGGCGCCCCGCTGCAGGGCGGTGTCCAGCTCGGCCAGCTTCACGGCGGCCTCGCCCTCGGCGGTGGCCAGCGCGGCGGTGCCGTCGAGGCTGCGCTGTTGGATGCGCTGGTTTGCCGTAGCCGTGGAGAGGCTTAAAAGCGCCAGTGTGGCAAAACACAACACCGTAAAAATCATCAGCAGGGAGGTGGTGCCGGTGCCCACGCCGCTGCGTGTGCGCTGTCGGGTTTTGTGCGTTTTGGTGTTCACGCGCCGCCCCCCTCTCCCTGGTGATAGGTCTTCGTGGTCAGGGTGCATATTTCTTCGCCCTGGTTGTTGCTGGCGTGCGCGGTCACTTCCCTCAGCACGCCCGCCCCGGTGTCGTTGTCTGTGGTATACAGGTGGATAATATAGGCGGCGTTCTCCCCACCGGCGGGGTTCCACTGCTCGTCATAGTGCAGGGCGTAGCCGTCCTGGCCGTCGGGCTGCGCCTGTGTAATGCCCTCGGGTCCCCTTGCGCGCAGGGTTTCAAACAAAGAGTAAATCTCCTGAGAGGCGAAACTTTTTTCCCGCGTCTCCCGCGCCAGCTTCCCCGCCTGGCCGAAAAGCCCGGCCAGAATGGCACAGGAGATGCTGAACACAAGGATATTGATGAGAAGCTCGGCCAAGAAGGCCACGTTGCGATACCGGTTTCTCATGCGCCACCACCCCCCGCCAGCGCAAAGGCCGTTCGTGTGGACACACCGTTTTCGCTCAGAATCTCCGCGGTGAACAGGCCATCCTCCGAGAGCTCGAAGCGGCATTCGTTCACCTTGGCAATCGTGACGCCCGAAGAGGGGTTAAACGGGGTGCTTGTGGGGGTGTAGCTCTCCCGCAATTCCCCTTCTTCCACAAAGATGCGTGTGATATAGAACCGGTCATCCTGTTCACTTTGGATGGTGAGGACCTCATAGGGGCCCTCCGTCTCGATACTGACCTGGCCTCGCTCGTTGTTCTGGCTGAGCTTGGTGCGCAGATACCCCGCCGCCACGGTAGACCCGTAGCTGTCATCGATGCCGGCCTGGATAGATTTATAGGCCCGCCCGCCCATCAGGGCCAAAGCGAGGGAGCAAAAAGCGAACAGGCAGATGAGACCCATGGGCAGAAGAATGCCCATGGCCACACCCGAAGATCCGCTGTTTTTTCGCATAGGGCCAGTTCCCCCCTTTTTTCTTCTATCGGCAGGTTTTTACCAGCCGGCCACCCGCACTACAGGCATGACATTTGAGGCGAAAACCTCATACCGGACGACGTATTTTGCGCGGTCGATCTGCACGCCATAATGGTCTTCAATATAGGAGAGGCTGGGTGGGTAAAACCCCTCGGTGGCATAGCAGAGTACCGCGGCGCGCTCGATGGCCTGCTGGGTGGCCGCCTGGCCCTCCCGGTCGGCCCCGCCCGAAAGATTCGTCGTGGCGATGATCAGCGCGATGAGTACGGCGATAAAAATGACCCAGGTGGCCGCCATACCAAGCCAGCCTGTTTTTTGTTTGTTCGTCAGCATACGCGGCCTCCTTGTCTTTGAAGTGTGCTGGTACGCTCTTAGTTGAGGGCGCTCATAATACTGGTGAGAGGCAGCATGACCGAGAGCAGGATGATGCCGATGGCCACGCTGAGCAGGCCCACAAGGGCGGGCTCCAGCATGCCCAGAAGCCGGTCGATACCGCTCTCCGTCTCGCGCGAGTAGATGTCCGAGAGGTTGCGCATGGCCTGCTCGGTTTGTCCTGCGCGGGAGGCCGAAAGTAAAATCTTCGCCTCAAAACCCTCGAGCACATTTTCGCTCACGAGCACTTTCCCGAGGTCTTCGCCGCTCTCCACTTTTTCGACGGCGGCGGGCAGACGCTCTAGAATGCGGCGGTTGGAGATAAGGCCGCCGGCCTTTTGCAGGGCTTCGCCCGAGGGGATGCCGGAGGCCAAAAGCATGGCGAGCCCGCCGGTGAGGCGCGCGGCCGACATGCTGTAGTGAATGTTCCGCGTAAAGGGGACCGACTGGGCAAACCCGGCCAGTTTTTCCCGGCCGCCCTGGGTGAGGTACATCACTACCAAAACCAGGATGACTGCGAGCAAAATGCCCACCACGACCATCGAAACGCGGGCGGCCAAAAAGGCGCCGCCCAGGCCGCCGCCCGCGGCAAGGCCCAAAGAGGCGAAGACATTTTCGAAGACAGGCAGTACGAAGATGATCAGAAAAATGAGCACGACGCTCATCATGACGAGCAGAAGCAGCGGCCCGCTAATCGCGCTTCGAATACTGGCGCCCAGCGATTCCTGCTGGCGGTAGTATTCACCCAAGGCCTCGCTGGTGGTCTCCATGCGGCCCGATTCCTCGCCCAGACGCATCATCTCGATGGCGTACTCGGGGAAGTGGCCGCTTTGGTCCAGCGCCTCGCTCAGGATAAAGACCTCCCCGCCCGAGAGTATGCCGGCCACGCGCGCAGAGGCCTCCGAAAGCCTGCTGCCCTCGGTGTCTCCGGCGATGATGTCGGGACATTCGTTGGCCGGCACACCGGCGCGCAGCAGCATCGTAAAGCTCTCAAAAAACGCAGCCAACTCCTGTGGCGGCAGGACTTTCCTCTTTGTTTCTGCCATCTTGGAACTCCTCCTCCCGGCGCGCGGTAGGCAGCCGCCCGCCCAGAAATTCTCCGGTATACAATCAAAATAGGATATTTAGAAAATGGAAACCATTTGTTCATACGGCTGTGGTAGACTGATCTTTAATGTACATACATATCCATATAGTTGCTTCCGTCGCCGATAAACTCTTCGATGCCGGCGTTTTGGCTGGAGGCAAAGGTGAGGTCGATGCGCTCCCAGGTCCCGGGTTTTGCTTCAATCTCGACGGTGATCCAGCCCTGCTCTTCGGTCCACACCATGTTCCACGCGTGGACCACGGTGCCCTCGGGGGTGTTGGCGTCGCCCATGATGAGCTGGCAGGGGATGCCGTTGGCACGCAACATGGCCGCGGCAAGGGCCGCATAGTCGTAACAGATGCCCTTTTTGGAACGCAGCACTTCGTCCACATCCGGCAGGTAATCGGTGTTCACCTGCACATAGCTTACCTTGGAATTGTCATAGCTGATGTTCTGCTCGATCCAATAGTACACCTGCTGGATGACCTCGAGGTTGGTGGAGGCGTGTGCGGCCAGCTCGTACGAAAACTGGACGGCCTCCGACTCAGGCGTATAGTTGACAATTTTGTTGGGCAGCAGGAAGGGGGCTTTTTCGTCGGCCATCTGCACGTCGGCCGCACCCTCGAGGAAGTAGAAAAACTCTGTGCCGGTGTTTTGCACGAACACCGTGAAGGTGTAATATCCGTTGCCCACGGCAAGCGGGAAATAATCTACCGTGCCGTCGTTCGAAAGCTGATAGTTGTAGGTGTAGTCGCCACAGTTGATCTGGAACATGGTCTGCACGCTGG
>JAJDHT010000137.1 GCA_030266325.1 Ruminococcaceae bacterium OttesenSCG-928-I18
TACGGTCTATATTTCACAATGCGTTCTCTGCTTTCTTTTGTGAAACACTTCCGTTTCTCGGAAATGTACCTTCTGCCCCAGCTGCGGGCAGGCGCTTCCTTTTTTTGCAAAAGCCAATAGATGATCCGCCGCATTTACGAGCGGCACCCGAAAGGTGTATACTAGCCACAGTGAAAGACCTGTTTCGCAGAGAATTTAATTAAGGATGGGAGTGTTTTTGGGGTGAAATATGGCATCTATTATGCGTACTGGGAAAAGGAGTGGGGCGGCGATTATCTTCCCTATATCCAAAAAGTGAAGGATCTCGGTTTTGATGTGTTGGAGGTGGCTTGCGCCTCGTTCGAGAAGGAACCCGAAACCTATTTTGAAAAATTACGCATAGAGGCTGAACGGGTGGGCATTACGTTGACCGGAGGTTACGGCCCCAGTTTCGAGCGCCACATCGCGGCGGAAGATGGGAACAAAGTAAAACAGTCCTTTGCCTATTATCAGAATATGTTTCATAAAATGCAGCTTGCGGGCATCAAAAGCCTGGGTGGCGCCCTGTACTCCTACTGGCCGGTAGATTACACCCGACCGGTAGACAAGCCCGGCGAATGGCGGCGCAGCATGACCGCCATGCAGAGCCTGGCAGACCTTGCGGCAACTTTCGACATCACACTAAACATGGAGGTCATCAACCGCTTTGAGGGGTACTTGCTCAACACGGCGGAGGAAGGCATGGAATATGTGCGCGCTGTGGACCGTGAGAATGTAAAAATCATGCTGGACACCTTTCATATGAATATTGAGGAGGACAGCCTGACTGAGGCCATTAAACATGCCGGCGCATCCCTGGGTGAACTGCATGTGGGCGAGGCAAACCGCCGTCCTCCGCGCGAAGGACGGATGGACTGGAAGGGGATTTTCAGCGCGCTGAAAGCGATTCGCTATGATGGCCTGGTTGTCATGGAACCCTTCGTCCAGATGGGCGGCCAGGTGGGCCGGGATATCAAGGTCTTCCGTGACCTCTCAAAGGGGGCCTCGCAGCAGAAACTGGATAAAGAGGCCGCCGCTTCCGTGGCTTTTTTACGCCGAATAGCAGGGGAAGTATAGTCTATCGCCAAGTGTACTGCCCGGTAAGAGAGGGCGCAGGCGGAAAGAAGCCAACAGAATGAAGCACCCTGCCCACAGCCGGGCTAGAAGGTGAATTTCCGCGGAGCGGAAAGAGCGGCTCCCCTGGGGGACGGGGCTTTTATAATGGAAAGCAGTGCCACTTTGTATTCGCTCTTTTGTGATATAAAAAACAGCCTGCTTTTGTTGTAAGCATTGGCGAGTTGACGACGTCAATCCAGGTAACCGTAAATTTCATCGACACATGGAAAATTGCCGGATAAAATGCGAAGATACTAACCAAAGACTTGAAAAACTTGGCCCAAGAAATTCAAGACAATGGGAAGTGATTTGAGATAGATAGCAGGAAACTGACGCGGGATGTTCGGTGGACGCATTGGGCCGATGTGATGCGGCGAAAAAGTGAAAGCGGACAAACCGTGCGGGCGTTTTGCCGGGAGAACGGCATTAAGGAAGACCGTTACTACTACTGGCAAAGGCGGCTGCGCACGGCGGTGGGTGCGGAGCTGTGCATGCACAGTCCTGGCGCACCGTCGGTCCGCCCCGATACTGGTGAATCTTCGGTTTTCGCCCAAGTGCCGGTGGTGGCGGGCCATACATACCCGGGTGTGGTGAGGATGGAAGCCGGCGGGATCACGATCGAGATTAACCCTGGCGCGGATACGTGCCAGGCCGAATCAATCCTGCGCCTGTTGCTTGGCCGATGTTAGGGGACATCTCTGCCGCCGCCCACATCTATGTCGCGTGCGGGTACACCGACCTTCGCAAAGGCATTGACGGCCTGGCGGCATTAGTGCAGCAGCGGTTTGAACTGGATCCATTTTCCAACAGCGTATTTCTGTTCTGCGGTCGGCGTTGTGACCGGATGAAGGCGCTTTACTGGGAGGGTGACGGGTTTGTGCTGTTGTACAAGCGGCTGGAACGTGGCGCGTTCCAGTGGCCTCGAAAAGAGAGTGAGGCTCGGGCCATCACGCCGCAGCAATTCCGATGGCTGATGGAAGGACTGCAAATAGAGCAGCCAAAAGCATTGAAGCCGGTGGGTAGGATATCCGTCATCTGAAACGAAATATTTCTCAGGCCGCCCTCAAATTCTCCGTCCTGTCAATATCGCAAAATTACTTGGCATGGTACAATATTGGCATGGAAACAGTGACGATCCCACGGGAAGAATATGAGGAACTGAAAGCGCTTCAGCCCCAGGTCAGTGAGTTGACCCGGCAGGTGCAATGGCTGATGGAGCAGGTTCGGCTTGCGAAGCATCGGCAGTTCGGCGCGTCCAGTGAAAAGAGCGGCCACACCCAGCTCAACCTGTTCAATGAAGCAGAGCAGCAGGCAGATGAGAACATCGCGGAGCCTGAACTGTGCGAGGTGGAGAAGCACTACCGCAAGAAGGCACGCGAGGCAAAGGATCGTCTGCCCGCCGATCTGCCGGTGGAGGTGGTGGAGCACACCCTGCCTGCAGATGAGCAAATTTGCCCAGAATGCGACAGCCCGTTGCATGTGATGGGTAAGCGCGTGCGTCGGGAGTTGAAATTGGTCCCCGCGAAAGCCGTGATTGTTGAGCATGTGCAGTATGTTTACGCTTGCCGTGAATGCGAGCGGGACAGCTGCGGCGTGCCCATCCTCAAGGCGCCCGTGGACGAACCGGTCATTAAGGGCAGCTTTGCTTCTCCCGAAGCGGTGGCGCACATCATGGCTCAGAAATTCGTTATGGGTGTACCATTGTACCGTCAGGAGCGGTACTGGACGCGTCGCGGGGTGATGCTTTCTCGGCAAACCATGTCCAATTGGCTGCTGCGTGCCTCACGCGACTGGCTGGAGCCGATTTGGGACGCGTTGCATGAGGTTCTGCTGAACCGCGAGGTTCTCCATGGTGACGAGACCGTCTTGCAGGTGCTGCACGAAGAGGGCAAGTCGGCGCAGAGCAAAAGCTATATGTGGCTATATCGCTCCGGCTGTGACGCCAGGGCGCCTATTGTGCTGTTCGATTACCAGCCCGATCGAACAGCGAAACGGCCTGCGGATTTTCTGCAAGGCTTCAAGGGGTATCTGCACACCGATGGCTACGCCGGTTACCATGCGCTGCACGCCGATATCGTGGTGGTGGGATGTTGGGCACATGCCCGCCGCAAGTTCCACGAGGCCCTGGAATCCATGACTCCAAAGGATCGGGAGGGCTCTTTGGCGCAGCAGGGAGAAAGGTTTTGTGACAAGTTGTTTGCCGTTGAGCGCAAGGCCAAAGATATGACCCCGCAAGAACGTCACCAATTCCGCCAGGATCAAGCAAAGCCTGTGCTCGGCGCTTTTTTGGCGTGGCTTAAGGTGCAGAACGGTGGGAAAACCGCTTTCGGTAAGGCGGTGCGGTATACATTAGACAATTGGCCCTATCTCGAACGTTACCTGCTTGACGGCAGGCTGGAAATATCCAACAACCGCGCAGAAAACAGTATTCGGCCTTTCGTGGTTGGTCGAAAAAACTGGCTTTTCGCAAACACACCCCGTGGCGCCAGGGCCAGTGCTATTATCTACAGCATCGTTGAGACCGCCAAAGAAAATGGCCTGGATCCTTACAACTATCTGTGTTATCTCTT
>JAJDHT010000139.1 GCA_030266325.1 Ruminococcaceae bacterium OttesenSCG-928-I18
CAATCCTTGAACAGCTTTCCAGCGCATTTTCCGCCAGATTCAAAAGCAGCGAGGACAACTCCTCGTCCGGCATGGGAAGGACGTCCGGCACATGGCAGGCCAACTGTGGCTCTGCGCCCAGCTTTTTCGCCTCCGCTGTCAAATAACTGAACACTGCGTTCACAATATGGTTGCCGCAGAAGTTCATGGTGTCCGCCGCCTTGTAGGCCGAGCCTATTTCCTCCAAATACGCCCCGGCCTTGTCGTAAGCGCCATCACGGTGCAGGTAGCCAAGCGTCACCAAATGGTGGTTCATTTCGTGTTTTAGCAGCGCAATTTCGTGGAAGTGCTGCTCGATATTCTCATAGTAGCGCGTCAAATGGTTGTTTTTTTCGGTCAGGTACATTTCCCGGTAGCGCAGACCCAAAAGCTGGCGGATGTAAGTGAGCATATTGTGGACAAACTCGATGCCACAAGCGAGGGTGTACACCACAATGTACTCGTGGTTGAACTCCAGCTTGCCGGGCAAAAAGAAATACCGCAGCAACAGGGATGCCACCCAGACGACCCACATGACGATGACGGCTGACACCACTCTGGACACCCGGCCTGTGGTGCGGCGGCTGAACGCAGCACCCACCAGCAGCACCCCCATGCAGGGCAGGCAGATATAGCTGTACCAAAAGCTGTATCGGTCGATGGAGGCCACCCCGGCGATATCTAAAACGGCGCACCCCGCCACAAACAGGATGGGCAACAGCAAAAAGGGCAACAGCGCCTTTTTCAGCACCTGGGTGTGGGCGATATACAGATAGGCCAACATACAGATGGGATAGAGCCAATAGCAAACCATGTACAGCCAGTACATGGCCTGCGGCCCCATCAGCTCCATGGCCACACGCGTGTTGGAGAGCACAAACCCGGCAAAACACAGGATGGCCGCCGTCAGCATCCACACAATCAGCTTGCCGATTTTGGCAATGCCCAGTATGGTGGCCACCACCCCGAGGGAGCAGCCCATCAACAGGCACAGCACCCCGCAGGCAAACTCTATGCCCGCGTGGGACAGGCCGTAGCTGTCGGCCGAGTAGTGCAGCCCCATCATGTGGTTGTCGTTCGGGTAGGGCGAGGTCATCTCCAGCCGCAGCACCTTGCCCACGTCGGCCTGCCGCACAAAAATGGGGTAGATGCCCCGCGCGGGCAGGCCGTTTTCTTCGCCGGTGTAGGAAAACACCCTCTCCCCGTCTACGTACACGTCCAGATACTGCCGCATGGTGATGATTTTCCAGTAGCCCTCCGCGTCAACGGCCCGTATGGTGTGCTCCTCCACCCGCATTTCGGTGTCGCCGCGCTGCTCGAAGGCCACGGTCCAGCCCCGGTTTTGGTAGCCCTTGGTGTGGTCGGGCAGCATCAGCAGGAAAAAGGCCACCACCGAAACCAGCGTGAGGGCCGCCGACAGGATATATGGCTTTGCCTTGCGCAATTTCAGCATGGCACACTCCTTGCGTTTGCGGCGGGGTTACCGGGCCAGGTAGTCCATCAGCACGCGGCGCAGGTTTTCGTAATACTTGCGCCCCACCGGCAGCACGGCCCCGGCCGTGGTGGTGATGCTGTCGCGGTCGATGTGGCCGGCGTGGGCCAGGTTCACAATATAGCTTTTGTGGCAGCGCACCAGCGTGTCGGCGGGCAGCATCTGCTCCAGCTCCGATATCTTGATGGGCAGGTCGGTGGTGCCCGAGAGGAAGTACACCAGCACCCCCCGGCCCGCCGTTTCAACATAGCAGATGTCGCGCGGGAGGATGCGCAGCACCGCGCCGCCCTTGTGGAAGGTCAGGGCCATGTTCTCGCGGCTGCGCTGCCAGTCGCTCAATATGGCGCTCTCCAGCTCCTCGCGCCGCAGGGGCTTCAAGATGTACCGGTAGGCGTTCACCTCGTAGCCCTTCGTGGCAAAATCTGCCGTGCAGGTGACAAATACAATCGTGGCCGCACAGCCGTTTTGCCGCAGCTGGCGCGCCACGTCCACGCCGTTGCCCTCCCCCAAAAGCACATCCATCAAAATCAGGTCGAAGGCGTCGGGCGTGCCGCACAGGGCGGCCAGCAACTCCTCCTCCGACGCAAAGGCCGACAGGCGGTATTCGGCGCCGCAGGCCGTAAGGATGTCCGCCGTCTCCCTTTGAAGCTCTTCCAAATCCAGTGGCTCGTCGTCGCACACCGCCACCCTGTAGATGCTGCCCATGCCTTACCCCCACAAATCCATTCTCACACTACCAGTATATCGGAACGCCGGGCGTAAATCAAAAGCGTTTTCATGTCGTTTATGTCGTTTTCAGTGTCGTTTGCGCACTTTACGTTCATTTTACCTGACCCCTGCCGAATGTGTAAAGTAGAGTTCCCCTGTTTCGCCGCTCTGCACACCATGGCAAAAAGGAGGTGAGGCCCCGTGATCATCCAGCACAACATCATGTCCGTCAACGCGCACCGGCAGCTGGGCGTGAACAACACCGCGCTTTCCAAAAGGCTGGGGAAGCTGTCCAGTGGTTACCGCATTAATGTAGCGGCGGACGACGCGGCGGGCCTTGCCATAAGCGAAAAGATGCGCGCGCAAATAACCGGGCTTGGCCGCGCGGTGCTGAACTCTCACGACGGCGTGAGCCTGGTGCAAACGGCCGAGGGTGCCCTGCAGGAGGTGCACGTACAGCTGAACCGGCTGGAGGAGTTGGCGGTGCAGGCGGCCAACGGCATCTATGGCGCCGACGACCGCCAGAAGCTGCAGGCCGAAACCGACGCCCTGCTGGAGGAATGTAACCGCATAAGCCAGGCCACCAATTTTAACAGCATCAAGCTGCTGGATGGCAGCCTTTCCAAAAACAGCGGCATTGCCAACGCGGCCGTTGCCCAGGCCCCGCCGCCCTACGCCACGCCCATGGCCCTTTCGGCCATGAGCGCCCTTGGCCTGGAGGGCGCGGGGGAGGCCATGGGCATCCAGCCGCTGGGCGGGGGCATTGGCACCCTGAGCACAGAGACCATTTATTTTGAAACGCTGCAGGAGGGTGATGAAGGCACGGGCTGGCGCTTTAGCGGTGGCGTGCTTACCATAAGCGGCGATGGCAACAACTATGTTATAAACGGCACCCAGACGCAAACCACCAACCGTATTAAAGTAGATAGCAACACCAACTGCGGCATCACCCTGAACAATGTGAATATTAACACCAGCGTAGGCCCGGCGATGGATACGCGTGGTGCTACAGTAAGGCTGAACCTTGAAGGTAAAAATAAGCTGGTTGCTACCACCCAGTTTTTTGCCGGCCTTCAGACCTCCGGCGGCGACCTGACCATTGATGGCACGGGCGAGCTTAGCACAGCCAGTGGCAACTTTGCTGCGGGTATAGGTGGCGGCCGATGGGGTACCTGCGGAAAGGTCACCATCAATGGTGGCACAATTTATGCCAAAGGCGGTGCTGGAGGAGCGGGCATCGGCGGCGGGGATGCCGCTGGCGGCACCATCAATATCACCGGCGGTACAATTTATGCCACAGGTGGCATGTATGGTGCGGGCATAGGTGGCGGCGCGGGCGGCTCGGGTGGCAATATCACCATCACTGGCGGCACAGTGACGGCAACAGCGACCGAAGATACTGTCAAGGGT
>JAJDHT010000014.1 GCA_030266325.1 Ruminococcaceae bacterium OttesenSCG-928-I18
TTGCTTTTTTGTATAATGAAATGAAATATTTATGGCAGGTAAGTAAATCGAGTACACTGCCCTAACACGGAAAGGATGAGATAGGTGGACAAACTGCTGCGGGTCATTGAGAATAACGCACGGCTGTCTTTAGAAGAAATAGCTGCGATGATAGGGGAGAGCCCGGAAGCAGTGGCTGCCCGTCTTGACGACTATAAGAGGCAGGGGGTTATCCGGGGCAACCGGACCCTGATTGACTGGGAACGTGTGGGGGGGAACGGCGTGCATGCGATGATCGAAGTGCGTGTCTCCCCGGAGACAGACTATGGGTTTGACGAAATCGCCGAAAAGATCTCACGGCTCGAAGAGGTGGATTCGGTCATGTTGATGAGCGGAGGTTATGACCTCGGCGTAGATGTACGCGGAGAGAGCTTTGAAGAGGTGGCCATGTTCGTTTCGAGACGCCTTGCCCCCCTTTCGGGCGTTCTCTCCACCGTCACACACTTTGTGCTTCGTGTCTATAAAAAAGCGGGCGCTCTATACAGTTTTGAGGACCGGGATGAAAGAGAGCGAGTGAATGTTTGATGGACTATGAAAAATTGATATCCAACGCCGCAAGTGATATGCGTCCTTCCGGTATTCGGAAGTTTTTCGACATTGCGGCAGAGATGGAAGATTGCATTACCCTCGGGGTGGGGGAGCCGGATTTTAAAACCCCATGGGTCATCCGTAACGCGGGCATCCAAAGCCTGGACCGTGGCCACACCTTCTATACCTCCAACACGGGGATGATGGAACTGCGCCGCGAAATCAGCCGATATATGGAGCGGAAATTTTCCCTCTCCTACCTGCCCGACACCCAAATCCTTGTCACGGTGGGTGGCAGTGAGGCCATCGACCTGTGCATCCGCGCACTGGTGAACCCCGGCGACGAGGTCATTATTCCGGAGCCAAGTTTTGTGTGCTACCACCCCATCACCACGCTCACGGGCGGGGTTCCCGTAAGTATCCCGCTGAAAAATGAAAACAAATTCCGGCTGACCGCCGAGGAGCTCAAAAAGGCCATCACCCCCAAAACGAAGTTGCTCATCTTCCCCTTTCCCAGCAACCCCACGGGGGCGGTGATGCGCCGCAAGGACATTGAGGAGATCGCCGAGGTGCTGCGCGGCACCGATATCACGGTGCTCAGCGACGAAATCTATGCGGAACTCACCTACGGGGAAGAGAAACATATCAGCATTGCCTCTCTGCCGGGCATGTATGAGCGCACCGTCGTGGTAAACGGGTTTTCCAAGACCTACGCGATGACGGGCTGGCGGCTTGGCTACGCCTGTGGGCCCGCCATGTTGGTTTCGGTGATGAACACCATCCATCAGGCCGCCATCATGTGTGCCCCCACCACAAGCCAATATGCCGCCATTGAGGCCCTGCGTTCCGCCGACGGGGAAATCGTGAAGATGCGCGACGAGTACGACATGCGCCGGCGGTTCCTCATGCGGCGTTTTGAAGAGCTTTCCCTTCCCTGTTTCGAGCCCGAAGGTGCCTTTTATGTTTTTCCGGATATTCGCGGAACCGGCCTCTCCAGTGCGGAGTTCAGTGAGAGGCTGTTGATGGAGTACAAGGTGGCCGTCGTGCCCGGCACCGCCTTTGGCGATTCGGGCGAGGGCTTTTTGCGCATCAGCTACGCCTACTCTCTCGACCACCTGGCCGAGGCGATGGAGCGCATCGGCCAACTGCTGGAAACCCTGCGTGCCGAAGGAAAAAGCGTTTGAACGGCAAAGTTTTTGTGCAGCGGGCGAAACCCGGAAAACCTGAGGATGCCGAACAGGCCATCTATGCACTTTTTGCCGGCTTGCCCGAAAAAGACCTGCCAAATCCCAAAGACCGTGTGTTGATTAAACCCAACCTGCTGGCCCGCCACACGCCGGACCGCGCCGTCACGACCCACCCCGACGTTTTGCGCGCGGTGATCTTGGCCTTGCAGCAGCGTGGCATTTTCGACATCACGGTGGCCGATTCCCCAGGCGGGCCATACACCCCCATGCTCATGGAGGGGATGTACAAAACCTGCGGTTACCTGCCGGTTTGTGAACAGACCGGCGCAAAGCTGTACACGGCCTGTGAGAGCGAGGGTGTAGACTGCCCGGGCCGGCTGGTCCACCATTTTGAGCTTCTAAAACCGGTGCTCGAAGCCGACTATATCCTCAACCTGCCCAAATTTAAAACCCATGTGCTCACGGGTATGAGTGGCGCCGTAAAAAATCTTTTGGGCTGCGTTCCCGGGCTGCACAAGGCCGAGTTTCACATGCGATTCCCGCAGAAAGAGCTGTTTGGCCAGATGCTCGTAGATCTCTGTGAAATGGTGAAACCCCGGCTTCATATCGTGGACGGCATCATCGGGATGGAGGGGGACGGCCCCGCCGGAGGACGCAGCCGGGCCATCGGTCTTTTGTTGGCCTCCACCGACCCCTACAGCCTGGATCTTGCCATATGCCGCTATATGGGGCTTCCCCCGGGCCGCGTGCCCACTCTGGTGGCCGCGCGGGAGAATGGCCTGTGTGAAGAATCGTTTGACCCCGCTCTGCTTGTGGGGGAAGAGGTTGCAAAGCGCCCCATCGAAGCCTTTCTTCCCCCCCGCAGCTATGAGGGAAGGGTGGATTTCAGCGGCAACCTGCCGGGTTTTTTGCAAGGCTTTGCGCCTTTCGTAAACCGTATCATTGCCCCGCGCCCCGCCGTGCGAAAAAAGGACTGTGTCGGCTGTGGCAAGTGCGCGGAGATATGCCCCCAAAAAGTGATCGAGCTGACAAACGCGAAGGCACATATGCGGCAAAAAGAATGTATCCGGTGTTTTTGCTGCCACGAGATCTGTCCTGTAAAAGCCATCGATGTGCGTACCTTTCCGTTGTTTCGAATCTGATACCAATTTCAAACAGACGCAAGCATCCTTGCCAGTCTTTGCCATTCCCTTACTTTCCATTGGTATGACTTTGTCCTGTCTGCTCTCCGGCAGGCAGGTTTTTTCATCACTTCCACGGAGGAATACGAAAAATGGCGGGCAAACCCCTGAAGAAAGTGGTTGTTGAGGCCCCGGTGAAACTCAATTTGGCCCTCGATATCATTGGCCTCAGCGCAAACGGCTATCATGAGGTGGATATGATCATGCAGGCCGTTGGCCTCTACGAAAGGGTAGAGGTAATCCGCAGCATGGGTTATGCGTTGCGCTGCCCGGGCAGTCCTGTACCGGCCAACGACAAAAACACCGCCACCAAAGTGGCGGAAGCGTTCTTTCGGGAAACGGGGCTTTTGGCGGGCGCCGACATCACCCTGCACAAAAGGGTGCCCACACGGGCCGGGCTGGGCGGGGGCAGTGCGGACGCCGCGGGGGTGCTGGTCGCCCTCAACGCCATGTACAGCGCCAGGCTTTCGCTGCAAGAGATGTGCAAAATCGGTTTGGCGGCAGGCTCTGACGTGCCCTTTTCCCTGATGGGAGGAACGGCCCGCGCCAGGGGGATTGGAGAGAAGCTGTCTGCGCTGCCGGCGCTGCCGCCCTGCTGGTTCACCATTGCCATGCCTGAAAAGGGGGTGTCCACACCACTTGCCTATAAACGGTATGATGAGCTGGGAAGCCCGGTCCATCCGGATATGCCCGCCTTACTTTCTTCGCTCAAAGCGGGAGAGCTTGCCCGGTTTGCCGGGGGAATGAAAAATGCGCTGGAGCATGCAAGCGGCGGCGACACCACCACACAGATAAAACAGCTTTTCATGGAGCAGGGGGCGCTCGGCGCCATGATGACAGGCAGTGGGGCCGCCGTATTCGGGCTTTTCCCCGAAAAGGGTCCGGCCCAAAACGCCGCAGAACGGCTTCGCAATAGGGTGCCCCATGTTTTCCTGGCCCCGCCCGTGCAGACGGGGCCAAGAGTGGTTGAGTCTTACTGAATACTCATTTTTGCTTCCCACTAGTGGGGAGTAATACCCCACCTCCTTGGGGCGGGGTTGCCGGTTCGTGGCGCCGATACCCCGCAGCCCGGCTGCCGGGCATCAAAATCCCGAGAAGAGCGCCACGCGGAGATGAGAAAGCGCCAACATGGCGTTTTTTTGTTGCATTTTTGCCATCTTTCTGTATAATATTCTTGCCCGAGCGAAAGGTCACAGTTTGTATATGGCAAAGGCGAAGGGTGATATATGCCTTTCACTTGGGTGCTGCCACATATAACGGCGCCACATTCTACAAGTGTGCAGGATGGGAGAAAACGATGAAGCAGTTTTTTAAAAACAACTCCATTATTGTCCTGTTTCTCGTCTCCGCCTTGGCGGTTTTGTTCCTCGCCGTCTATGTAAATTCGCTCATGCGAGACGCAATGACTATGCTTGCCTACAACACCGAGGAACGCCTTCTGGCTGTCGCCCGTTCGGCCACCGACCTTGTCAGCGTGGAGGAGCTGGAGGAATTCCAGGTGCCGGAAGATATGGAACAACCCCTCTATAGCGAAATAAAAGCCCGGTTATCCGCGTTTTCCGCAGAGTCCAACGTAATGTATACTTATTATATGCGGGATCTGGGCACCGGCCAATACCAGTTCATCGTCGACAACGACTACGACCCCGCATGGATGGTGGGCCTGGAAAGCGACCCTGTCGATGCCGAGCCCGCCCCGCTATCCGCCATGGGTGGTGTGGCCGCCGTGAGTGATGTGGGGGATTATTCAGACAACTGGGACGGAATCCTGGCCGCATATGCGCCGGTATACGACGCAAATGGAGAAGTCGCCGCCATCGTGGGCGTGGATATCTCCGACGAACAGATTGTGCAGACGCAAAAAAATGTCAAAACTCTGAGCTACGTTTTGCTGGGTGCTATGGCAACCGTCATGGCCAGTGGATTTTTGGGTTTTTTCCTCTATAAACGCAAAGCGCGCCTCTCCCAGGCGGCAAACCTTGCGAAAGGGCAATTTCTCTCCCGCATGAGCCATGAGATACGCACCCCGCTCAATGCGATCATCGGCCTTTGCCGGATGGCCCAAAATTCGGACGACCCGGCGAAAAAGCAAGAACACCTTCAAAACATCAGCATTTCTTCCACCCATTTGTTACATTTGGTCAACGACATTCTTGACCTGTCAAAAATTGAAGAGGGAAAACTGGAACTGGATGTCGTGCCCTCCGTCACACAAGAAGAGCTCGACAAAATCGCCGTCATTATGGCGCCGCAAGTGGCGGCCAAAAACCAGAATTTTACCATGCGCGTCGCCCCCGGCGTACCCGAGTATGTCTACTGTGACAACCACCACCTGCGCCAGATCATCGTGAACCTCCTGTCGAACGCGGTCAAGTTCACACCCGAAAACGGGCAGATCACGCTGGACCTCTGCCTCTTGGACGAACGCGGCGACGACATCGAGTGCGAGTTCAAAATTCGTGACAGTGGTATTGGCATCGCGCCCGAGCAGATCGAAAAACTGTTCGACCCCTTTGAACAGGGGGATGGCAGTACCACGAGGAAATATGGCGGCTCCGGCCTGGGGCTGGCCATTGCAAAGCAACTGGTTGAACTGATGAATGGGCATATCCATGTACAGAGCACCCCGGGAAAGGGCAGTGTGTTCACCTTCACCGTGTGGATTAAACGCGCAAAAGACGCGCAAAAAGAGTTGGAGAGGGAAACGGAAAAAACGGAGATGCCTGATCTTTCCGGAAAACGCATCCTTTTGGTGGAAGACTCACAGATCAACCAGATGATCGCCGAAGATATGTTCGTCTCTTTGGGCGCCGAGATAGACACGGCCCAAAACGGCAGTGAGGGAACACAACAGTATCTGCGCAACCCAAGTGCGTACGACCTGATTTTGATGGATATCCAGATGCCCGTGATGGACGGTTATGAGGCGACAAAGGTCATCCGCACAAGCGATGCACCCAACGCGCAGACCATTCCCATCATCGCCATGACCGCCAACGTGTTCAAAGAGGACATTGACAAGGCAAAGGCCTGCGGCATGGACGGCCATCTGGGCAAACCCTTCGACACAAACGCGGTGGCGGCCACCCTGCACGCCCTTTTTGCCGACAAGAGAAAACCCGTATCTGATTAAGCGGATACGGGTTTTCTGCTTTTAAGGTAAAGCGACAAAACAGAGATATTTGTACTGCTACACAAGCGCTACAGCCTGCGGACAGAGTTACGTATGAAAAGCGTGGTGGGAAGGCGCAGGTCCCTGGGGGGTATCTCCTGGCCCTGCAAGCGCTGCAGCAACAGTTGAAAGGCGGCCGTGGCCTTGTTTTCAATGCTTTGATGCACTGTTGTGAGCGCCGGGTGGACAAGATTGCTGATGGGGGCGTCATCGAAACCGGCCACCCCCACATCGCCGGGGATAGAGAACCCCCGCTCTTGCAGAAAACGCATGGCCTCAACGGCATAGTGGTCTGAGACAAAAAACCAGGCGGTCTCCCGGCCAATTTTTCTGCTGCACTCCTCATAATGCCTTTTTCGAATTTTTTCTCCGCCGCCGCCCAGCAAGACAAAATTTGACTTTTTGCAGGGCAGCCCCATCTGTGCATAGGCGCGTCGAAACCCCAGCCACCGGTGGTGGTCCACCCCCACATCGGCGTCGGCAAACAGCAGTGCGTTCGTGTAGCCATTTTGCAGGAGGAACCGGGTCATCTGGTATCCCCCCTCCTCGTCCTCCAGCCCCACGTTATAATACTCCTCCCCGCTGAGGTTATACATGTCGATACCGACGATAGGTTTGTTGCACAGGCTGCAGAGCTTTTGATAGGAGGTACCCGAGAAAGAGATGGCGATCATCCCGTCCACGTTCCACGTGGCGGCCATGCGGTAGATGTCCTCCACGTCGTCGGAGGCGTAGAGCATGAGATAGTAGCCGGCTTTACGGATACAGGGTTCCAGTGTCCCTACGATACCGGCATAAAAATGGTCCCCAAAAAGGGAGGTGTCGTGCATTTTGTGGCCATGCGCCACGACCCCGATGATTTTAGAGCCCGAGCCGGACAGTGCCCTCAGCGCGGTACGTGGCACATAGTTGTGCTTCTGCATCAGCGCCTGTACCCTGCGGATGGTGCTGCTGGATACCCGTTTTGTATTTCCGTGCACCACATTGGAAACTGTCGTGATGCTGACCCCGGCCTCTTCGGCAAGCTGCTTCATCGTGACCATAAGACCCCCTCCTTACCGCCAGTATACCAGATGCGGCCATGGGCGCAAAATGTTCATTTTGGTCATTTTTGGCAAAAGAAGCCCCTCTCGTCTGTGTGTTTCAATGGTTTACTATTTAACCTGTTGTGGTTCGTTCTTTTTCGTGCTATGATAAAGGCAACATATACAGGCAAATAGGGAAAAGGCACGTCTTGTTGCTCCGTGGGGGATGGCAGGTCTTGGTTTTGTGATGCCATCCCGCCTCTTTTCCAAAACCCCAGGCTGCCTGTATACCTTACGAGAAGGAGATTATATAATGGAAAAAGCATGGTGGAAAGAGGCGGTTGTATATCAGGTATATCCCCGCAGTTTTTTGGATACCAACGGGGACGGCGTGGGCGACCTGCCGGGCGTGATTGAGAAACTGGACTATATTAAGGAACTGGGTGCCGACGTGCTTTGGCTCAATCCTATCTACAAGTCTCCGAACTATGACAATGGATATGACATCAGCGATTATAAAGACATCATGGACGAGTTTGGCACCATGGCGGATTTTGACAGGCTCTTGAGCGAAGCACACAAGCGCGGGATCAAGATCCTCATGGACCTCGTCGTCAACCACACTTCCAGCGAGCATGCCTGGTTTGTCGAGAGCCGCAAGTCGACGGACAACCCTTACCGGGAGTACTATATCTGGAAAAAAGGCAAACCGGCGGGGGGCGTGCCCAATAACTGGGAGAGCTATTTCAGCGGGCCCGCCTGGAGTTATGATAAGAATACCGACATGTATTATCTTCATCTGTTTGAGGAGCACCAGCCCGATCTCAACTGGGAAAATGAACAGATGCGCAAAGAGGTCTATGAGATGATGCGCTGGTGGTTTGACAAGGGCATCGATGGTTTCCGTATGGACACGATCAACATGCTCTCCAAAACACCGGGCCTGCCTGACGGAGAGCCTATTGCGGGCACGGTTTACGGCAACCGCATCCCCCATATGATCAACGGACCGAGGATCCATGAATACCTCCAGGAGATGAACCGGGAAGTGCTCTCGAAATACGATGTGATGACCGTGGGGGAGACGCCGGACATCACCACGGAGGACGGCAAACTCTATACCGGTGCCGACCGTCACGAGCTCCATATGGTGTTTCAGTTCGAGCATATGTTTGTCGATTTTGTGGACGGGGAAAAATTTTCGGTTGCGCCGCTGGATCTTGTGAAGCTCAAACAGATCATGTCCCGCTGGCAGGTGGAGCTGAACGGCGTCGGGTGGAACAGCCTCTACTGGGATAACCACGACCAGCCGCGCGTCGTCTCCCGCTTCGGCAACGACAGGGAATACTGGGAAGAGTCGGCCAAGATGCTGGGCACCTGCCTGCATATGATGCAGGGCACCCCGTATATCTACCAGGGGGAAGAAATTGGAATGACCAACGCGGTGTTCCATTCCATCGACGAGTTTGACGACGTGGAGGCAAAAGGAGCCTACAGGGAGTACACCCAAAACAGAGGTATGAGCGGGGAGGAGATGATCCGGATCCTCAATTTCCGCAGCCGGGAACACGCGCGGACGCCCATGCAGTGGGACGGCAGTGAAAACGCGGGTTTCACCACCGGAACACCCTGGTTGAAGGTCAACTCAAACTATCCTAAAATCAACGCCAAAAACCAGGTAAAAGACGAGTCGTCGATTTTCTCTTACTATAAAAACCTGATCTCCCTTCGAAAAAAACATCCGATCATCGTCTATGGTGATTATACCCTGCTTCTGCCGGAAGACCCCCATCTCTTTGTCTACCAGCGCAGTTACGAAGGGCAGACGCTGTTGACCCTGTGCAGTTTTGCTGCAGAGGAGGTAGAGTTTGCCTTCCCGAAAGCGTTTTTGGACGAGAGCAGCCGCCTGTTGATTTCGAACTATGGAGACTGCCCGAAGGCGGAAAAGGTCACCCTGCGCCCCTATGAAGCGCGGGTCTATCTGCTGGGGTAAGATTTCGAGTGAAAAACCTGACGAACCGTGACGAAAGAAATTACAGAGCGGATACAGATGGGAAAAAAGGCTTTCCAACATAATTTCTCTTTGTTATAATGGGAGTTGGCCAACCTGTTTGGCCCTTTTATAAGCGCCCGGGGCAGACCCCTTGCTTTGGGCAAACAAGAAAGGAGTTCGAAATGAAATTGAGTTTGAAATCCGTACTTGCAATGTCTCTCTCTCTCGTCATGGTGCTGGCTCTGGCTGCCTGCAGTGGCGGAGGGGAAACCTCGACGGCCGCACCCGCCGGCGAGACCGGTGGCAGTGAGGCAGCCACCACAGGAGGAGACCGTACCCCGATTACCATCTTCCGCACAAATGATGGCAACGGCGCCATGGAGGCTGTGATTGAGGGTTTTGAGGCCTCTCAGGACCAGTACTCTGTGAACTGGGTGGAAGCCTCGAACGACACCGAGACCACCCGCAACACGCTGAACACCGCGCTGGCGGCGGGAAGCAGCGAGTATGACGTCATCTGCATCGACGTTGTCTGGGCAGGCGATATGGCCGGCGCAGGTTACATCGAACCACTGGACGACTATATCATGGAAGCCGGGCACAACCTCTCCGACTACAACCCCGGCTCTCTGCAGAGCGGTACCTACAAAGCCAAAACCTATGCTCTGCCCCTGTACCCCGACTTTGGCGTTCTGTACTTCCGCAGCGACATCGTCTCTGAAGAAGATGCCCAGAAGCTGGTTTCCGGCGACTACACCTTTGAAGAGCTGATCGCGATGGCCGAGACCTATAACGGCCAGGAGGGCACCACGCAGGGCCTTAACTTCCAGGCCAACCAGTATGAAGGCCTCGTCTGCAACGCCAACGAGTGGACCAACAACTACACCGACCTGCAGGCCATCGAAGTGATGAAACAGGCCGTCGACTCTTCGGCCACCCCCGAAGACATCCTGAAATACCAGGAATCTGAGAGTGCCGATACCTTCACCAACGGCGACGCGGTCTTCAGCCGCAACTGGCCCTACGTCTGGGGCGTGCTGGGCGAAGGTGGCCCGGTGAGCCAGGACCAGGTGGACATCGCCCCGCTGCCCAACGGCAGCTGCATTGGCGGATGGCTTTTGGCCATGAACTCCTTCAGCGAAAATAAAGACGGTGCCTGGGCTCTGCTTGACTACATGACAAGCGAAGAAGGCCAGAAGATCTTCTGCGGCACCGGCGGCTACAACCCCGGCTGGAATGCCCTGCTGGACGACGAAGAGTTCCTGAGCATGAACGAACTGATGACCAAACCCGGCTACATTGCCGCTTTGGAAAACACCATTGCCCGCCCGATTTCGGACGAGTATAATGAGCTTTCCGACAACCTGCAGATTGCCATGCACACCTACCTCTCGGGCAATGCCGATTTGGACACCACCGTTTCCGAAATGGAAGCCCTGCTGGGCGGAGGCTCCACGAGCGGCGCGGGCAGTGATGCCGGTTCCGATGCGGGTTCTTCTGCGGCCGGAGACAGTTCTGTGGCTGAGAGCGGAGCGGACAGCGCCGCTTCCGAAGCCTCTTCTGTATCGGAATCTGCCGCGTAACTGAATATTGCCGAAAGACCCAAAACACTGAATGAGCCGTAAAACCGGATAGGGTGCGCGGGCGCAGAGTGCCTGCGCCCGCGCACCCGTTTTAATTGAATGGCAGTCTCCAAAGCGGTTAGTTGCAGGGGTATCTGGCTTTTAAATGCTGTACTTTGGGAAGGAAGATTACAGTGATCAAACGAATGACGTTCAAGCAGTTTCTGTTCATCATTCCCCTTCTGGTATTGATTGGGGTTTTCGCCCTCTATCCCATCGTCACTTCCACGATGTATGGGTTTTTTAACTATAGGACCAACAACCAGCAAACCAACGGGTTCTATCTGAAGCACTATTTCAACGCCAATCTCTTTGCGGAGAACCTTAAATATGTGAATTATTACCTCAGTGCCGACGTGCAGTACTTTGACGAAGAGAGCGCCGCGGCGGCTGCGGCACTGATGGATCAAAATACAAAATATATGGACCAATATGTGGACCAGGGCACCAATATCACGATCTCGACCGAGACGACAAGCGAGCTGGAACAGTATGTTGCGGATATGCAGCAGCAGGTGGCCGGCTGGTATTCGGCCGCCGGTGAGATTGAATATTCGAACCAGGAAAACCTCGATATCATCATGGGGGACCTGGGCACAAGCTTTATCAAATCGAACTTCGTGGGTGGGGCAAACTACCAAAAACTCGTGACAGACTCTCGGTTTTATGCGGCACTTCAACACACCTTGGTCTTCACGACGATCTCCGTCGTGCTGGAATTCATACTCGGCATGGCCATGGCGCTGATTTTAGACAAAGCCATCCGGGGCATCGGAGTGATCCGTACGGCAAGCCTGCTGCCCTGGGCCATCCCGACGGCTGTGTCGGCGATGATCTGGCGCTACCTGTACGATGGAAGTTACGGCATCGTCGCCAAACTTTTTGCAGACATTGGCATCACCTCCAGCCAGGCCAGCATGATGCTGACAAGCACAGGCGCGATGTCGGCGGCCATCATTGCGGATGTGTGGAAGACAACGCCTTACATGATGCTTCTGCTCCTGGCAGGGCTGCAAACCATCGACCGCGGGGTGTATGAGAGCGCGGCGATTGACGGCAGCGGCAAAGTTCGAACCTTTTTCCGTATCACCCTGCCGCTGATGAAGTCCAGCATCATGGTTGCTTTGCTCTTCCGCACGCTCGACGCTTTCCGTATCTACGACTTGATTGCCCTTCTGACGGGAGGCGGGCCTGCCAACAGCACCGAGACACTCTCCGTTTACGCATACCAGATTATGTTTGGCCAAAGCAATTACGGCTACGGGTCGGCCATCGTCATAGGTATGTTCGTCTGTGTGGCAGTGATCGCCGTTGTTTTTGTAAAGCTCCTGGGGGCCGATGTCGTCGGCAACCCGGAGAGCCGGTAAGGGGGTGAGGAAATGTCAATGCGTAAATCTCATGCGATTGCCCAGTTGATGCTCTATGTCTTCATCGTGCTTTTCCTCGTCATCAGCCTGTTTCCCTTCTTCTGGATCCTTGTCACCTCGTTCAAACCCGAAGCGGAGGTGATGGGCGCCGGCGCATTCCGCATCATCGCCGAAAACCCCACGGTGCAAAACTATGTGACGGTGATTGCCGAGCGTGGCATGCTGATGTCCATCAAAAACAGCTTTATTGTTTCGGGCGTCTGTATGCTGTATGTTGTTGCCGTTGCCTCGATGTCGGCCTATATCATCTCGCGCTTTAATTTCAGGGGAAAGGCTTTGCTCATGGGCCTGATCCTCTCGGTCTCCATGTTTCCCCAGATGATTGTGGTGGGACCGCTTTTCAATATGTACTATAACCTCGGCATCCTCAATTCCTATTGGATCACCCTCGCCTATTCCACCATCACCCTGCCAAGCGCCGTTTGGATCATGGTGACACACTTTAAGCAGGTGCCGCTGGCGCTGGAAGAAGCGGCTAAAATTGACGGGTGCACCATCTGGGGCACGCTGTGGCGGATCATCTTCCCCCTGGCGGCGCCCGGTGTCGCCACCACCGCCATCATGACGTTCATCGCCGCCTGGAACGAATATCTGTTGTCGTACACTATGAATATCGACTATAACTACCAGACCGTGCCGGTGAGAATTGGCTATCTGCGCACCCAATTTACCATTTTCTGGAGTGAGATTTCGGCTGCAACCATTGTGGTAACGATACCAACGCTCATCATCGTACTGATCTTCCAAAAGCAAATTGTGGCAGGCATTGTAAACGGTGCCGTGAAAGAATAGAATACTGTTGCAGATTATATGTAAAACAGCGGCCGAAGCCCCGAACAGTTTTTGGATTCTGTTCGGGACTTCAGCCGCTGTTTTTGGTTGCCTATAGAGAATGCCTTTTGTCTGATGCGGACACATTATGTGCTGCCATCGGCCTGTGTTTCGTCCCCGCTGCTGCCCGATGTGTCTTCCAGTTCCTGCACCAGGTCCTGGATAATTCCCTGATACTCCCGCAGGGTTTGGCACCACTGCACAAGGCATTTTCGCCCCAGGGGGGTAATGCTGTAGGGCACCGTCTCCCCTTTGTCCATATTGGGGTGGATTTCCTTGGCCAACATGCCCTTGCCCCACATGACTTTCAGATAACGGTATATCCCCGTGGGGTCGGGGCCGCCACCTTGAAAAGTGCTGTAATCAGCCATTTTTTTTACAATCATATATCCCGTTTGGGGCTCATCCGACAGAATGGACAATATGATGGGCTGGATAAAACGGTCAAGGTTTTTACCGGTACAGGTGCAGTTTTCGGGAAGATCCATCTTCCGTACCCTCCTTTCACGGGAAAAGATGAAAGAACGCCTCCACTTCACCGGGAGTGTCCAAACTTCAGAAGGTTTTCGTATCCTTCCCCCGCCGAAGGCGGAGGAAGACACATGAAAATTCATCTGATAAACAAGCGATGGGTATTTTCTCCACTTTACCACACTGGTTGTGTTGTGATAGTAGATATGATATACTAGACCATATCTAGTATACTGTGTTCCTTTAGAAAAGGCAAATTTATAAAGGCGGGGAAGTGTGGGGACTATGGCGGCGAGCGATTTTGACGAATACTATGATAAGATCACCGAGTACTGCTTAAAAGCGTGGGATTCGGATTCTGTGGAGGATGTGGTGGAATTGGCCACAGGGGTGATGGACATGCCCGGCCATCCGTTGCACTACCCCACACACCACTATCTGGTGCCCGCGGTGATGCTCACGGCGGCCCGAAAGGACCAGGGGCATGAGCGGGAAGTGCTCGAGCGCGACCTGGCCGAGGCGCTGGAACGGGCCAGGAATGTGCCTGGAGGTAGTTGCGGGTTTCAAGGGGCCTGCGGCGCAGCCGTGGGTACCGGCATCTTTTGGAGTATCATCACGGACACGGCCCCTGTTTCCGAAGAAAATTGGGCAGACACCAACAGGGCCACGGGAAAAGCCCTGCTCACGATGGCCGAATATGGCGGCCCTCGCTGCTGCAAGAGGTGCAGCTGGCTGGCCCTGCAAAGTGTCGTGCCCGACGCCAAAAAGAAACTGCGTTTGCATATCCATGCGGGTGACCCTCAATGTAACTTTTATGAGGACAACAAGGAGTGTCTTGAGGAACGTTGTCCTTTTTATCCGGAGGACAAAGTGGATAAAAATAACGATGATTCAGCGCAAAAATGAACCATGCAGACAAATCCTGCGCGAAGAGCGTTGGTTATGGAGAGTGACAAGTGATGAGCCAAACACCCATTACCCTGCCCACCTTCTGCTACCCCAAAAAAGACCCTGAAAACCCCTGTCCCTGCCAGGACAGGCCGGTGGAACTGACCCACAAAACCTGTGTTATCTTCTGGCAAAAAAGCGTGGGGGACAGCTTGCGGGCCGGGGAGGTGCTGGCCGAGGCGGAGGCGGACAAAAAGACGGTAGAACTGCCCTCACCCGTGTCAGGCCGTCTGGTGCAGCGATGCGTAGAAGATGGGGATTCCATAACCTTCGAGCAGGTTTTAGGATATATAGAGGGAGAGACCTAATGGAAGAAAAACCAATCCGGCTCTATTTGATCAGCGGCTTTTTGGGGGCGGGAAAAACCACGTTTTTGCGCTCTCTTCTAAAAACATTCCAGGGGCTGCGGTTGGGTGTGCTCGTAAATGAGTTTGGCAGTGTCGGTATCGACGGCACTTTGGTTCACAGCGAGGGCATCAAGCTGGTGGAGATCAATAACGGCTCGATTTTCTGCGCCTGTATCAAAGACGGCTTTATACGCACGCTGAAGGCGTTTTCCCAGCAGCCCATAGACGCCCTGCTCATAGAGAGCTCGGGTATGGCAGACCCTGCCGGCATGCAAAAGATCCTGCAGGGCATGGCCCCTTACCTAGATAGGCCTTATGAATACATGGGCAGCATCTGCCTTGTGGATTGCACCACTTTTGTGGAGTATGTGGATGTGTTGATGCCGGTGCAAAACCAGGTGGCCAGCGCCGACTTGATCATCGTGAACAAAACCGACCTTGTGGGGGAAGACAGGCTGGCCGAAGTGCAGAGGTTTGTGCGTTTGCTCAACGACAAAGCGCCGGTGTATAATACGATCTATTCCCAGATACCCATGGTATTGCTGGAAAATCAATTGAAAAACCACGGAACTGTGGGCCAGGGAAGCAACACCCCCTACAACCGTCCCAGCACCTATACCTTGCTCAGTGATGCGGGTCTCTCGGGGGAGAAGGTCCGGCAATTTTGCGCCGCTCTGGCTGAAAAGGTTCTGCGTTTCAAAGGGTTTTTGAGAGATGAAGAGCACGGCTTTTGGCACCTGGAAGGGGTGGCCGGCCAGTACACGGTAGAGCGCGCCCATTTTGAAAAAACACCACGTCCCGAACGGGGGCGGGTGGTGCTGATCAGCTTTGGCCAAGAGGATGTGGGCCCCGAGGTAGAAACGGCGTGGGCTCAGTGCAGCTCCGATCCGGCCGAGCTCAAAGAGGCATAAAAAAACGACTATTCGCTTTTTTTGTAAGGTCGGGTACCATACCGCAATACTTCATAAAAACACCTCTGGAAGCGGGGCAGGGAAGTTCTGCCCTCTCGTTCCAGAGGTGCCTTTCTATAAAAAGGGGAACGATCGACGCGGGATGATAAAGGGGGACTGTAGCGATAGAGCCGGTTACGCAGCAGTCAGACGGTCCATTCTGATTCTTCCGAGCCGATGGCTTCGATGCGGGACTCGATATACACATCGTTTTCGCCCTGCTCGGTTTTGGCGTAGATGTCCTTGTGTTTTATGGTGACCTGCGCCCGTTTGGCGCCGCTTTCCAACACGAGCTGGCGCGCTCTTTTTTCGGCCTCCTGCATGCCATAGGCCACGGCCTGCTCCAGCCGCTCAAAAGGTTTGCGCTCCCACCGTGAATGCAGGACGAAACCATTTGTGTGCGCACCGGGGCTGATGAGTATTTTCACGATTTCCGTGACGCGCCCCGCGGCAGCGCCAACGGCGTTGGCCACCTCCGTGTGTTCGGGGATCACCAGCCTTGTGCATAGCTTCTCTGCCATCTGGGGCAACCAGGCGCTTACAGGTGCGCCGATACCGATGACGGGCAGGGCGGGGCGCAGCGAGAAATGAAGCGATGTCTCCTCCTCGCTTTGCAGTTGTTTTGCGCAAAGGTAGGTAAAGAGTTCGTTTTCTTCCAACACAAAGTCTCTCCCCTCGTGCAGGACGAGGCTCTGCCACACAGCGAGGCTGAGTTTCTCCACCATTTTGGCCTCCACCATGAGGCAAAGCGTTTCCACGTCGATTCCAAAACGATCTGCCAGCAAAGCGGAGGCGAGCTGTGCGCCCTTTCGGTCCCACTGGGTATATTTTCCGCTCACATGAAGAATGTCGGTGGGGGTCAGGGCGATGCGCCCGATGAGTCCGGCGTTCACCAGGCGGTCGAGGTTCAAGGTATACACCTGGTTGCCCAGCTTTTGTGCCAGATAAAAAATACTGTGGGGTGCTTCACCCAGCAGCTCGATCACCTGGGCCTCTTTTTCATCCAGCAGCACCGATTCATCTTTGTTCAGCAGGACGAAACAGTCCACCACCTGGGCAAAAAGCAGAAGAATGGAGCGGGGGATCGTGATGGAAGAGAGCTCCTCCAAAAGATGGGGGTAACGGCTACAGAAAAGGCTGATGGGCCAGACGCGCTGGGGCCCGATTTGCAGCACGCCGTTCATATCCATTTGCAGATAGCTGTCACCGCCCAGGCCATAGGTGTAGATGTCGGCGGCTTCTACCCTCGTCAGCCACCCCCCCACCCGCGCCCCCTCCTGGTTGATACGAGGCACGCCGTCTTTCAATACGGCCACGTCGCTTGTGGTGCCTCCCATGTCGAACACGATGGCATCTTTTTCCCCCGTCAGGAAACCGGCGCCGATGATGCTGGCGGCCGGGCCGGAGAGGATGGTCTCGATGGGTTTGTTGCGGGCCTGTTCTTCCCCCATCAAAGAGCCGTCCCCCTTCACTATCATGATGGGTACCTCAAGGTTTCGCTCTTTCAGCGCCTGTTTTACAGAGGCGATGAGGCGGCTGATGATGGGGATAAGACGGGCATTGAGCACGGCGGTGACGGTGCGTTCTTCCATGCCCAGTGACCGGGTCAGCTGATGCGCACATACGCTGGGTAACCCGAGGACCTCTGTGGCCAGCTCGCTCGCCCGCAGTTCATGTTCGGGGTTGCGTATGCTCAGATAGGAAGAGATGGCAATGGCGTCCACCTTGCCCTGCATGGCAAGCAGCTCGGCTCGCACCGCCTGCTCGTCAAACGCCTGCCGCTCCTGGCCATGAATATTGTGCCCCCCCGGCAGCAGACACATTTCCCGCACCGGCAGGCAGGAGCTCGGCTCATAGCCCAGCATCAAGAGCCCCACTTCACAGCCCCGCCCCTCGACGATGGCATTCGTGGCCAGGGTGGTGGAAAGGGCGATAAACTCAATGTCGCCATAGGAAAACCCATCCATCTGCTCGAGGCAATGGGAAATACCCAAGCTCAGGTCTTCCCTTGTCGTCAGCGCTTTTGCCTTGGCCAAAAGGCTTCTTTTTTGCCTGTCGATGATGACGGCGTCCGTATTGGTGCCACCGGTATCAATTCCCAGCACAAGAGACATAGCAAGATTCCTCCCTGGCAAAAAACAGTTTCTCTTGTTACAGCATAGCATTCGAAATGGGCAGCTTCAATGAGCGCTTTCATATCTTTCCGTCATATGCTTTATGCAATATTGACATACAGAAGAGCGTCTCTCATAATATCGTGAAATAATAGGCAAAATAGAACGGAATGCCCGGCGAACACCCGGCCGCCAGATTGACAAAAGCCAAAGGCAAATTATAATGTAGACATTCGACAGTACAGATATGGGCCGCCAGATGCCACGCCGCCGTCCTTTTGCAATCAACCAAAACTATGGGGTGACAAATGATGGGAAAAGAACTGCTTTTCAAAGTGATGCGCCACGAAAAAACCGAAGAAATTCCCTGGGTTCCCTTTGCCGGTGTCCATGCGGGTTATCTGAAAGGTTACACCGCAAAAGAGGTTCTGACCGACGGCGACAAACTGTTTGAGTCTCTGCTGGAAGTGCACAAGCTCTACCGCCCGGACGGCATGCCCATCGTGTTTGATTTGCAGGTGGAAGCGGAGATCATGGGGTGTGAGCTGTTCTGGGCCGAAGACAACCCCCCCTCCGTCATGTCCCACCCCTATGAGGGGGAGGACCTCGTGGACATTGAAAGCCTCTCGATACCCAAAAAAACGGAGGGCCGCATCCCCCTGATCCTCGATGTGATGGAAAGGATGAAGAAAGCGGTGGGCCACGATACCGCGCTGTATGGCCTCGTATGTGGCCCGCTCACCCTGGCGTCCCATCTGCGTGGAAGCGAGCTTTTTACGGACATTTTTGAAGAGCCCGAGTTTGCCGAAGAGATGTTTGCGTTCTGCTCCGACGTCTGTATCGCCATGGCCGATTACTACATGCAGGCGGGTATGGATGTGATTGCCGTGGTGGACCCGCTTGTGAGCCAAGTTTCCCCCCGGCACTTTGAAAACCTCATTTCGGCAGGTTATGTTCGTATTTTCGACCATCTCCGTGACGCGGGGGTCATCTCCAGCTTTTTTGTGTGCGGCAACGCAACCGTGCAACTGGAGGTGATGTGCCACACAAAACCCGACAACATTTCGGTTGATGAAAATGTGGATTTGATCAGCGCGAAAGAGATAACCGACCGCTACAACATCACCCTCGGCGGAAATATCCCTCTCACCACCACCATGCTTTTTGGAAACCAGAAAGACAATATGAAGTATGTGGTAGAGCTTCTGGACAACATCGGCCATGACAACCTGATCATCAGCCCGGGCTGCGACATGCCCTACAACATCCCCCCGGAAAACACCATTGCGGTGGTGGAGGCTGTCAAGCATACCGAAGTGGCCCGCACAATGGTGGCCGGTTACGAGGCCGACAGCGGGGATATCGATGTGGAACTGCCCGACTACGGTGCGCTTGAAAAACCGATGATCGAAGTGTTTACCCTGGACGCGGCCACCTGCGCCGCCTGCACGTACATGCTGGCGGCCGCCATGCAGGCGAAGGATGAATACAAAGATGCGGTGGACGTGTTGGAATACAAGTATACCGTAAAAGAAGATGTGGCGCGAACCAAGAAAATGGGGGTCCAAAAACTGCCCTCCATCTACATCAACGGGGAACTGAAATGGTCCTCCATCATCCCCAGCAAGCAAGAACTGTTTGACGAAATCGAACCTCTTTTGTAGCGAATAGGTTTTCTAAAGCGCTTTTAAGCTGTATAATAAGCTTGAGGCGCTTTTTTTGTGCGTGGTCGCACAGGAAAAGCGGTGCGCCATCATAAACCTCCCGCAAAGAGACGCATGGCGGGAACGCGCGCTCTGGCCCGGACGCCGCCGCGCTGGGTGTCAACCTCCGTAAAGGGCCCCATAGTAGCTTTCGGGAAATGTGTCATATTTTTTGGGGGAGAACCATGCAACTTTTACATCTAAAATATTTCCGCACGGTGGCAAGGCACAACTCGATGAGCCGGGCGGCGGAGGAGCTGTTCCTTTCCCAGCCGGCCTTGTCCAAGGCGATTTCCGGCCTGGAGGACGAATTGGGTGTCAAGCTCTTTGACCGTGTGGGCCGCAGCGTCAGCCTGAATGAGGCGGGGCTTTTGTTTTATGAGCGCATTTTGCCCATCCTCACGTCGATTGGCGAGGCGGTGGCCGAGGCCCAGGCAATCCACGCCCGGACCACCAGTGAGATACGCCTGTTGATCTCTGCGGCCAACTATCTTTCCAATTGGCTCTACCAGTCGTTCAACGCCCGTTATGAGCATCTGAAACTGCTCATCAATAGCTACTCGATGGCGGACGACCGCGATGTGGCAAAGAGCGATTTTCATCTCTTTGCCTCTCCCGACAGCTATGACAATATGGAGAGCCTGCCCCTGATGGAGGAGCCTCTGGTACTGGCCATGGGCAAGCAGCATCCGCTGGCGGGCAAAGACATCATCCGCCTGAGGGATACCAGGGGCTACCTGTACCAGTGCTTGCCCACCAACGAAAACCTGCGCACCAACCTGATTCATTTCTGTAACAAAGCGGGTTTCCAGCCAAAGATCGGCTTTTCTACCGAGGATTCCTTTACCTTTTTCGACGTGCTGTCCAGCCACAACTATATCGCCATGGTTCCCGGTATCACGGCGGCCGGCATCCTCAATCGCAGCATGATATTAAAACCCATTGAGGAGCCCTATTGTTCCCGAACCATCTACCTCGGCTGGAACGCAAAGCGGAACCTGACGGACCAGGACAGGCAGTTCATCGATTTCTGCCGGGAACTTTTCACCCTGCCCCATCTGCAGGAAGAGTTGGCCGAAAAAACCGGTTGGCGCATGTAGGAGGAAGTCTGTGGAGATTGTCCAGATGCACTATTTTTGTATGGTGGCACGCCACCGCAGTATGAGCCGGGCGGCCGAGGATTTGCTCGTGTCGCAATCGGCCCTCTCCAAGGCGATCGGCAGCCTGGAGGAGGAACTCGGGATAAAACTGTTTGACCGTGTGGGCCGCCGGTTGACACTGAGCGAAGCCGGGCGCGTTTACTACGAGCGTATGTGCAACATTCTCCTGCGCCTCAACAATGCCCAAAAGGAGATGGGGGACCGCTATAACCACCCGGTCAATGAGGTGAGGCTGATCATCTCTGCGGGCAACTATATTTACAACTGGCTGGGAGAACAATACCGCAAGGTCTTTCCCGACACGCTTTTGTACATTCGTGTTTCCTACGACCCGGACATCTACGAGTTTTCCCAGAACGATTTCCATCTTTTTGCCTCCCCCTACCGCTATACAAAGCGCGAATGCCTGCCCTTGATGGAAGAGCGCCTGATGCTGGCAATGAACCAAAACCACCCCCTGGCCTCCCAGGAAGAAATCCGGCTTTCCGACACGAAAGACTATTGGTATCAGTGTCTGCAGCCCAAGGAAAACCTGCGCGAAAACCTCAATCATTATTGTAAACAGGCGGGTTTTACGCCCAAGGTGGGTTTTTCCACGAACGACTCCTACACCTTTTTTGAGGCGCTGTCCGGGAACGATCACCTGGCTTTACTGCCCCAGCGCACGTCGCCTCCCTCCACGCTGAAGAATATCGTCTTGAAGCCTATCGCAGATCCGGTTTGCACCCGGGTGCTGTACCTGGGCTGGGACAAAGACAGCTATATATCCCAGTGCCATAAGGAGTTTATCAGCTTTTGCCAGTCCTTTTTCACAAAGGAGAACCTGGAACTATTGCTCCGAAACAAACAGTGAGATGCCTTTTGCCCACCCCCTTCGGAAGAGCCGTTTCCGGAGGGGTTTGTCTTGTCCATTTTTATAGTTGCCTGTCCCATACCCCATTTTGGAAAGAGACAGATCGGGTCTTGGTAAATGGCCTCCCTCTTCACAAAATGGGTTTTCTTTTCGCCTCAGGGAAAGGCACGCCCCGGCCTGCGGTGGGGGGTCTCTGTGCTGTTTTTTACGCGGGTGATCTTATAGAGTTTTCGCATATTTACTATTCCTGTTAGGTCATTGTTGAACGGGTCGACTTGTGATAGGCTGGAAATTGTAAGAGGAGAAAAATGGATTCGTAAGCGTATCATTTTATAAAGCGGGCTGAGATTTTCGAAGAAAAGGGTAAGGAGGGATTGTATTGTATACGACCGATAGCCTGTTCAGGCATGCCAACTATGACGTAAACCATACGGTATTCAGCCAGATGTTGAGTGACGACCAGTGTGAAGAAATCTATGTGACAACCCTTGAGCTTTTGGAGCGGACGGGCGTCAAAGTGACCCATAAAGAGGCCCGGCGCGTCCTCTTAGAAAAGGGCTGCGGGCTGGAAAAAGACATTGTGTACCTGCCCACCGCCATGGTGGAGGAAGCCATACGAAAGGCGCCTTTCCGCGTGACCCTCTGCGACAGGCTGGGGAAAAAGCGCGTGCTGATGGAGACCTGCAACAGCCATGTGGGCCCCGGGCTTGGCAGCGAAAAGGTGCTGGACAAAGACAACACCATTCGAAGCGGGACGCTGGCCGACCTGGAAAAAGCGGCCGTGGTAGCCGAAGAGCTAAAGCAAATCGATTTCGTCACCCCCTTTGTCATGCCCGGCGACGCGAAGGGCAAAACCGCCCGCCTGCAGGCGTTCAAAGCGTTGGCTGAAAACAGCACAAAACCTGTGGTTATGCCCGTGGAAACCCTCGAGGAAGCCAAGGCGCTTTATGAAATGGCCGTGCTTGCGGTGGGGGATGCCGGTAAGGCGGCCCGCTGCCCTTACCTTGCCTTCTCGGTCCGTTGCCAGGAGTCTTTGCAGCACGGGCACGACGCCCTGTCGGTGGTGATGTTCGCGGCGGAAAAGGGCATCCCTCTGCTCTATACCGCAGATTACGTCTCCGGCCTGACCGCTCCCTACACCTCGGCAGGCACCCTGGTCGTCGCCCTGGCGGCGGATCTGTTTGCCCTCACGCTGAGCCAGTGCGTCAAGGGCGGGGCGCCTTTTATACTCGGGGGCAAGTTTAGCCTCCATGATGAAGCGAACAAAGCCACCCCGGCAGGTGCTCCTGAGGCGGGGCTGATGAACTTCGGTTTTGCAAACCTGGCCCGTTATCTCAACCTGCCCTGCGCCTGTGTGGCGGGGGGCACCGATTCCTTTACCTGTGACGCGCAGCTCGGACTGGAGAGCACCTATGGCATTGTGAGCGCCTGCCTGGCCGGGGCCAACCTTGTCCTGGGCGGGGGGCAGATGGGAGCCGGCGAGGTATTCAGCATCCAGGCGTTTGCGCTCTCGGACGAAATCGCCGCCCTCGTCCGGCGCGTGATGAGAAATGTGGAGGTGGACGAGGACCGCATCGGGCGGGGCGTGATCGGGGAGATCAGCCCCGGCGGAAACTATCTCGGCACCGACCACACAAGCCTCTTCTTTAAAACCGAACAGTACTGGCCAAAACTGCAGACGAGAAAACGGATTGACGACTGGCTGGAAGAGGGCGGAAAACCCATGAGCGAGCGCGCCGGCGACTACATAGAAGAACTGCTCACCAGGGAGAAGGCAAACCCACTGTCGCAAGAGCAGAAGAAAGGCCTGGCAGACGTGATTGCGTCCTACTAAAGGCGAAAGGGGATGAAGGATATGAAAAACAGA
The DNA here is from genome assembly GCA_030266325.1 of Ruminococcaceae bacterium OttesenSCG-928-I18. Classification (GTDB taxonomy): domain Bacteria; phylum Bacillota; class Clostridia; order Oscillospirales; family Ruminococcaceae; genus JAAYCI01. Next base: position 23,419 of record JAJDHT010000014.1, read on the forward strand.
GTGAATTATAAAGCCAACAATACCGTTCAGTTTAAGGCGCTCACGGAGTCTCAGTGCGCGGAACTGGTGATGGCGACGGAAGAAGTCATGTGGACGACAGGCGTCGAGTTTCACCATCCGATGGCGCTGGAAACGCTGAAAAAATGTGGTTGCTTCGTGGAGGGCATTCGCGTGCGCATCCCCCCCTACATCACAGAGCGTGCCCTGAAAACCTGCCAAAAGCATGTGGTGCTTTGCAACAACCGCACAGGCAACCCAGAGTTGTTTTTAGAGGGAAACAACTCCTATTTTGGCTCGGGCCCAGGCAACCCCTTTACGCGTGACCCCTTCACCAATGAGCGCCAGCGCTCCTCCAACGAGAGCATCGGTTGGGCCACCAAGGTGCTCGACGCCCTGCCCAACATAGACTACTGCATGTCGCTGGGTATCGTGCAGGACAAACCCCTGCTGGTTTCCGACCGCTGGGAGTTTGAGACCCAGCTGCTCAATACCTCCAAACCGATCGTGAATGTCTGCACCGACGAGTGGGGGCAAAAAGACTGTATCGAGATGGCGGAAATTGTGGCGGGCGGCGCGGAAGAGCTGCGGCGCCATCCCTTCATGTGCCTGTACAACGAGCCGATCTCCCCGGGCATCATTTCGGAAGAGGTGTGTGTCAAGGTGATCATGGGGGCGGAAAAAAGCATCCCCACCATTTTCACCCCCTGCATCATGGCGGGTGGTACGGCGCCCGCAACCCTTTCGGGCGTGATTGTGCAGGGCCTTTGCGAAAGCTTGTCCGGCCTTGTCCTCAGCCAGTGCACCGGGGAGGGGGCCGCCTACATCATGGGTGGCGTATTCACCATTCTCGACATGGGCTCCACCATTTTCTCCTACGGTGCGCCAGAGCTCTCCCTCATGCTGGCCTGCCTGACAGACATCGGGCATTACTTGCACCTGCCCATGTTTGGCACCTGCGGCTGCACCGATTCCAGCATCATCGATGAACAGGCCGGCATCGAGGCCATGCTGTCCACGGTGCTGACCAGCATGTCCGGCGCAAACCTTAACCATGATATCGGATACAGCGAATACGGCACCACTTCCAACTTGGATTTGGCCGTGATTGACAACGAGATTATCGGCATGGCCCGCCGTCTCACCTCGGGCATTCCCGTGGACGAGCGCACGCTCTGCAGCGAAGAAATCGAGAAAGCCGGTCACGGGGGCCGCTTTTCGAATGTCTGGGAAGAGTACGACGACGAGGCGGATTACATCCCCAAGAACCAACATCAGAATTTCGAAAGTAACCTCATCAGCCGCGCCGCCGAAGAGATCTGGAAGTCGGGCGGAAGCAAAAGCCTTCGGGAGCGTGCCAATGAAAAGGTACGGGACATCATTGAAAACTACGAGCCCGAGCCACTGTCCAAAGACATAGCCGAAAAGATACACACCGTTGTGGAAAATGCCAAGGGAAAAATTCCCGGGGTAAACCAGACCGACTCCCTGTAACCCACCGCGCCGAACGATACCCCTGCTCGAAAACCGCCGCAAGCGGTGAGCGGAAATGGGTAGGCCGGTTTATGTATCGCGCCGTCGGTTTGCAACAAAACAAGCCAAATGCCTTGGCGTGGGTGGGAGCCAAGGCATTTGGCCGTATCCAGCAGCTGCCTGTGCCGCCGATTGATTTTATCCGTAGAAAAAAGGAAACGACGAGGGCGGTAGATCAATAGCAGGACGGCTAGAAGGACATGGCCTCCACATAGTACTCCATGAAGGTCTCATCCGCAGAAAGCTCTATGTATCGGCAGTTGTCCCGAAGTTGACGCAGGGTGTCCCGCTGGGCCCGGCTCATGAGGATGCGGGCGGCGCCGGCGGCAGCTCCATTCCCCAGGACAACGGTTTTGTCCGCCGTGCCCTTGGGAATAAGGCCGATGCCCTCGGCGGAATGCAGGTCCAAATAGGAACCGAAACCGCCGCAGAGATAGAGCACATCCAAGTCCTCAAAACGTACCTTTCCGTCGGCCAGTAAGGTCTGCATCCCGCCATAGATGGCGGCCTTAGCCAGCTGCAGTTGTCGCACGTCCTCTTGTGTGAAGGAAAGGTCTGTGCCGGGGTAGCGGAACGCGAGGGTGCTCTTGTTTTCCAGCCTCTCCACGTAAGGCTGTGCTTCGCATAAACGCCCGGAGGGGAGAAGCGCCCCCGTGCGAAGCAGTGCATTCACCGTGTCCACCACACCGGAGCCACACACGCCCCTGGGCTCTGTGTTCCCGATGGTCTGCCAACGATAGCCGTTTTCGACCGGCTGCACGTGCGAGATGGCCCCTTCGGCGGCCATCATACCACAGCTGATGCCGGCGCCCTCGAAAGCGGGGCCGGCCGCCGTGGAACAGCAAGAGAGAACCCCCCGGTTGCAAAGGGCCATCTCTCCGTTGGTTCCAATATCCACGACGCAGGAAAGGCCGTCGCGATGGTAAGATTCGGAAGTTAAAACACAGCACAAAAGATCGGCACCCACATAGGCGCTGACACAGGGCGGGAGATAGGTCCGGACACCCCGCAAAAGTTTTTCCGATTCCCAGTCAAACAGGCTCTCCGGCGTGAAAGGCAGGCTGCCCATCCCCTCGGGGTCGAGGTTGGCAAACAGGTGGAGCATGATCGTATTACCCGTGACGACGGCGGCCCGGATGTCGCCACGCGGAATCCCGGCTTTGCCCGCCAGCCGGTCCAGCATTTTCTCCAGCTGGCGTACAATGGCCTCATGCACGTCGGCGCGGCCGTTCTGTATGCAGTACTGGATCCTGGAGATCACATCGGCCCCGAAACGCCGCTGGCGGTTCATCTCGCTGATGGAGTCGACGAGGTTGCCGGTACTGTCGAAGAGGTAACACGCCACCGTGGTGGTGCCTATGTCGATCGCCGCTCCGTAAAATCCGGGCTCCATCATGGGGTGGCCGGGCGCAACGGCCTTTACCCCGTTTGTGAGAATACGCTCGGGGCCTTTGCCGGGAAGGGTGAGAGTGATAGCCCCCCGCACCTTACAAAAACAGGCGAGGCGCACCCCATTGCGGATGTCCTCTTTTGTCAATAGGCACGCTTCCGCCACGCCGACTTCATCGGTCTGCCCCTGCACCAGAACACGGCATTTGCCGCAGGTATGGTTTCCGGCGCAGGGTATGCCGATATCGATTTCCGCCTTGCGCATAAGCTCATGGAGCGGCTGAAACTCACACCCTGCATCCAACGAAAAATCTCCCACTGTGTTCTCCTATAAACGAACCATCTGGTCGTGTAATTCCAGGTCAAAAGCCTCTCTGCGGCCTTCGCAGTTCTGGCGCGGGCAGATGGAGCAACTCTCAAACTCCTCCTCCGTGACATGAAATAGCCCGGAAGAGGATTTGAGGGGGTCGATGAGGCCGCTCTCGAGAACACGCACCCCCAACTGCTCATACAGGCCCTTTCCCTCCAGCAGTTTAAAAAACAGGCATACATCCCCCACACTCCAATCGATCACGGAACCGGGGCAGAGACGGATAAATTGGTCGATTCCCCACTGGCGGTGCACTGCCTCGATGAGACGCTTGTTGGCTTCCAGATAAGCAAGGTAAGAAATCTGGTCCAGAATATAGCGGTCCAGCTCATCCTCTGTCTCGTCCAGTATTTTCCCGATTTCCGCGCCACAAGAGGCAATGAAAAGCAGTACGCTCTGTGCCCCGTTCAGTTTGTGCGCGGCGATCTTGCTGGAAAAGCGGCAACCGTCAATCACAAAACCGTCCCGGTCCACGGTATCTACGCGAAACTCCTTCACAAGGTAGCAGGGATGGATATGGTCTTCCACCTCTTGCAGGATGTCCATAGCCTGTTCGTACAGCTCGTCGCACTTCTGGGTATGCAGCTTTTTTGCCAATTCGCCCCGTGGGCAAGTAAACGGCAGGTTGGTCACAACCAGTTCTCTCATTCGGTATTTTCCTTTCGTCTTGCCGCCTAAAGGTAGGATGGCCGAGGGGCTGGGAATAAAGCGTTAACCACAGTATACCGCGAAAGATAGTCCAAAGCAATGGGGAAAACAGAATACCATAAGCAAGTGAGGACAAAGGCAAGATTCCAAGATGGCGTTTCGGCAAATCCATGTAAATCATCCATAGGAAAAGCAAATAAGGAGGCAGAAAAATGGCAGTGAATTATGAACAACTGGCAAAAGAAGTGGTGCAGGGAAAACGAAAAGCGGTTTCCGCAACAACGCAGACATTCCTTGATGAGGGCATCGCCCCGCTGGATATCATCAACAAGGGCCTTGTGATCGGCATGAGCGAAGTGGGCGTCATGTTTAAAGAGGGCAAGGTGTTCGTGCCGGAAGTGTTGATGAGCGCCAAGGCGATGCAGGCGGGGCTGGATTTGGTGCAACCCCTTCTCGAAGGGCAGGAGATTGAGTCGAGCGGAACCGTCGTGATTGCCACGGTACAGGGGGACCTGCACGACATCGGCAAGAACCTTGTTGGGATCATGATGCGAAGCAATGGTTTCGAGGTGATTGACCTCGGAAAAGACGTGAGCCCTGAACTGATCATCGAAAAGGTCAAAGAACTGAGTCCCGACATTGTGGGCATGTCGGCCATGCTGACAACCACCATGCTGCATATGAAAGATACCATCGAGCTGCTCACAGAGGAGGGCCTTCGCAACCAGGTCAAAGTGATCGTCGGCGGGGCCCCTGTCTCTCAGGATTTTGCCACCGAGATCAAAGCGGACGGCTACTCACCAGACGCCATGTCGGCCGTGGAATTGTGCAAAGGCCTGCTGGCATAGCGTGATGTCAAATAGGATGATCCGGCACAAAGCGGGGGACCAGCGTGACAAGGCTCTGGTGGCTGCTATGGAACGGCTGTAGAAGAATGGGTGCTCCTGTGCGTATTCTGTCCAATTTGATGAGGCGCACGGCACCCGCAAACAATGTGTGTGGTTCACTGTTACAGCCATACGGCTTTGGGTCTGTTTGCACAATCTAAAACGAAGTGAAGATATAAACCCCATCCGCTTTGCGGGTGGGGTTCGAAATATTATTGTTGTTGTTTTTATAATTTAGCGAATGGTTAGTGTAAACCATTCGCTAAAGAACCATCGACGTCTTTGACATCGAGATGCATTGTTTGTATCAAACGGAATAAGCTGCCGTTAGACGATACAAAGGATGTTATGCGGCATCCATTTGTGGGCTCTGACCATCCCTTTTGTGCTGTTCATATGCTTTCGTTTTCAGAACCACCTGTGAACGGGTGGTTCTGATTGAAACAGATAAGGAAGAGTGATATAATAATTTAGATCTATGATAGGTAAAAAATGGGGGTAGGCTATTATGAGAAAGGTTCGGTCATCCATTGCACTAAAGGTGTCGGTCATTTTGTTTATCCTGTTGATTGTAGCGGCGCTCATTGTGGGTGCGCTCAGCCTGTTTTTTTATCAACGCGACCAATTTTCCATCCATGCCCAATTGGCGGAAACGATTGCAAAAACAACGGTGGCGGGCATTGACGGCGACGCCTATGGGGCTATTGCCGCCACTTTTGAGGAAGGCGACGATTGGCAGGAGTTAAAAACCCTGTTTGATGAAGTGAAAACCGAGACGAACTCGATGTATCTGTACGGTTTGAACAACGATGTGGACGGAAGTATCCGGTACATAGTGGACGGGATGAAACCCGACGATGCCCCCGAGCTGGTGGGTGCCCTTGGTGACCAGGATGAAGCGGGTATTTTCCCCGAGGAGGCGTTCGAAACCCTGCGCACCGGGGCCACCACTACCACGGGCATCTACAGTAGCGATGAGTATGGGATGATGGTATCCGGGTTTGCCCCTGTGAAAAACTCCAGTGGAGATATCGTAGGGGTGGTTGGTGCCGACATCTCGCTGGACACCGTCATGACGGGGATCTGGGCCTTTGCCGTCCAAATCATTGTAACCGCCCTGCTGGTCGCTGTCTTGTTTGGCGCCATCGTCGTCTGGTATATTAACCGCAAGGTGGGAGTGCCCATTCGGCAATTGTCGGTCGCGGCGAAGAAAATTGCCGTGGGTGATATGAGAGTGGAGGTGCCGCCGGTGTCGGAAGATGAGGTGGGCCAGCTTTCAGACGCCTTTAACCAAACGGTAGAAAGCAATCGACGGCAGGTGGAGATATTGGCCCATATTGCCCAAAGTGACTACCGACACACCCTATCGATGCGTTCAGACGTAGACGAACTTAGCCAGGCGATCATGCAAATTGTTGAGAACAACATCCAGTTGATCTCTGGCATTCGTGATGCCTCCGGGCAGGTGGCTGCCGGAGCTACCCAAATTGCCGACAGTTCTCAGGCGCTGGCAACTGGGGCTACTCAGCAGGCGGCCACTTTGGAAGAATTGGCCGCCTCTGTCTCGGAAATTCTGACCCAGGCCAACGAAAATAGTGATCTTGCCGGTAAGACAATGGCTGAGACAAATGAGGCCGGCAGTGTAATGCGGCAAAGCCTCGAACAGATGCAGCAGATGAGCCGCTCGATGGAATCCATTGCCAAAAGCAGCGAAGACATTGCAAAGGTGATCAAAGTGATTGACGATATCGCTTTCCAAACCAATATTCTCGCTTTGAACGCGGCGGTGGAAGCGGCAAGGGCGGGTCAGCACGGCAAGGGCTTTGCCGTCGTAGCCGATGAAGTGCGCAATCTTGCGCAGAAAAGCGCCACTGCTGCGCAAGAGACCACGACTCTTATCGAGACCAGTGTGCAAAGTGTGCGCTCCGGAAGTACCATGGCCGAGACGACGGGAAACAGCCTGAGTGAAGTGGGGCGGATTGCCGCAGGCAACGCCGACAGCATGAAGGTCTTGAATGAATCTTCCGACCGACAGAGCACGGCAATACAAGAGATCACTTTAGGTATGGAACAGATCTCTTCAGTGGTGCAGGCCAACAGTGCCACGGCCGAGCAATGTGCCGCATCGGCGCAGGAGATGAGTGCTCAGGCAGCCCTGCTGGAAAGAATGGTTGCCCGGTTCAAATTGCCTGGTGGAGCCGATGGCCAGATACACACTGCGTTGCTGAGTTAAGCAAACTTGCGCACAGCCTTTCTCGCTGTAGAGGAAAGGAAAATGTTTTCAAAGGTCTTTGACCCATGCACAGAAAGTGCGATATATTGCAACTCGGGTCTGTCATTCCGACAGCAGAAGACGCAGACAGGATGTTTTAAAACCAAACCTCTCCAATCATGCGATTGGAGAGGTTTGGT
>JAJDHT010000140.1 GCA_030266325.1 Ruminococcaceae bacterium OttesenSCG-928-I18
CGGATAATGCCGGCCGGACACGCCTCGGCGCATTTCCCACAGCCCACGCATTTGCTGTAATCAACAGCCGCGTGCAGCCCTTTATGCACAGTGATGGCTGAAAGCCGGCAATACTTGACACAGTTGCCGCAAGCGACGCAATCCTTTCCCACATAGGCAGCTTTTTTCATAGCCAAATTCGGGCACCTCCGTTTATAGAGCGTATTTTATATATCTTTGAGCCGAGATGGAACTCCGCACCTATTTTCCAGCTCCCTGGGTCCCCATGCCCGCGCCGGAGCAGTTTGCGTTGATGGGCTCGCCGCCAAAAACGCTGTTGTACAGCCGGAAACCGCCGTCCAGGTTGGCGCAGTTGAAGCCGTGCTGGCCCAGCATGCGGCAGGCAATGTAGCCACGCAGCCCCACCTGGCAGGTGACGTACACGGGCTTGCCCTTGTCCAGTTCGCCCATCCGGGCCCTCAGTTCATCCACCGGGATGTTGATGAAGCCATCGATGTGTCCCTGCGCGTACTCCGCCGATGTTCTGGCGTCCAGCAGGGTGACGCTGCCGTCGTGCGGCAGGGTTTCCACATCGTGCCAGTGAAAATGCTTCACCTTGCCGGTCAGCAGGTTCTCCGCCACGTACCCGGCCATATTCACCGGGTCCTTGGCCGAAGAGAAGGGTGGCGCGTAGGAAAGCTCAAGCTCGGTCAAATCTTTGACGGTGGCACCAAAACGTATCGCCGTGGCAATCACGTCACTGCGCTTGTCGCTGCCCTCGCCGCCCACGATTTGCGCGCCGAGAATTTTGCCGGTCTTCTTTTCAAACAGGGTTTTCACCGCCATACTCTGGGCGCCGGGGTAATAGCCGGCGTGGCTGACGGAGGTGGTGAACACCTTGTCGTAATCCAGCCCCAGCCGCTTGGCGGTTTTCTCGTTCAAGCCGGTGGTGGCCACCGTCAGGTCGAACACCTTGAGGATGGCGCTGCCCTGTGTGCCGGTGTAGCGGCTGGGGATGCCACAGATATTATCGGCGGCGATGCGGCCCTGCTTGTTGGCCGGACCTGCAAGGGGGACGAACCCCTTTGTGCCTGTGACAAAATCAGTCACCTCCACCGCGTCGCCGGCGGCAAAAATGGCAGAGTCGGAGGTGCGCATATTCTCGTCCACCACAATGGAGCCCCGATCGTTCAGTTTTAGCCCAGCTTCCTTGGCAAGCTTTGTTTCGGGCCTTACACCGATGGACAAAACCAGCATGTCCACGTCCAGAACGCCCTTGCTCGATTCCACATGGAGCTTGTCATCCTGCTCCTGCACAGCCTGCATGGCGGTTTCCAGCAGCAGGTGAACACCCTTGTCTTCGATGTGCTTGTGCACCTCGCAGGCCATGTCGTAGTCCAGTGGCGCGATGACCTGGTTTTGCATTTCAATGATGGTGACGTCCAGGCCAGCGGCGCGCAGGTTTTCGGCCATTTCCACGCCGATGTACCCGCCTCCCACCACGGCGGCAGATGCTGGATGCTTTTCCACCACAAAGCTTTTAATTCGGTCGGTATCGGGAATATTGCGCAGGGTGAACACCCGGTCTGAATCCAGCCCATTGATAGGCGGTTTGATTGGTTCGGCGCCGGGTGATAGAATGAGGTTGTCATAGCTTTCGGTGGTGCTTTTGCCCGTTTTGGTGTCCTGCACGGTAACGGTTTTATTCGCCCGGTCGATGGACATCACTTCGCTGTTTATGCGCACATCCACATTGAACCGCGCCCGGAAGCTCTCCGGCGTTTGCAGCAGCAGCGCGTCCCGCTCCTCAATTTCTCCGCCAATGTAGTACGGCAGGCCGCAGTTTGCAAAGGAGATATACCCACCTTTTTCAAACATAATGATTTCTGCATGCTCGTCGAGCCTGCGCAACCGCGCCGCCGCGGAGGCGCCACCGGCCACGCCGCCTACAATAACAACCTTTTTGCTCATATTGGAACCCTCCTGCTGAATGCTGAATAAACATAGAAATGAGGCGAACCCCATAGAAAGTACAAATGGAGTCATATCGTTTTTGTCGCAGCTTCCCTTTTGGGACAAGCTGACGGAGGCGGAAGCCGATCTGCTGGTTGGTGGCACAAAGCCGGTTTTGTACCAGCGGGGGCAAAACATCCACAGCCCTTCCAGAGAGTGCGTCGGTGTGCTGCTGGTGGAAAGCGGCGAGCTACGTACCTATATCCTGTCTGAAAGCGGCAAAGAGGTGACACTCTTCCGCCTGGGCAAGGGCGACGCCTGTATCCTGTCGGCGTCCTGCCTGCTCAGCAATATCACCTTTGATGTGTTCATCGACGCGCAACTTGACACCGAAGCCCTGCTGATCAGCTCAGCTGCCTTTGCCCAGTTGCAAAGCGGCAACCTGTATGTGGAGAACTACGCCCTGCGCCTGGCGGCGGACCGCTTTTCCGACGTGATGTGGGCCATGGAGCAGATTTTGTTCATGAGCTTTGACGCGCGGCTGGCGGTGTTTTTGCTGGACGAAACCGCCAAAGCCGGCGCGGACAATTTGACCCTGACCCACGAGCAGATCGCCCGGTACATCGGCAGCGCGCGGGAGGTGGTCTCACGGATGCTGAAATATTTCGAGGGTGAGGGTATCGTCCGGCTTCATCGCGGCGGGGTGGAGATACTCGGCAAGTCCGCCCTTAGAGAACTGGCGCAGGCAAAAGGCAAGTGATGGGGATCTCCCCATCACTTTTTTTACATCAGGCGCCAAGCATGGCCAGTATCGCCTCTTTGGGCCGCACGCCCACCGCGGCTTGCGCCACCTTGCCGTCTTTAACCACCACCAGGGTGGGGATGCTCATTACACCAAACTGCTGGGCCAGTGCCTGCTGTTCGTCCACATTCACCTTACCCACCTTGGCGTGTGCAGTTTCCTCTGCAATGGTGTCGATTACCGGGCTAACCATCCGGCAGGGGCCGCACCACGGCGCCCAAAAGTCTAGCAGCACCGTCTTATCAGATTGAAGCACCTCTTTTTCGAAGTTTTCCTGTGTTATATGCATGACGGACATCGCGTTCATCTCCTTATTTGATTGTGCCTTTATCATACCCGGTGGCGGATGTCTATTTCGGTGACCTGGTCACATTCATTTTCCGGTGGCTGTGATAAGATGGTTAAAATCCAAAGGGCAGGCGCTGATGCGGCTGAATTTGACAGATGGGATGTGGAAGGCATGTTTGGGTTTCTTGGCCGGATGGATATCAACAAAGGGGTGAGCGAGTTTCGGGCCACAGACGGCGCGGTTTTGCTCGATGTACGCACAAAGGATGAATACCGGGGCGGGCATGTCCCCGGCAGCAGAAACATTGATGTGAATCAAATTGAAAAGGTGACCGCCCTTGCCAGCGACAAAGCCACCCCGCTTTTTGTTCATTGTCTCAGTGGGGCGCGTAGTGGCCGTGCGGTGAACGCGCTGAAAAGCATGGGTTACACCAATGTGAAAAACATCGGCGGTATCAGCGCCTACACAGGGCCTCTTGAGAAGAGTAGTTGATTAAAGCAGGTAAGCCATAATGCCGCCCATACAAATGTGTGGGCGGCGTTTCTTGTTGATGGTGTTTTCTTTGTAGTTCACAATGGTTACTCCACCCTGCGG
>JAJDHT010000141.1 GCA_030266325.1 Ruminococcaceae bacterium OttesenSCG-928-I18
CCCTTCTTTCGCCGGCGGCGCATCTTGGACCGATGGCGCAGAGTGCGGGGTTGGATGCGTGGAGAAATTTTTTAGCACACTGGGCGGCAAAAAAGTCGCCTTCATCGGCGGCGGCGTAGCCCACAGGGACCTGCTTGTGATGTTCGCCAAAGCCGGGGCCAAAGTGACGCTGTGCGACAAGCGTTCCCTTGCGGATTTTGGGGCTTTTGGCGACGAATTACTGGGCCTTGGGGTACGCCTGTCGCTGGGGGAAAACTATCTGAACGGCCTGGAGGGGCAGGAGCTGATCCTGCGCACCCCGGGCTTTGAGTTTTATACCCCGGAGCTGCAGGCCGCGGGAAAAGAGGGGACCGAAATCACCAGCGAGATCGAACTCTTTTTCGAGTATTGCGCCTGTCCCATCATCGGCGTGACCGGCAGCGACGGGAAGACGACGACGACTTCGCTCATCGCGGCCATCTGCGAAAAGGCCGGTAAAACCGTGCATCTCGGCGGTAACATCGGCCGCTCGATGCTGCCCATTGTGGACGGGATCAAGCCGGAGGATATCGCCGTTGTGGAGTTGTCGAGTTTCCAGCTGATCTCGATGCACCACTCGCCACAGACCGCCGTGGTGACGAACGTGGCCCCAAACCACCTGGACCACCACAGGGATATGGACGAATACGTGAATGCAAAGCGCAATATCCTCTTGTTCCAAAACCGCGAAAACAGTGTCGCCGTACTGGGCCTCGAAAACGAGCGCACCCGCGGCATGGAGAAAGACGCCCCCGGGCAGGTGCGCTGGTTTTCCCGGCTGCGCAAGGTGCAAAACGGCGCCTTTCTGGCCGACGACGGAAAGCTCTGCCTCGCGGTGAACGGGGATACGCTGCCCGTCATCCACAAAAACGAGGTCGCCCTGCGCGGCGAACACAATATAGAAAACCTGCTGGCCGCCTTTGCCGCCCTGAGCAAGGAGGCCCCCACCGAGGCGATGGCCGAAGTGGCGCGCAATTTCTCGGGCGTCGAACACCGAATTGAACCGGTGCGTACACTGGACGGCGTGGACTGGTATAACGACTCGATCGCCACGAGCCCCACGCGCGTCATCGCGGCGCTGAAGAGCTTCGACCAAAAGCTCATCGTCATCGCCGGCGGGTACGATAAAAACATCCCGTTCGAACCCCTGGCCGAAGAGGCGCCCGGGCACATCAAGCTGCTCATCCTGACGGGGCCCGCGGCCAGGAAGATCGAAACGGCCGTGCGCAAGGCCCCGGGTTATGAGGAGAACGAGCCCGCCATCCTGCGCGCCGAGACCATGGAAGAGGCGGTCAAAGCCGCCCGGGAGAACGCCCAGAAGGGGGACATCGTCATCCTCTCCCCCGCCTGCGCCTCCTTCGACGCCTACCCCAATTTTGAAGCGCGCGGCGTTCATTTTAAAGACCTGGTGAACCGGCTGTGATACGCCTTTGCGGCCGGGAGGACAACCGGGAGGTGCTGCGCCGCACGAGCGGGCAGCCCATGGTGGGTGTGCTCTGCCGCATGCACTGGGAGATGCTGGGGGAAAACCCCCGCCTGCCCCACCGCTTCTATTTTGTGGGAGACGAGGCCCTGCTGAAACTGAGCGGCGGGCGCGCCACCCTTTGCGGGACCGTACAAGACGCCGATGAGCTCGGCGCTTTTTTGCGTTTTGCCGCCGTGAGCCAAATGACGGCCCTCGATTTCTTCCCGCCCGGCTGGCACCTGATCGAAACAAACTCTCTGCTGCTGCGGCCCGCCGGCCTGCCTCACGACACGACCGCCGTGCCCCTGCCCGGCAAAATAGACACCTTCCCCCCGGCGGAAGAGGTACTTTCCGTGCTGGAGAGCGCGGATGGTCCGATCACCCCCCAGGTGGCCCGGGATTTTCTCTACGCCGACCTGAACGCGAGACGGAACCACGGAAAAGCCTGTGTCTACGGCATTCGAAAAGCGGGGCGGCTCGCCGCCACGGCGGGCCTGTGGGCCCTGAGCGGGGCGGAAGGATATGTCGCCTGCGTGGAGACAAGGCCCGACAGCCGCCGTCAGGGTTACGCCACGGCCCTGTTGCAGCAGCTCTGCAAAGATTTCAAAAACCGCACGCTCTGCCTGATCTGCCGCGGGGAGCTGGTGGAATACTACGGGCGTTTCGGGTTTGGAAAAACAGGGCGGCTCGGCCTTATTTCGGTCACGCAATAGATAGCTCTACCGCGAGCAGCCACGCATACAGGAGGCGTTATGGAACAGGATTACTTCCCCCTGGGGCAGGGGATGCAACAGACGGACGAAGAGGTCATGCAGGGCCTTGACGGGGTGTTTGCCAAAATTGAGCAGGTGCGGGATGCGGTCCAACTGGCCATGCTGCACGCCTTCACCCAAAACCGGGTGGGGGCGAACCACCTCATGGGCACCACCGGCTACGGGTACGACGACGCGGGGCGAGAGAAGTTGGAGGCGGTATTTGCCGGCCTCACGGGCAGCGAAGCGGCACTGTACCGCCACCAGTTCATGAGCGGGACCCACACGCTGGCCGTGGCTTTGTTCGGGGTGTTGCGCCCGGGCGACACCCTGCTGTGTGCCACAGGGCGCCCCTACGACACCCTGCACGGGGTGCTTGGCCTCTCCGGCGACAAAGGGCAGGGCAGTCTTCGGGAGTTCGGGGTGCGGTACAGGGAACTGCCTTTTCAAGGCGGGGGTTTGGACCTTGCCGAAATCCAGACACAGGCGCCCCAATGCCAGATGCTGTATCTGCAGCGCAGCCGGGGGTATGCAAACCGGCGCGCCCTGCGTACCGTGGACATCGAAGCCGCCGCCAAAGCGGCCAAAGCGGCCAACCCCAACATTACGGTTTTTGTGGACAATTGTTATGGGGAATTTGTGGAGGCGAGGGAACCCACCGCCTGTGGCGCCGACCTGATGGCGGGGTCCCTCATCAAGAACCCGGGCGGCGGCATCGCCCCCACCGGTGGGTACATCGCCGGAAAAGCGGAGCTTGTGGAAAAATGCGCCATGCGGCTCACCGCGCCGGGCGTGGGCGGCGAAATCGGCTGTTCGGGCGAGCTGCTGCGGCAGCTTTACCTCGGGCTTTATTTTGCCCCCGGGGTGGTGGCCGAGGCGCTGAAGACGGCGGCGTACGCGTCGGCTCTGTACCAAAAACTCGGATACACCGTCTCCCCTTCGCCCGAGGAGGCGCGGGGAGATATCATCACATCGATCACGCTGGGAGACCGGGAAAAACTGTGTGTTTTTTGCGAAGCCATTCAGGCCATGAGCCCCATCGACAGCTTCGTAAAACCCGAACCCTGGCCGATGCCCGGTTATGACAGCGAAGTCATTATGGCCGCGGGCGCTTTCACAAACGGCAGCAGCATAGAACTTTCCTGCGACGCACCGCTGCGCGCGCCTTATACGGCGTTTCTGCAGGGCGGCCTCAATTTCACCGCATCCCGCATCGCGCTGTTAACCGCCGCTCAAAAAATGAGGGCGCTGTAGCGCAAACTCCACGCACAGCTTTTACCGCACACCGCCGGGGGGCCTCTGTTTGACGAACGCCAAAGGAGTTTGCTACAATATTGGCATGCGGGCGTGGTGGAATGGCAGACACGATG
>JAJDHT010000142.1 GCA_030266325.1 Ruminococcaceae bacterium OttesenSCG-928-I18
GTCGTTGTTGGCCTGGATGCCGTCGTTACCCGCGGTGAGCGTGAGGGAGGCCTCGAGCACGGTGACGGAATCCCGCCCGCGCAGGGCGTGGTTGGCCGCCTCAACGTTCAGCTTGCCGGAGACCAGCACGAGATCGTCCTTTGTGCCGATGCCGTTGTTATAAAGCGAGGTGATGTCGAGGCCGCCGGTGCCGTTGAGGGTCAGATCGGCTGTTGAAAACAGGGCGGCGCTGGGCTCGTCTGTGGCCGCGTCGGGGAAGGTATAACTCTCCCCGTCGGTGAGCGTGTTGGTGGTGCCTTCGGCCAGGGTCACGACGAGCTTATCGGCCTGCTGGCAGTACAGGGGCGCCGAGGCGGAACAGTGCAGGGTGACGCCGTTTAGAATCAGGCGTACAAGGGCCGTGTCCGGCGCATTTATGAACACCTGCCCGTCTTCGAGGGTGCCGCTGAGCACGTACGTACCCTCCTCGGTGATGGTGACGCCACCGTTTTCGGCCTGGGCGCCGCCGCCCTGTATGGTGATCTCCGTGCCGTTGCACTCGATGATTGTGGACGAGGGTTCGGCCCATTCCGTGTCGAAATCCTCTTCCTTCACCTGGGCTGAAGCATAGTCTGTGAAAGAGGGGGTGGCCGCGGGGGTGGCGGCGGAAGTGCTGTCGCTGTTGTCGGAAGGTGGGGCGGTGCACCCATAAAGCAGCAGGCAGGCGGCCACGAGAAAGCAGAGCCAAAGGGATGGCTTCGAAAGTGGTTTCATTTTGTTCTCCTAATAATTTAAAGCGTGTCCTCCCGCTCGAGGATTTTCTGGCTGAGCACGATGTTGAGGTTTCCGTTGCGTTTGCGTATTTCGTCAAGCAGCCGTTTCTCCTTGGAAGGGTCCTTCACCACGATAGAGTATTCGAGCTCGAACAGGCTGCCAAGGTTGGTGGTTTTTACGCGGTCGAGGCGGAAACGGCTGGCGTATTCGGAGAAGAGGTCGTCGAAGAGGTGGGTGTAGTCGATGTCTTCGGGCAGGGTGATGCGCAGCGACTTTTCCGCCTTGGCGCCGGGGCCCAAAAACAGGCTGTATAACAGCAGGGCGGCGCTTACCACCGCGGTGAACAGAAGGGCGTAGGTGAGGTAGCCCATACCCGTGGCCAGCCCCGCGGCCATGGCAAAAAAGATGGCGGCAATCTCCCGGGCGCTGCCCGGCACGCTGCGAAACCGCACCAGGCTGAAAGCGCCCATGACGGCGACGCCCGCGCCGAGGTTGCCGTTCACCACAAGGATGACGCTTTGCACCAGCACCGGAAGCAGCGCAAGGGTGACCAGAAAACTGCGGTTACAGGGATTGCGAAAGCGGTAGATGGCAGCGATGACGGCGCCGAGGGCCAGAGAGGCCAGCGTACAGGTGAGGATCTCCGTCAGCAGCACTTCGCCTGCGGCTTGCCCCAGAATGCTGTCAAGCATGGTGCAGTCCCTCCCTCAAAAGACCGGGTGAAAAGACGGAGACCATCGGCCATGCAGGGGCGGGGTTTTTGGCGGTGGCCAGAATCGCCGCCGATTCATAAGCGGCGCGGAATTTTGAAAAGGAGCTGGGGTAGACTTCCCGCTGGGACAGAAGACGGGCCAGCCAGAGCGGCAGGGGCCCTGTGATTTTGATCTCCATCAGAACCTGGCCCGGCGCGCATAAGAGCCGGCCATGGTCGCCCCGTGTCAGGTCGAGCTCGCCGCATCGAAAACGGATGTTTTCGTCGAAGGTGATGCGGAGGTTTGGGTCTTCTTTATCCTGCAATGCGATGCGGTCGTAGCAGATGACCGTTTTGGGCAGGGGGTGGACCCTTTTGACAAACCAGTCGATCTCCCCGAGAACCTGCCCGGCGTCTTGGGGCAAAATACCCCGGGCCAGGTAGTCCTGCGCGAGGGGCAAAGGCAGCGCCGCGCGCCGCTTATAGGTGACACCGTCCAGTTTCTTTTTCAGCTCCAGGTATACGATGTCCTCCTTTGCGGGTACGCCATAACTGCGCTGCCGCAGCTTTTCCCGAAAGAAGGTTTTGCTCCCCTGCTTGTTCGCGCATTCGTCGTGCTCGTTGTCGTAATAGAGTGTGCAGATGGTGTGCCTGCCGTATTGGTCCGGCGAGAGGTGATCTTGCAGGCGGGCATAGAGGGGATCAAACTGTGGGGACTCCAACAGGTATTTGTATTCATGCCGTCTGAAAATGTTTCGGTTGGCCATGGGGGCCTCCTTTGGTTTTTCGAGGATATTCACAGCATAGGCAGGCAATGTGAAGAATGGCTGAAGAGGGCCTGAAGCCTGGTTGAAACCTAAAACAGACAGCGAAAACGACGCCCTGAACCTGACCGGCGAAAGGGGAGGCCGGCTCTTTTTTGGTGTGATAAATGCTGAAATGGACAGGGGCCTTTTTCGTAAGGGGACAAAAACCACCCCGCCCAAAACAGGGGCGCGAGGTGGTTTGACATAGAGAGGGTTGTCTTTGTTCGCGGAACGCGCTGCAAAGATAGTAATGAAACGGCATGGATATGCCGTTTCAAGAGGGGGTCAAGGGGAGTTGTCCCCTTGCGGGAGCTGGAGGGTGGAACCCTCGAGGTCTTCGTCGGCCACGGGCAGGGAAAACCAAAAGGTGCTGCCCTTCGCAAGGGCGCTTTCGGCGCCATATTCCACGCCCGGGTGTTGCTCTAGGATGCTTTTCACGATGGAGAGGCCGAGCCCGGCGCCAACCACCGTGCGTTTGTGGGTTTTGTCCACCTTGTAGTAGCGGTCCCAGATATAGGGGAGATCCTCGGGGGCGATGCCCTCGCCGTGGTCTGTGACCTCGACTTTTACGCGCCCGGACGAAACGGTTTGACGGACCAGAATGAATTTGTCGGCACCACCGTGGGTCATCGCGTTGATGAGGAAGTTGTACACCACCTGGGAAAGGCGCGCGGCGTCGGCGTTTACCCACACTTCGCCCTCTGCTTCCAGGCGGACGAGAGTTCCCTCGGTCGCGCTCAGCTTTTGAAAACGGGAAATGATGCTGCGGATTTCGTCCGTGAGACAGAGCCGCTCGAAATGCAGCTCGGCCGTGCCGCTCTGCAGGCGGGAGAGGTCCAGAAGATCCCCCACGAGAGAGGACAGGCGGTTTGCCTCGTCGATGATGACTTGCATGTTTTCCCGGGTGGTTTCGCCCGGGATGTCGCGTATCATCTCCGCATAGCCGGTGATCAGCGTGAGCGGCGTGCGCAGGTCATGGCTGACGTTGGCCACAAGGTCTTGGCGCAGAGTTTCGGTTTTGCGCAGTTCCTGTGCCGCGGTTTTCAGGGTTTCGGACAGCTCCCCGATTTCGCGGTAGCCCGTGGCGTCAAAGTGCGCGTCATAGTTTCCCTTTCCCAGTTCTTTGGCGCTGCGGT
>JAJDHT010000143.1 GCA_030266325.1 Ruminococcaceae bacterium OttesenSCG-928-I18
CGTCTGCAGGTCATACGTAAACTCGATTCCCTTCTCTTCCACGCGTGGTTGCACCACATTGTAGACATTTTGAAGCATCTTCCCAAAATTGAATTCAGTGCAGCTTATCTCTATTTTTCCTGATTCAATTTTGGACAGGTCGAGTATATCGTTGATAATGCCCAGCAGCTGATGTGAAGCCTGATCGATTTTTGAAAGGCAGTAATCAATGCGCTGTGGGTCATTAGAGGCTTTAGCAATTTCATTCATCCCTATAATGGCGTTCATGGGTGTGCGTATCTCATGGCTCATGCGCGACAAAAACTCACCCTTGGCCCGACTGGCTTTCTCCGCCCGCTCCAGGGCCTCGTTTTTCTCCAACGTGGCCGATATGACGCTGCCAATGGTTTGCAGCATGTGAAACTCACTTTCTGTCCAATAGTGGGGGCCGCTGCCGTAATCGGCGCCCAAGAACCCCCAAAACCGGCCGTTGCACAGAATGGGCAAATCGGCGAAAGAGTGTACGCCACTTTCGCGCTGGATACGGTAAGCCTCGCCCGAATACTGGAAGGTGTCGTCCACAGCTATATATGGACGGGTGGTAAGCTGAATAAAGCCCTCATCATCATCATTGTAAGGGATATTTTGCAGGATGTCTTTTGTAGAGGGAACATTGGGGGCATGCCATTCATGCAAAACACTATAGGTTTTGCTCTCCAAATCATGGCGGAAGATCAAGCAACGATCCACTCCCATGAAAGAGCCCAGCTCCCGCACGGCATAGTCAAACAGTTTGTCTGGGGTTGTATCTGAATTCTTTGCAAACTCGGATGACAAATCGGCTATGAGTTTCTGTTGCCCCAACTGAATGGAAGCGTGCTTATCTATTGTACGGTAAGAATCACCATATAGCTCTTGACGCAGATGTCCAAGCAACTCGGGCGTGACGCGCCGAACCGTGATGCTGTAACCGTTAGAGTCCGCCACATCTATCTGGATGCACTTGACTTGATACAGGCCGGTCAATGGATCTGTATAGACGGTTTCTGTGCTTGCTGCTTTTTTATCGCCACACTCTGTGCGTAGAAGGTGCATAACCCCAATGCGCGCATCGGCAGGTAAAAAGCTCTCGAAAGACTGTCCCACCAGATTGGCTGGCAAAACATCGCAAATGGCACTATTACATTTATGCGCATAGCAAATGGAAAACGCCGCATCGGTGATAAACGCCCAATCACAGGCCGACTCTATCAGTGTTAGGTGATGATCAGGCATTTCCATGAATTCCTCTGTCGCAGCGGTTCTATGCATGTTGACCTCCTGTTACGCTGTCTCTGGCACTATCTTGCGAAGAAACAGTTATTCACTAAATCTATGTTGCTACATTACCAAACAATAAAAGAGGGGATAAGTATGTTTTATAATAGTTCTCAAAGCATGGCTGAAGGCTATCCACAGGAATTCAGTTATGGACAGCCTTCAACCAAAACCCAACGGCAGACGCAGACAAAACAACTTCACACAGAGTTTCGGCAAAGGAGAACATATCAAGTCTCTGGTAAATGACCAAGGGTGTATTTATTGCGTCCACTTTGCTTGGAATCATACAACATTGCATCTGCCAGGCGAATAAAGTCATCGTTACTGTGTGTGTGCTCTACCTTTCCTGTGGCGATTCCGATGGAGATGGTGACATAATTAGCTATGTCACTTGTCTCGTGTGGTATATTGCAGCCTCGGATACGTTCAAGCAATTTATCTGCAATCATTCGTGCGCCATCTTCTCCAGTGTTTGGCAGTACGACAACAAATTCTTCACCGCCGTAACGCGCAATAAAATCGTCAGCTCTCGTAATGCTGTCTCGTAGAGCTTCCGCAATAATTTTCAGGCAGTTATCTCCCTCTATATGTCCATAAGTGTCGTTATACAGCTTGAAAAAGTCAATATCGGCCATTATCAAACTCAGTTGGCCACCTGAGCGGGACAGGGAATGGATCAGACGCTGTAAGGTTTCATCAAAAAAACGCCTGTTGTAAATACCGGTCAGTGGATCTGTATTCATTTTTTTCTGCTTATCTTCGATCTCCAGTATCATCTGCTTGTATTCACGCAGGTCTCGCATATAAGTGGCCACGATATAATCTTTCCCGTCTTTAACCCGCTCGGCGGTGATCTCCACCGGCAACGGCGCCCCCTCCGAAGTTTGGCACATCCACTCAAAGACACAGGCGCCTTCCTCAAAGGTCTTCCTTACCAACGAGAGCACGGTTTCCAATGAAATGCGCCCATCGGGCTGATATTCGGGAGAGATCGCTTTTAAGCACTCGAGATCGCGTATTCCATCCTCAAAACCGAACCATCCTTTGGCCGTTTCATTACAGTCGATGGTTTCGTAATTCTTGTTCCATAATATACAGCCTAGTGGTGATGCATTGAGCATAAGCGTTGTGCGTTCATTGGCCGCATGTATTCTGCGCATCTGCCACATCAGCATGAGGACGGGCACCGCCGTCATGATAGACAGCATAAGCGCCAGAATAATCATGGCCGGTGTTACAATCGCAGCGATGCTATCGGTATTGATTGCGCAAACAATGACCCCTTTCTGGTTTCCCGAGTAATCCGCGATGGGAGATGCTGCCAGAACCATAGAATCATGGGTGACGTAAGTTATTCCGTTTTTTCCTTCGCTAAGCAATTCAGCAGTGATAAAGGATTCCGCATAATCATCATTTACGTCTATAACCTGCACAAAGTCGCCAATGTGCGGGTATCTTTCCGGGTCTTGCAGCTCAACTGAGAAATCCAATAACTCCTTGTTTGCATACAGAGCGATAAAAACTTGTTCTTCCTCTGCCGCAGCTTCCAGAATAGGGTTGAACTGTTGGAGAGATTCCGCAGATCCAAGCAGCCTGCCATCTGGCGCTATGATGGGAACTACCCCGCGGACAGCAAATCCACCGCTGCCGACTTCTATTCCCAACGCCGGTTCCCCAGTTCTGTTCGCCTCCAAAACTGTGGGACGATATGCTCTGAGGTCATCGGAAATGTCTACCCACTCTCCGTCAACTTTTGTGTTGAACTCACGCCATATTCGCACCAGGCTAAACCCGTTGGGCAGATGAAAATGCAATTCCAGATTTTTCCCTGTCAAATCACTGTAACTATCCAGCATTGGAGCAAGTTCGTTGCGCAGGTGCTCGCGTGCGGCCTGGGATTCGGGTGAGTAGGGATCATCAATGTCGCCGGCAAGCGCGATTTCATAGGCTTCATACACAGCCGGCAAGCGCACGAACATAGAAGTTTCGCTCACTGCTTTTTGTGCGCTTGCCTCAATTTCCTTATTTATGAATTGAAAACGGGTTTCAATAACATCCTCG
>JAJDHT010000144.1 GCA_030266325.1 Ruminococcaceae bacterium OttesenSCG-928-I18
TTGTTTTCAGTCAATTTCTTATTTTTGGGAGGGATCCGAGATGAAGTTCAGTTGTGATAAAAAAAGTTTGGCCGATGCCGTAGGCGGCGTATCAAAGGCAGTGACCCCTTCCTCGGCTGTACCTGTTTTACAGGGAATTCTTTTACATGCGGACGGGTTTTCTTTGGAACTGACCGGGTATGACCTGGAGATGGCCATCACAACCAAAGTGGAGGCGAATGTGAAAGAGCCAGGGGACATCGTATTGCCGGCAAAGTTGCTGGGAGATATGCTGCGCAGCCTGGACGGCGAAGAAGTGCATGTGGAGAGCGAAGAATCTTTGGCGACGACGATCAAGGGGGGTATTACCGAGTATGACCTGATGGGAATGAGCGCCGCCGATTTTCCCGAGCTCCCTTCGCCCGGGGCCGACCGCGCTTTCGAAATAGACGCAGCGGAACTGGCGGCGATGATTGGCACGACGATTTATGCGGTTTCGACCGACGACAAAAAACCGGCGCAGACCGGAGAACTGTTTTCCATTACGCCGGGAGAGCTGAAAATCGTAGCGATCGACGGGTTTCGCTTCGCCCTTTCCCAACACCCCGTACAGACCGACCGTGAGATAGACATCGTGGTACCGGCGAAAACAGCGGCCGAAATAGCCCGGCTGATGGGGGAGGAAGGCAAAAACATCACCGTTGACGCCAACAACCGATATGTGGTTTTTTCGAATGGCCAGTATACGGTGATGAGCCGATTGATCGAGGACAGCTTCCTAAACTACAAAGATGTGGTGCCGGAGGGACACAAGACACGCGTCCTCGTGGACGTGCCGGCGTTTGAAAAATCGATAGAACGGTGCAGCGTCATCATCACCGAAAGGCTGAAAAACCCCCTGCGCGTCACCTTCGACGAGGGGATTCAGATACGCTGCCAAACGGTGCTGGGAAAAGTGAGCGACAAGATCGAGGCCGAGATCGAAGGCGACAAGGTGGAGATTGGTTTCAACTACCGCTACCTCTTGGATGCGCTGCGGTATTCGGGATGTGACAAGGTGGTTTTGGAGCTTTCGGGAGCGCTTTCCCCGGTGAAGGTTTTACCCGCCGAAGGGGACGAGTTCCTTTTCCTCGTGTTGCCGGTCAGGTTTAAAAATGACTGATAAAACAAGTGTTTTTATACATACAGAGTGGATTAAGCTCGACTCTTTCCTGAAGCTTGCAGGCGCCTGCGACACCGGAGGCGAGGCCAAGATGGCCGTGCAAAGCGGCGAGGTAACCGTGAACGGGCAAACCTGCCTTGAGCGGGGAAGGAAACTGCGCGCCGGAGACAGTGTTCAAGCGAACGGGCGGGTATATCTTGTGGCAGAAGATGGAGAAAAGAACGTTTGAATTTACGATTTTTGGAATTGGCGGATTTTAGAAACATCAAAAAAGCCGATTTTGTGCCCCATGAGGAACTGACGATCATCACAGGGGAGAACGGGCAGGGGAAAACAAACCTGCTGGAGTCTATTTTTTTGTTGACCGGTTCCAAGAGTTTCCGCGCCAGCCGGGACATAGACCTTGTGCGGCGCGGGTGCCTGAAAGGATGGGTGAGGGGAAAAACCCTTGCCGCAGGCCGGGAAAGCGAGATTGAGATCACCCTGCATGGCCAGGGGGCGGCGAAGCGCGGAAGGTTTGCCGCGATCAACAAGGTGGAATATGGCCGTGCGACCGCGATTGCCGGAACCTTTACGGCCGTGGTGTTTGCACCCGAGCACCTGAGCCTTGTGAAGAGCGGGCCCGAAGGCCGGCGGCGGTTTTTGGACGCGGCGCTCTGCCAGCTGTATCCTGGGTATATATCGATATTACGTAGATTTACGAGGGCGCTTTCACAAAAAAACGCCCTGCTGAAAAAGTATTGGGAGACCCGAGACGCCGAAGAACTTCTGGATGTTTTTGATGCAGAGTTGGCCGAGGCGGGCGCCGAGATCAGCGGGCGGCGAAGGCAGTATCTCGAACGCATGGGGCCTATGGCCGAGCAGGTCTACGCAAAGCTCTCGAAGGGCAGGGAGAGACTAGAGGTTTGTTTTGTTCCCTGCTGCGGGCACGGTGATATCGGAGCGCTGCTGAAAAAAACCCGTGAACGGGACAAAAGAGCGGGGTTTTGCACAGCGGGACCTCACCGGGAGGATGTGGAAACCCTGGTGGATGGGCAGAGCGCAAGAGTTTTTGGCAGCCAGGGGCAACAGCGCAGCGTGGTGCTGAGCCTGAAACTGGCCGAAGCCGAACGGGCCAAAGAGGTGAGCGGCGAACACCCGGTGATGCTTTTGGACGATGTATTGAGTGAACTGGATGAGACACGGCAGGCGTTCCTGCTTTCCGGCATGCAGGGAAAACAGAATTTTTTGACGACCTGTGACCCGACGCTTTTGAAACAGGTGGAGGGGAAAGTGGTGACGATGGAACAGGGCGAGGTCAAGGGATAAAAGGTCAAGACAGCGGGGAAGCAACGCTCCCCCGCACCCCCGAAATAAAGGGCGAAAGGCTGGTTTTTATGTATTTGCATTTGGGCCAGGAGACGACGGTGTTGACGAAGGATATGCTGGGTATTTTTGATTTGGATACCTCGACGATTTCGAAGCATTCGCGGGAGTACCTGGCCCGGGCCGAAAGAGAGGGACGGGTGGTGAATACCTCAAGCGAGCTGCCCAAAAGCTTTGTGGTTTCCGTGGGGCGGAAGGGGCGGGTTTATATCTGCCAAAACTCCACGGCAACGATAAAAAAGAGGCTGGATCTTTTAGAGAAAAATGCAAAGAAAATACACAATTTAATGCTATAATAATAGATAAGCGGAGGGGTTTTTGACCCTGCTGAAAAATAGTGAATAATATCATTTAAATAGATAGAAAAAGCTGGAGAAAGGATCAAAATGGCGAAAGAGGCATTCCAGAACGAGTATGATGGCAGCCAGATCCAGGTGTTGGAAGGGCTGGAGGCCGTACGCAAGCGCCCGGGTATGTACATTGGCTCTACGGGGCCGCGGGGGCTGCACCACTGTGTGTATGAGATTGTGGACAACGCGATTGACGAGGCGTTGGCGGGTTTTTGCGACCACATCGAGGTGCGCATCAAAGAAAATGATGTCATGGAGGTGCTGGACAACGGCCGCGGTATCCCCGTAGGCATCCAACCGAAGATAGGAAAGTCGGCGGTCACCGTTGTTTTTACGATGCTACATGCCGGCGGTAAGTTTGGTGGCGACAACTCGGGTTATAAGGTGTCGGGCGGGTTGCACGGCGTGGGCGCCAGTGTGGTGAACGCCCTGAGCGAATGGCTGACCGTACAGGTGCACACCGACGGGAAGATCTATGAGCAGAAATT
>JAJDHT010000145.1 GCA_030266325.1 Ruminococcaceae bacterium OttesenSCG-928-I18
ATCCCCATTTTCACCTTGAACGATGGCTGCGAGCCGGTTACAGGTGCCGGCGATTTCGTAGCTAAAGGTGATGTCTTTTCCAGACACATTGGTGACCTCAGCAGAACAGGACAGGGTATTGTCCAACACGGTGAGTTTGAGGGCGTTAGTTGTCGTTTGCATGGGCGATAGAGCCTGGCCGGGTGAGGTGGGCTTGCCCCCCGTGGCATCAGTGGTGAAGAGGACACGGGACAGATCGAGCTGTAATGTGGGGACCACAAAATAAGAGCCATTATTAACGAGGTCTTCGTGAAGATCGCCTACACCGTCTACGTAATTTGCTTGCCAATTCCCGCCATCTATAAAGGCGCCCTCGATCCAATAATACACGTTCGCGCCGTAGCTTACCAAAGCACCCTGGTTAGACGTAGGAATACCGATATTTCCGGTGATGGCGAGCTGCTCTGCCGGCGAAAACGCGGTTGTTCTGAAAGTTCCGTTTAAGTCAATCGACAAACTGCTATTGCTAAAGTCCAAGAGCCGAGTGTCCGGTGGTGGTTGTATCGCTACAGAAGGGTCATCATCATAAGACCGTTGATACAGCCCCCCTCTGCTCCTCATACCGCCATTATTGTCTGTCACCAACCATATAATGGGACCTCCGTAATGTTCCCCAAAACATATAATATTTCCAATGGCCGGTGCCGGGGCGGCAAGTGCTTGCACAGGCCCAAGCCCCACAACCAGAAACAGCACAACCAGAACGGATGCAATACGAAGTTTTATTTTCACCATGAGAAGCCCCCCTGCATTCCACAAAATATCAGTTCTTATTTTCTCACGGCGGCAGCAATTCGTCAAGGCGATCGGACAAAACGCCCTTCTACGGGAGGGTGGTTTTTGATTAATAGGGCAAAAAATTTACTTGCATTTTTACTTGCATATTTTGCAGGAAAGGCCAGAAATGGCTATAAAACTGGTGTTTTGAGAAAGAAAAAAACCACCCGAAATCACTGTTTTATAGCGATTGCAAGTGGTTTTTGTATGGTCGGGATGACAGGACTTGAACCTGCGGCATCTTGCTCCCAAAGCAAGCGCGCTACCACCTGCGCTACATCCCGATACCCGGTAAACTACACCAATATTATATTATATGCCGGAAAACGATTTCCGTCAATACAAGAGCGACCTATAGAGGAGAACTTCACAGCGAATGTCCCCGCTTCCCTCATTACGGCTCGAACGCTTGACAGGTGCTCACCGGGAAACGTACAATACATACATTCAGTTTAACCGCCTTAAGGAGGCCAAGCTATGCGTAATGAAGATAAATCCATGGAGACCATCACCGCCCTGTGCCACAACCGCGGTTTTATTTTTGCCGGCAGCGAAATCTATGGCGGGCTTGCCAACAGTTGGGATTACGGCCCCTTGGGAACCGAATTCAAGAACAACATAAAACAGGCCTGGTGGAAAAAGTTTGTGCAGGAAAGTCCCACCAATGTCGGGCTGGATAGCGCTATCCTGATGAACCCCGAGGTCTGGGTGGCCACGGGACATGTGGGCGGGTTTTCGGACCCGCTTATGGATTGCCGGGCCTGCAAAAGCCGCTACCGCGCAGACCAGCTCATCGAAGAAAGCGGGGCCTCCGCCACCGGGCTTTCAGACGAAGAAATGCAGCAATATATCCGCGAACAGGGCCTCACCTGCCCGCACTGCGGCAAAAGTGATTTCACGGACATCCGTAAATTCAACCTGATGTTCAAAACTTTTATGGGTGTCACCGAGAACTCCAAAAACGAAGTGTACTTGCGGCCCGAAACCGCCCAGGGGATCTTTGTCAACTTCTCTAACGTGCAGCGGACCACCCGCCGCAAAATTCCCTTTGGCGTTTGCCAGATTGGCAAGGCCTTCCGCAACGAGATCACCCCGGGAAACTTCATCTTCCGTATGCGCGAATTTGAGCAGATGGAATGTGAGTTTTTCTGCAAACCGGGCACAGACCTCGAATGGTTTGCCCACTGGAAAGACTTTTGCAGGCGGTGGCTGCAAAACCTCGGCATGCAGGAGGAAAACCTGCGCATGCGTGACCACGGCCCTGAAGAACTCTCTTTTTACTCGAACGCCACCACCGATATCGAATACCTCTTCCCCTTTGGCTGGGGCGAACTGTGGGGCATTGCAGACCGCACCGACTATGACCTCAAGCAGCACAACGAACACAGCGGCAAAGACCAGGAATACTTTGACCCCGAGACAAACGAACACTACATTCCCTATGTCATCGAACCCTCTCTTGGCGCCGACCGCGTGGCGCTTGCCTTCCTCGTGGATGCCTACGACGAGGAGACACTCACGGACGACAAGGGTAAAGAAGACAAACGCGTCGTCATGCGCTTTCATCCCGCGCTTGCCCCCTACAAGGCCGCCGTTCTGCCCCTCTCCAAAAAGCTTGGCGAACCCGCGCGGGCTTTGCAGCAACAGCTGGCCCGCGAGCTCATGGTGGACTACGATGAGACCGGGTCGATTGGAAAACGCTACCGCCGGCAGGATGAGATAGGCACCCCTTTCTGCATTACCTACGACTTCGATTCCGAGACCGACCACGCCGTCACCATCCGTTACAGGGACAGTATGGAGCAGGTACGGATCCCGATGGAAGAGGTCTCTGCATGGCTCGAAGAGAAAATCCACTTTTAGTGTGACCAGACCATCCCCTTCAAAACAGAGGGGATGGTTTTTGTATGCACAAAACCCCCGGCTGTGCCGGGGGTCAACGTTTTAGCGGTATTATGATAGAAAACTCCTTTTGATTTAGAATAAGGTTGCGGTCTGCCAACTGCAACAGAAAATCAAAAGGAGGTCATTCAAATGGGGAATGACACAAAAAGTCTAGCACACACGAAATGGAACTGCAAATACCACATTGTCTTTGCCCCGAAGTATCGAAGAAAGATAATCTACGGAGAGCTCAAAGTTGAAATAGGGAAAATCCTAAGAGAATTGTGTGAATGGAAGCAGATAACGATAATCGAAGCAGAAGTGTGTCCTGACCACATTCATATGTTTTTGGAGATACCGCCGAAGATGAGCGTGTCCAGTGTTGTGGGATTTCTCAAGGGAAAGAGCAGTCTGCTGATACACGAAAGACATGGGAATCTCAAGTACAAGTATGGAAACCGCAGCTTCTGGTGCCGAGGATACTACGTGGACACGGTAGGAAAGAATGCAAAAAGGATCGAAGAGTACATCCGAGACCAACTGAAAGAGGATCAGCTTTCGGATCAGATGACGCTCAAAGAATACCAAGACCCGTTTACGGGTAGCAAGTAACAATCCCCTC
>JAJDHT010000147.1 GCA_030266325.1 Ruminococcaceae bacterium OttesenSCG-928-I18
TCAGCTCGATGGGCTTCATGTCACGCAATTCGCTGGCTTTCATTCTGTATCACCCTCCTTTGCAGCGGGTGCCTCGCCTTCTGCAGGAGCCGCGCCCTCTTCGCCCTCGGCGACGATACCGGCCTCGGCGGCTGCGGCGGCTTCCTCGGCGGCCAACATGTCGGCCAGGCTGCGGCGCCGTTTGCCAAGCTCTACAGTGAACTCGCCCTCGCGCTTGACGAACTTCGTCTTGACGGGAAGTTTATGCCCGGCCAGACGCAGCGCCTCGCGGGCCACCTCTTCAGAGACGTCGGCCAGCTCGAACAACACACGGCCCGGCTTCACCACGGCCACCCAGTACTCCGGGCTGCCTTTGCCGCTGCCCATGCGGGTCTCGGCGGGTTTTTCGGTCACGGGCTTGTCCGGGAAAATTTTGATCCAAACCTTACCACCGCGCTTGATGTGGCGTGTCATGGCAATACGGGCGGCCTCGATCTGATTCGAGGTGATCCAGGCGGGCTCTGTGGCCACAAGACCGTACTGGCCCTGGTTCACTTCGTTGCCGCGCATGGCTTTGCCCTTCATGCGCCCACGCTGCTGCCGGCGGTATTTCACGCGTTTCGGCATTAACATTAGCGGCTTCCTCCTTCTCTGCGCTCCGGCCGGCGGCCCCGGCGGTCACCACGATCCTCGCGCGGAGGACGGGGCGGGCGCTGTGTATCGTCGGCAGGTTTGGTGCCCTTGAGCACCTCGCCTTTATAAATCCATACTTTCACGCCGATCTTGCCGTACGTGGTGTTCGCCTCGGCAAAACCGTAGTCGATGTCGGCGCGCAGGGTTTGCAGCGGAATGGTACCCTCGTGGTAGTGCTCGCTGCGGGCGATGTCGGCGCCGTTGAGGCGGCCGCCCACCTGGCATTTGATGCCCTTTGCCCCAAAGCGCATGGCCCGGCCGATGCTCTGTTTCATGGCACGGCGGAAGGCGATGCGCCGCTCGAGCTGCTGGGCGATGTTCTCGGCCACCAGCTGCGCGTTCACATCGGGGTTTTTGATCTCCACGATGTTGAGGTTGACGCTCTTGCCGATCTTCTTTTCGATGTCGGCGCGGAGTTTGTCGATCTCGCTGCCGCCGCGGCCGATGACCATGCCGGGTTTGGCGACGAACAGGTTGATTTTCACCTTGGGCGCGCCGGTGCCGGGGTCGAAGGTACGCTCGATCTCAATTTTGGGAATGCCGGCCGCGTACAGGCGCTTTTTGAGATATTTACGGATATTGTAGTCCTCTACGAGGGTGTCTCCGAATTCTCTCTTATCCACAAACCAGCGGCTGTTCCAGTCGCGGATTACACCAACACGCAGGCCGTTCGGGTTAACTTTTTGTCCCATCTTTTTTCATCGCCTCCTATGCTTCTTCCTGCTCTTTGAGCACCACCGTGATGTGGCTGGTGCGCTTGAGAATCCGAAATGCCTTGCCGTGATCCTTGGGCTGTATCCTTTTCAAGGTGGGCCCGGCGGAGACGAAGCACTCGGCGACGTAAAGGTTGTCTTTGTCCATGTTGTGGTTGTTCTCGGCGTTGGCCGCGGCGCTGTTCACCAGTTTAAAGAGGACCTCGCTGGCCGATTTCGGCGTGTACTGCAAAATGGCGAGGGCTTTGTCCAGTGGCTGGCTGCGGATGAGGTCGAGAACGATGCCGACTTTACGGGGCGAGATGCGCACATAGCGCGCAACCGCTTTGGCTTGAATGGTATCTTC
The DNA here is from genome assembly GCA_030266325.1 of Ruminococcaceae bacterium OttesenSCG-928-I18. GTDB lineage: Bacteria > Bacillota > Clostridia > Oscillospirales > Ruminococcaceae > JAAYCI01. Next base: position 1,732 of record JAJDHT010000147.1, read on the forward strand.
CATCTGTGTCCTCTCCTCTGCTCTTATTTGCCGGTCTTGCTGCCGGCGTGGCCGCGGTAGGTGCGGGTGGGGGCGAACTCGCCCAGTTTGTGCCCTACCATGTCCTCGGTCACATACACCGGCACATGTTTGCGCCCGTCATGCACCGCGAAGGTATGGCCTACAAAATCGGGGAAGATGGTGGAGGCGCGGCTCCAGGTCTTCAGAACTCGTTTTTCCCCATTGTCGTTCATTCCCTGCACGCGCTGTAGGAGCGCCTGCTGGACATAGGGTCCTTTTTTTACGCTTCTGCCCATCTGTGCTCTCCTTTCTTACTTTGAACCGGCGCGCTTGACGATGTACTTGTCGCTGCGGTTGTGTTTTTTGCGCGTTTTGTACCCAAGGGTGGGTTTGCCCCAGGGGGTCAGGGGGCTCGGCCTGCCCACGGGGCTTTTGCCTTCGCCGCCGCCGTGAGGGTGGTCCACCGGGTTCATCACGCTGCCGCGCACCGTGGGCCTCCAGCCCATGTGGCGTTTGCGGCCGGCCTTGCCGATGTTGACGTTCTCATGGTCGATGTTGCCCACCTGGCCGATGGAGGCAATGCAGTTGACCGGGAAGTTGCGAATCTCGCCCGAGGGTAGGCGCACGAGGGCGTATTTGCCCTCTTTGGCCATCAGCTGCGCGCTCGTGCCCGCGCTGCGCACGATCTGCGCGCCCTTGCCGGGGTACATCTCGATGTTGTGGATGACCGTGCCGACCGGGATGGCCGAGAAGGGCATCGCGTTGCCGGGCTTGATGTCGGCGGCGGGGCCGTTCATCACGGTGTCTCCCACCTTCATACCCTCGGCCGCAATGATGTAGGCTTTTTCGCCGTCCTCGTACTCAATGAGCGCGATGTGTGCCGAGCGGTTCGGGTCGTACTCGAGGGTCACCACTTTGGCAGGCACATCAAACTTGTCTCGTTTGAAGTCGATTTTGCGGTATTTCTTGCGGTTGCCGCCGCCGTGGTGCCGCACGGTGATGCGGCCGTAGCTGTTTCGGCCCGCGTGCTTCTTCATGGGCTCCAGCAGGCTGCGCTCCGGCTCCACTTTCGAAAGTTCCGAATAGTCTGTCACCGTCATGCCGCGGCGGCCGGGCGTCGTCGGTTTATACTTTTTAATCGCCATGATTTTCCTCCTCTTAGGTCATCGACTCGAAGAACTCGATGCCCTTGGATTTCTCGGTGAGGGTGACGATGGCTTTCTTATAAGAAGAAGTATATCCACCCGTCCGGCCTTGGCGGCGGTACTGCCCGCGCACCGAGATGGTATTCACCTTTTTCACCTGTACGCCGAACAGCTCTTCCACGGCCGAGGCGATGGAGATCTTGGTGGCGTCTTTCGCTACCTTGAAGGTGTATTTGCGGTACTGTGCCCCCTGCATCGAGTTCTCTGTGATGAT
>JAJDHT010000146.1 GCA_030266325.1 Ruminococcaceae bacterium OttesenSCG-928-I18
ATCGTGGGGAAAAGCAGCCTCGAAAATGTGTTTCTCGAGCTGGAAAGCGAGCCCTCGCCCCAGGGGGAGAACGAGCTATGAGCGGGCTTTGGGCACTGATCCGCGTCCACTTCCAAAGCCTGCTTCTCACCACGGCAGGAGGGCGCGGCCGCGGGGGAAAACGGCGGCAGATGAGCGGGCTGAAAGCGTTTGTCTTTCTGGCCTTCGTCATGGCTTTTATCTCCGGCAGCTATTCCATGATGTTGGCCCAGGCGCTTGGCCCCTTGGGCGGGCTGGACATCATGCTGATGATGATGGTGGTCATGGGGGTTCTGTTTTGTATCTTCTTCACCGTCTATCTCGCGCAAGGGTTGCTGTTTTCGACAAAGGACATCGACCTTGTCCTCAGCCTGCCCGTCTCCTCTTTTTCCGTGCTGCTGGCCAAGGTGGCCGCTCTCTATTTGGAAATCCTCTTCATGCTGGAGCTGTTTTTATTGCCGGCCGGCGTGGTGTGGCTTACTTCGGGCGGCTCTGGCGGGCTAGGGTTCCTGTTGCTGCTGCTTCTTGAAGGCGTTTTTCTCTCTTTCGTTCCGGCCTTCGTCGCCCTGCTGTTCGGCACTTTGATCAGTATGCTCATCTCCCGCATGCGGTATAAAAACCTCTTCAACACCGTATTCAGCCTTTTGCTGGTGGGCGTGATCATCGTCGCAAGTGTAGGTATTCCCCGATATATCGAGACATCTGGAACCGACATAGACGGCATGCGTTCGACGCTGGCCAGCTTTTTCCCGCCGCTCTCCTGGATGGTGCGCGCCGTCATCGAGCCAAACGGCCTGCTCCTGCTTGCCGTTGCCGCCCTCTGTCTTGTTCCCTTTTTCCTCTTGGTTTTGCTGGCCAGCCGCTTTTACAAAAAACTGCTGACAAGCCTGCTGGGCCGGCAGGTACGCAGCGACTATAAACTGGGCACCGTGGGAAGCCGGGGTGGTTTTTCGGCCCTGCTGGCCAAGGAGGCGCGCCGGTTTTTCACCACCCCCGCCTACCTGCTCAATGCGGGTATGGGTATGATGATGCTTCTGGTGGCAACCGTCGTTTTCCTATTCACAAAAAACAGCATCCACGCGGCCCTTGCGTCTATCGCAGCGTTGGCCGGGGGGCTCTCCCTTGCCTCGGTTCTGCCCCTTCTTGTCCTGGTCGTCATGGTCCTCTGCATCATGTCCTTTTTGCCTTCCTCCGTCAGCATCAGCCTGGAGGGGAAAACGCTTTGGATTCTCAAAGAGGCGCCACTGGACGTGGGGCGTATCTTCCTTGCGAAGGCGGGGTTCCATTTCCTTTGCGGCGCGGCCGTGTGCGTGCTGGTGACGCCCATTGAGGCGTATGTTTTTTCGCTCTCCCCCTTCTCCGCCCTGGGAGTTTTGCTTCTCAGTTTGCTCTATCTCGCCCTCACCGCCATGACCGGCCTCGCCATCAACCTAAAATTCCCGCGCTTGGACGCAGAGAACGATACCGTGGTCATAAAACAAAGCGCCAGTGTGATTTTCAGTATGCTCGCCGGCCTATTGGAGGCGGCCTTGCTCGTCTGTGTGTATTTGGTCTGTTCCGCGCTCGGGCTCGGGTTTACGGTTTTTTCGCTCGTCGGGGGGCTTATTCTCTTGCTGCTTTGCTGCCTGCTTGCCCGCTGGCTTTCCACACGGGGGCGCACACTGTTCGCAGCCCTGTAAAAGGGGCTTTTCAGGACCCAGGGAGGAGGGAGACCATTGTTATCCGCCGGACAATGGGGGGCGCTTTTCAATATCGTCGTCATGCTGGGCCTGCCGCTCGGCGTTTTCCTGGCCCTCTGCCTGCGTCCTTCCTGGCGATATTATCTGCCCTCTTATCTTTTCGGCGCGCTCACCTTTTTGGCCTTTCAGGTCTTGCTGCGGCTGCCGCTGCTGCAACTGCTAAATACAAACCCTGGTTTCATCCTGTTTCAGCGCACCCGGCCGATTTTCTACTTCCTTTTTTTGGGGCTCTCCGCCGGTCTGTTTGAAGAACTGGGACGGTATATCGTAATGCGCCTGCTTATGAAAAAGCACCACGCCCTGCCCGACGGCATCGCCTTCGGCATTGGGCACGGCGGCTTGGAGGCCATGCTGATTGGAATCAACAGCGTCTATCTTCTTGTCACGGGGCTCGGCCTGCTGGGGCTGGGGTTTGCGGAGGTCTCCATGGCGGGCGTGGAGCGGCTTTTAACGCTCTGCTTCCACATGGGCGCGTCGGTGATGGTGATGCAGGCTGTCGTGCAGAAGAAACCTCTATGGCTGGCGTTTGCCATTTTATTACACACGGCGGTAGATACCGGCATCGGAATCCTGCAATACGCCGGGGTATCCGCGTGGATTATCGAGGGGTATATCGCTATTTTTTCCGTGAGTATGCTTCTTTACACCATCGCCCTGTGGCGAATGTGGAAAAGCATGTACGCTATCTCCCCTCCCGCTCCGCCTAGCGGCAGTCCCACACCATGAGGAACCAGTAGGGGTCGTTATATAGACGGCCATTGATTCCACTGTACCATTTCCTGGCGACGTGGAAACCCAGCTTGTGGTAGAGATGGACGGCCGGGCGGTTTTTGGCGGCCACATGCAGGCTGAGTGTATCGAAACGTCCGTCTTCCAGGCAGGTCTTCTTGGCAAACTGCATCAGCTTTCGCCCATACCCTTTGCCACGGTGGCCTTCCGAGACGGCCAGGTGGCCTACATAACACTCCCGGTCCTTGTGTCTGTGTTCGAGTATTTCCATACCCAGCGTCAATTTCAGTACATTGCGCAGCCCAAAGGCACCGATGGCCGGGCCATAGGCGGCACTGCCCGCGCTTTTGCCCGGCTCCGGTTTCCAGCTGAGCAGGATGGACCCCACCACCTCCTCCCCCTCTTTGAGCAGGTAATGCCCCTCTATATCGCCGTTTGCAGAAAAGGGCCAGAGTGTGCTGCACAGGGCCGCCGTCCCGGCTGCATCAAGGTCTGTCAACACACCAAATTTCCCATAGAAGGCATCCACAACCAGCTGCCAGGCCGCTTGCAGATCTTTTTCCGTATAGGGCTCAATCCGCAACTCCTCCACCGTACCCCTCCTCTGTATGCTTTTTTCCACCCACAAACAGTATAACCCAGCTGCTGGTAAAAGACAAAGAGCCTGCCTACTAAAACCGCCAGGTTCTGGCA
>JAJDHT010000148.1 GCA_030266325.1 Ruminococcaceae bacterium OttesenSCG-928-I18
ATGAGCCCCATCATCTCCACGTGGGCCGGCACCGAGGACGACCCCGCAAACTGCGCGTCGCCGTGCATGCGGCCCATCGAGTCGGTCAGGCCATAGCTGGCGGGGCCGGCGCCCATGTTGTCCGGGTGCAGGGTGCGGCCCGTGCCGCCGCCGGACGCAACCGAAAAATACTTCGCGTCATTTTCGTTCGCCCATTTTTTGTAGGTACCCGCCACGAGGTGCTGAAAACGCGTGGGGTTCGTGGAGTTGCCCGTGATGCTCACCTGCACGCCCTCGTGCTTCATGATGGCCACGCCCTCGAGCACATCGTCGGCACCATAGCAGTTCACGGCCGCCCGCTCACCCTTCGAGAAGGCCTTCTTATCGGCAATTTTCAGTTCCCCGGTCTCGAAATTGTATTCGGTTTCGACGAAGGTGAACCCGTTGATGCGGCTGATGATGTAGGCCGCATCCTTGCCCAGGCCGTTGAGGATGACCCGCAGCGGGCGGGTGCGCGCCTTGTTGGCGGTCTTTGCAATTCCGATGGCGCCCTCGGCCGCCGCGAAACTTTCGTGTCCGGCCAGGAAGGCGAAACACTCGGTTTCGTCGCGCAGCAGCATGGCGCCCAGGTTTCCGTGCCCGAGGCCCACTTTGCGTTGTTCGGCCACGCTGCCGGGCACCGTGAAGGCCTCCAGCCCTTCGCCGATAGCCGCGGCGCACTCGGCCGCGTTTTTCAGCCCGCGTTTCACGGCAAGGGCCGTGCCCAGCGTGTAGGCCCAAACGGCATTGTCAAAACAGATGGGCTGCACACCCTTCACAATCGCGTCTACATCGATGCCCTTTTTGAGGAGCATCTCGCGGCATTCGTCCAGAGAGGCGATGCCATTGTCTTTCAGGCAAGCCTCAATCTTCGGCATGCGGCGTTCCATGTTTTCAAAAGTAGCCAATAGTTTGCTCCTCCTTTCCTATTCTTCGCGCGGGTCAATGTATTTGACCGCGCCGTCTTCTTCTTTGAAACGACCGTAACTGCCCGTGTTGTCTTTCATCGCCTCGTCGGCGCTTTTGCCTTTACGGATGTCTTCCATCATCTTGCCAAGGCGCACAAACTCGTACCCGATGACCTCGTTGTTTTCGTCCAGGGCCATGCGCGTGATGTACCCCTCGGTCAAATCCATATAGCGGACCCCTTTTTTCTGGGTGGAGTAAATGGTGCCCACCATGCTGCGCATGCCTTTGCCAAGGTCCTCCTGGGCGGCGCCCACCGGCAGGCCATCCTCAGAGAAGGCCGTCTGGGTGCGTCCGTAGGCAATCTGCAGGAAGAGCTCACGCATCGCCACATTGATGGCGTCGCAAACAAGGTCTGTGTTCAGCGCTTCCAGGATGGTTTTCCCCGGCAGAATTTCCCCTGCCATGGCCGCCGAGTGGGTCATGCCGCTGCATCCGATGGTCTCGACAAGCGCCTCTTCAATTTTCCCATTCTTTACATTCAACGTCAGCTTACAGGCGCCCTGCTGTGGTGCACACCAGCCAACACCGTGGGTCAAGCCGCTGATATCCCCCACATCATAGGCCTTTACCCACCTTCCCTCTTCGGGAATAGGGGCCGGGCCATGATGCGGGCCCTTGGCCACAGGACACATCTGTTCCACTTCATGGGTGTACGTCATGCTACGGTTGCTCCTTCTTGTGCATATTTGCGTTCTGCCCCCGTGCAGGCAACCTCTTCAATCCGTGGTCTCTCGGGTGGCCGAACCGTTCCGCCATCCCTTTGCCCCCGGGTGAACGCATCGCTACCATTATATCGGTTTATCCCTTTGTTTTCAAGCGCCGTGCACGCGTAGCGCACCACACTTCCCCCTCTTTTTGAGTCTTCAGGTTTTCGTCATTTTCTACAAATTATTTTAGTTTTGATTGTGCATATTCCACAGAGATTTTCTTGTATTTTTCACTGTCCTCTGTTATACTTCAAACAGAAACAAATGGAAAGGAGAGTAAAGCATGAACATCAACATGGTACTGAACAACGTCGACCTGAAGGAATTCACCGAAGTGCTGGATTCCTGCGAAGGAGATGTTTTCATGGTCACCCCCGAAGGGGACCGGCTCAACCTGCGCAGCAAGCTCTGCCAACTCATCGGTTTTACAAGGCTGATCGAAGGTGGCCGGGTGTCCAACGCACAGATTGAGTGTAGCAACAAAAACGACGAGAGCAAGCTTTTCCGGTTCAACCTTTTTGGCAAGGAAGACGCATGATAGCCTCGCCGTGCTGTGCAGGATACAGCCCTCTTTTCGCAGCATCTCACCCTGTACCGACCCTTTGCTGTGAAAACGAACCATCTCATCACTAGCGGCCCGGCAAAAATGCCGGGCCGCTAGTGATTTTGTCTATAAAAAGAAGTTTTTTATCGTTCGGTAGCCAAAAAGAAAAGCGCCATGGTGCCCGGGCCCGAGTGGCTGCCAATGACGGGCCCCACATAATTGAGAAACACCTCGCTTACGCCCAGGCGGTTTTTCACCTCATGCGCCACATACTCGGCGTCCTCGCGGCTGTCGCCGTGGGAGATGAACACCATCTGCTCCTCGGGCAGAATGGCCGTTTTCTCCATATGGTCCACCAGGGCGTCCAGGCTCTGCCGGCGGCCGCGCACCTTCTCCACCGGAATCAGCTTGCCGGCATTGTCCACATGCATCACCGGTTTGATATTCAGCATGGTGCCGAACATCGCCGCCGCGCCCGAAACCCGCCCGCCTCGCTTGAGGAAGTTGAGGTCGTCCACGGTGAACCAGTGCGCCAAATTCAATTTGTTGCTTTCCAGCCACTGGGCAGCCTCTTCAATGGAGGCACCCTCGCGCTTTTTCTGTACCGCGTGGTAAACCAAAAGCCCCTGGCCAAGGCTGGCCGCCAGGGTATCCACCACCAGTATCTTGGCCTCGGGAAACTCGCCCGCCAGTTCTTCGGCCGCCAGCCTGCCCGAATTGACCGTTCCCGAAAGGCCCGAGGAAAACCCGATGTAGAGGATATCCTTGCCCTGCTGCAAAGTGCTGCGGAAGGGCTCTAAAAACTGCGTGACGTTGACCTGGCTTGTCACCGACATGCTGCCGTTGCGCAGTTTTGCGTAAAAATCCGGAAAGGAGATGTCCCGCCCGTCCGCCCAGTTGGC
>JAJDHT010000149.1 GCA_030266325.1 Ruminococcaceae bacterium OttesenSCG-928-I18
TGAAGAAATAAATGGCGGAGTGAGCCACGAAGTCACGCGAAGAATACAGGGGATATTGTCAAAAATACGGCAGGGAACACCGCTACCCCCGGACGAGCAAAGTTTTTATGATACGCTTCCAGCAGAAGTTCATATCTTGCCTTGAATGGTCTTCCGCCCCTCACCGGGCGTTTTTTTATGATCCCGATAAATGGACGCTCCCAACTGAAAAGAACCAAGACCTCAGCCGGCATACGCGCCATTAAAATACCAAAATTGCTTGTCGATTTTTTTCCTCATATTTACAAGGATAACGCCGATACAATCGTGGGCAATATGGACACCACTTTGTTCCTCGGCGGCAAGGAAAAGACTACTCTTGAGGAAATATCCAAGATGCTCGGCAAAGAAACCGTGGATATGTACAACACCTCTGTCACAAAGGGAAATCAGGAATCCCACGGTCAGAACTTCCAAAAGCTCGGGCGTGAGCTTATGTCGGTGGACGAAATCGCCGTTATGGACGGCGCAAAATGTATTCTGCAAGTCCGCGACGAGCGCCCTTTTCTTTCCTCGAAATACGATATAACCAAACACCCGAATTACCGCTACCTTGCGGATTCCAATAAGAAAAACCTTTTCGATATTGAAAAATATCTGTCCACAAAATTGAAGCTGAAACCCAACGATGCGTTTGAGGTCATTGAAATTGACCTGATTCCTTGCGCAAAGGTATACTTGTCTCTACTGCTGATGGGCAGACATTTAATCTTTCCTATTCCCTCAAAAGGAGTATTCTTGTCGGCAGCATTTTTGGTGTCCCCGCTTTCGTAATCGGTGCCATAGTTCAATCATCCCAAGGCTCGGATTGCGGCGACGCATATCTTGTATCAGTTTCATCTCCGCTTCGGTGTGTTGGTTTGGGTGGCTGTGCGGCCTGCGGCTTTGGCACGCCAGGCTTTCCAGGGTACCGTTCCAGCGCTTCAGCCAGAAGTATATGTAGCTGCGGCTTTTGTTGTACTTGCGGCTTGCCCGGCTCACGCCATATTTGTCCGCAAACTTCATCAGGGATTGCCGGTAGCGCATATCTTATGTTACAGTATTCATGAGAAAAGGTTCCTTCTTGTGAGCAGTTTTGTGTGGTAACTTAACTTTACTCCAAATAGAAGTTCCTTTTCTCTTTTCTTTTACCTCAACTGTCCAATATGTATTGTAGTCTTACACCGGCGGCGCTGCCTCTTTCTCCCTACACTCTTTTCTTTTACACATCCTTGTGATAGGATAAATAGAAAACACACTGTCAAGAGAGGGGCTCCTGAATATGGCAATGATTTATAAAGAACCATCTCATACCTTTGGCGAATACCTGATTGTGCCCGGGTATTCCTCGGCCGAATGCGTGCCCGACGCGGTCAGCCTGCGCACGCCTGTGGTACGGCACAAACGCGGCGAAGACGCCGCGCTCTATATGAATATTCCCATGACGAGTGCCATCATGCAGAGTGTCTCGGGCGAAAAGATGGCCATCGCCCTGGCCATTGAGGGCGGCATCAGCTTCCTTTACGCCAGCCAAAGCATCGAAAGCGAAGCGCAGATGGTACGCAATGTGAAGAGTTTCAAGAAGGGTTTCGTCACCTCGAACTCGAACATTCGCCCCGACGCCACCCTGGCCGACATCCTGGAACTCAAGAAAAAGACCGGGCACTCCACCGTCGCGGTCACAGACGACGGCACGGCCCACGGCAAGCTGCTCGGCATTGTCGCCTCGCGCGACTATCGCGTCTCCCGCATGGACCCCGCCACCCTCGTCTCCACCTTCATGACCCCGATGGACCAGCTTGTGGTGGCCAAACACACAACCACCCTGAAAGAGGCCAACGACATCATCTGGGACAATAAAATCAACACCCTGCCCCTCGTCGACGACGACGGGCACCTCGTCTACCTCGTCTTTCGCAAGGACTATGACTCCCACAAAGAGAACGTGAATGAGCTGCTGGATCAAAACAAGAGTTATGTGGTGGGCGCGGGCGTCAACACGCGCGACTATGAGCAGCGCATCCCCGCCCTTGTGCAGGCGGGCGCGGATGTTTTGTGCATCGACTCCTCCGAGGGCTACACCGAGTGGCAGAAGCGCACCCTCGAGTGGACGAAAAAACGCTATGGGAACAAGGTGCGCATCGGCGCCGGTAACGTCGTGGACGCCGACGGTTTCCGCTTTCTGGCCGACTGCGGCGCCGATTTCGTCAAAATCGGCATCGGCGGCGGCTCCATCTGCATCACGCGCGAACAGAAGGGCATCGGCCGCGGGCAGGCCACGGCCATCATCGAAGTGGCCAAGGCCCGCGACGAATACTACAAAGAGACGGGCGTCTATGTGCCCATCTGCTCCGACGGCGGCATCGTGCACGACTACCACATCACGCTGGCGCTGGCTATGGGCGCCGATTTTGTCATGCTGGGCCGCTATTTTTCCCGCTTTGACGAGAGCCCCACAAACCGCCTGCGCATGGGCGGCAGCTATGTGAAGGAATATTGGGGCGAGGGCAGCAACCGCGCGCGCAACTGGCAGCGCTACGACATGGGGGGAGACGAAGCCCTGGGCTTTGAGGAGGGCGTGGACAGCTATGTGCCCTACGCCGGCAGCCTCAAGGACAACGTGGGCGTCACCCTGTACAAGCTGCGCAGCACCATGTGCAACTGCGGCGCGCTCAGCCTGCCCGAGCTGCGGGACAAGGCCCGCCTCACCCTCGTCTCCTCCACCAGCATCATCGAGGGCGGCAGCCACGACATCATCCTCAAGGAAAAAGCCGAGTGAGACCGCGAGGGCTCTGCCCTCACACTCCCGCCGGGGAAGCCAGGCTCCCCCGGACCCCCCATCTATAAAAAACGAGACCCCGGTTTTGAGCCGGGGTCTCGTTTCTTATATAGATGAGGTCCAGGAGACATTGTCTCCTGGCAGGGGTTTGGGGACAGCGTCCCCATGTCATTATCTAAAGTCGCAGCCGTGCAGGTGGTCGTTCACAAGTCCGGCCGCTTGCATGTAGGAATAGCAGATCGTCGAACCCACAAACTTGAAGCCCCTCTTTTTGAGGTCTTTCGATAGCCTATCGGATGTTTCGCTCGTCGCGGGCATCTCTTCCTGT
>JAJDHT010000015.1 GCA_030266325.1 Ruminococcaceae bacterium OttesenSCG-928-I18
TCGTCGCGAAAACCGGGTCGGCCTCCTTGGGTCTCCTCTTGGGGGGAAAACGACGGCACCTGGCTTTTCTCTTTGGTTCCAGGCACCACATGCGAATTCACCTTGCCTGTGGCGGGCCATCTTCCTCAATGGGCAGGCTGGCATACCCGTTTAAGGTGGCGTCTGCGGTGTGCCCGGCCTGCCGTTCATAATAACCCTGGGCGGCAATCATAGCCGCATTGTCCCCACAAAGCGTGGTCTCGGGCAAAAACACCTCTATGCCCCGTTCCCGGGCCATAGCTTGCGTCTTCTCCCGCAGCTGGATGTTGGCCGCCACCCCGCCCGCCAGCGCCACGGCCCTTGCCCCGGTTTCGCCCGCGGCCAGGCACAGCTTTTCGCTCAAAATATCGGTCACCTTGTTTTGGAAAGAGGCCGCAAGGCCAGGGATATTCACCGTCTCCCCTTTCATCTGCGCGCGGTTGGCCAAATTTAAAACGGCCGTTTTCAGCCCTGAAAAACTGACATCGTATCTCCCCTGCGTATGCGGGGTGGGCAGCGGGTAGGCCGCCGGGTCCCCTTCTTCGGCCGCTTTGGCCACGGCAGGCCCCCCCGGGTACCCAAGGCCCAGCGTCCGCGCCACCTTGTCAAAAGCCTCCCCGGCCGCGTCATCCACGGTGCGGCCCAACACCCGAAAGCGCGTATACCCCTGCACCTCCACAATATGGTTGTGCCCGCCCGAGGCAATCAGGCAGAGGAAAGGCGGCCGAAGCTGCGGATGGGTGAGATAGAGCGAAGCGACGTGGCCGCGCAGATGGTGTACCGGCACGAGGGCTTTTCCCGCTGAAAAGGCCAGCCCCTTGGCAAAATTGACCCCCACGAGCAACGCGCCGATCAACCCCGGCGCATAGGTGACGGCCACCGCATCGAGCTCCCCTGCAGACAGCCCGGCCTCTTCCAGGGCCATGCGCACCACCGCACTGATCGACTCGATATGGCGGCGGCTGGCAATCTCGGGCACAACGCCGCCATACAGCGCCTGCTCCTCCACACTGGAGGCGATCACGCTCGAACAGATACGCCGGCCATCCTCCACCACGGCGGCGGCCGTCTCGTCGCAGCTGCTTTCAATCCCCAATACTTTCATATGCTCTCCCAAAACCAATCCCTGTGTTTTGCGCGTTCGCCGTAAATAACCAAAACCCCCTTTGTGTAAACAGGGGTTTTTAGAGGTATCTCACCATCAAAAGCCCATCCTCCGCAGGCTTGCTGTACATCCTGTCCCGCTGGATCAGCACGGCAAATTCCAGCTTTTTATACAGCGCCAGAGCCGCCTGATTGCTCACACGCAATTCGAGAAAAATACGCTGCAAACCCCTTTCCCGCATCACCCTGATGCCATACTGCAGCATGGCCTCGGCCACGCCCTGCCGCCGGTGGGACGGCGCCACAGCCACAAGCTGCAAATCGGCGCTCTCGCACACCGCGAGAAAGCAGGCAAAGCCCAGCACCTGCCCGCCCCCATCCACCGCGACAAAACAGGCATGGTTTTCCCCGCCCGGCAATTTGTCAAAATCCTCCCGTTTCCAGGGGTCGGGTGCCGTCTTCGCAATCTCCGCGCAGGCCGCGGCCATACCCCTTTCATAGGGCCGGATGTTCATTTCCACTGTGTATCCCCCTATTGCCCAAAGGGCTAGCCTTTCGCCTGCAGCCAGTTTTTCCCCTCGTGCACCTCGGCCTCCATAGGCACATCCAGTTGGGCGGCGCCCACCATCTCCTGCTGCAAAATGTTTGCCACCTGTTTTTCCTCGCCCTCTGCGGTCTCCACAATCAGTTCGTCGTGCACCTGTAAAATCAGCCGGGAGCGCAGCCCCTCCTCGCGCAGGCGGTTCCACACGCGCACCATGGCAATTTTAATGATGTCCGCAGCCGTGCCCTGGATGGGCGTGTTGAGTGCAATGCGTTCTCCCAGGGCCTTGATGTTGTGGTTGCTGCTGGCAATCTCGGGCAGGGGCCTGCGGCGCCCGAACAGCGTTTCCACATAGCCGTGTTCCCTGCCGAAGGCGATGGCGTCGTCCATATACTGTTTCACGCCGGGAAAGCGCTCGAGGTAAGTCTTGATGAACTCATCGGCCTCTTTGACCGAGACCCCGATGTCCTTCGAGAGACTGAACGCACCGATGCCGTAGACAATGCCGAAGTTGACGGCCTTGGCCGCGCTGCGCAGGGCGGGCGTCACCATCTCCAGCGGCAGGCCATTTACCCGCGCCGCCGTGGCCCGGTGGATATCCTCTCCCTTTTGAAAGGCCTCCTGCATCGCCGCATCCCCCGAAATGGACGCAAGGATACGCAGTTCAATCTGGCTGTAGTCGGCGTCGGAGAGCACCCTGCCCTCCTCCGCCACAAAGAACGCCCGCAGGCGGCTGCCAAGCTCGGTGCGCACGGGGATGTTTTGCAGGTTCGGTTCATTCGAAGAAAGCCTTCCCGTGCGCGCCTCGGTCTGGCTGAAGGTGGAGTGGACCCGCCCGTCTTCCCCCACCACCTTTAAAAGGCCCTCCACATAGGTGGAGTTCAGTTTCGCATAGGTGCGGTAGGTGAGGATATGGTCGATGACCGGGCTGTAGCTGCGCAGGGATTCCAGTGTCTCCGCGTCCGTAGAATACCCACTTTTTGTCTTTTTGCGGGTGGGCAGGCCCAGCTTGTCAAACAGGGCCTCCCCCAGCTGTTTGGGGCTGTTGAGGTTAAATTCATAGCCCACGGCCTCATACACGGCATGCAGCTGTTTTTCCAGTTCCTCCTGCAGCTCCTTGCCAAACTCACGCACCCCGTCGGCGTCCAGCGCCACGCCGACAAGCTCCATCGAGGCCAGCACCTCGGCCAGGGGCTGCTCTATCTCCGTCAGCAGTTTTTTCATACCCGCCTTTTCGCACGCCTCGCTCAGCGTCCTGAAAAGCGGCTCCAGCAGCGGGGCCTCCGGGTACGGCGGGCAGGCCCAGGCGGGGCTCACCCCATACTCCCCCGCCAGGCGGGCCACCTCATACTCCGAGGCGCCCGGGTTGAGCAGGTACGCCGCCAGTTTTGCGTCGAAGGTCAGGCTTTCCGCGCGCCGTCCCCCTTCGCCCGACAGCACCAGCCGGTGCAGCCGCTTCGTGTCAAACGCCCGCTTATAGGCCTTCTCATTGGTGAGGAGGCAATGCAGCGCCGGGTCGTCTTCCCGCGCAAAAAACACTTTTTTGGCCTTGCCCGGGGCCACAATCCAGCCCCCTTCCACCGGGGCGAGAAAGCAAAGACCCGCAAGGCCCTCGGGCAAGGGTTCCGCTTCCACCTCTTCCAAGATGGGCGCCTCGCCCGCCTGCCCCGCCTGCACCTCCAGGTGCAGCCGGTCCAGGATGGAATACATCTCAAGCCCCGTCAGCAGTTTTGCGGCCCCCGCGGCGTCGGGCGGGTTTTTCCGGTAGCTTCCCTGTGCCGTCTCCACGGGCACCGCACAGTCGATGACGGCCAGGCGGCGGCTGAGGGCCGCGCTCTCTTTTCCCTCTTCCAGTTTCTTGCGCACCCCCGGTTTGATGCTCTCCTCCTCAAGGTGCCGGTAGACCGCGTCCACATCCCCAAATTTCTGGATGAGCGCAAACGCGGTTTTTTCCCCCACGCCCGGAACCCCCGGTATATTGTCCGAAGCGTCCCCCATCAGGGCTTTCGTCTCTATGAGCTGGGCCGGTTTCACCCCATATTTTTCAAAAACGGCGGCCTCGTCCATGCGCACCGTCTCGCCGCGGCCCGCCCTGGTCGTCGTGAGCAGCACCGTGACATGTTCCCGCACAAGCTGCAGGCTGTCGCGGTCCCCGGTGGCCAGCAGGCACTCGTCCCCCCGCTTTGCCGCGGCCTCGCTCAGGGTGCCGAGGATGTCGTCGGCCTCGTACCCCTCCTTCGACACCTCCACATAACCCAGCAGCGCCAGCAGCTCCTTCAGCACGGGCAGCTGCCCCGCCAGCTCCTCGGGCATGCCCTTGCGCTGCGCCTTATACCCGTCATACATCTCGTGCCGGAAGGTGGGCGCCGCAAGGTCAAACGCCACGGCAATCTCGTCGGGTTTTTCGTCGGCCTCCAGTTTCAGCAGAATGTTCATAAAGCCATAGATGGCGTTTGTGTACATCCCCTCTTTTGTCGTGAGCAACTTGATGCCGTAAAAGGCGCGGTTCAAAATGCTGTTTCCGTCCAGTACCAATAGTTTCAAAACGGTTCCTCCGTCTTTTTGGGATAGAGTCCTGTAAAAATATCCGTAATATATCTACTATACCACAATTCGCTTTTATGATATACTAATACGTTGTCAGGGACGTGTACCCGCCGCGCTGCTTACCGGGTAAATTTCACGTGCCCTCCCCCCGCCTTCGGCGGGGGGAGGGCACGAAAACCTTCCGTATTTTCCATTCCCCACTTGTGGGGTCTATTCCCGCAGGCCTGCCGCGGGCAGTGCGCTTCATTTAAAACACACTTGGGGCACGCCCCTTGTCAGCCAGGAGGAGGGGAGCGGCAGAGGTTTGCGCATCGGAACAGTGACAATAGAACCGGGCGCCGCGCTGGCGCCCATGGCGGGTGCCGGCGACGGGCCGATGCGCGCTTTGTGCGTGCAGCAGGGCGCCGTTTTCACCGTGAGCGAGATGGTGAGCGCCAAAGCCCTCACGATGAACGACCACAAAAGCCTGCGCCTTTTGCGCGGCGCCACAAAAGGCGCGCCCTACGGCGTGCAGCTGTTCGGCCACGAACCCGAGGTGCTGGCCGAGGCCGTGCGGCGCATTGAGGCGGAAACGTTTGCTTTTCTCGACCTGAACCTGGGCTGTCCCGCACAGAAAGTGGTCTCGGGCGGCGCGGGCAGCGCCCTTCTGAAAGACCCCAAAAAAGCGGGGGCCTTCGCGGCGGCGGCCGTCGGGGCCAGCCACCGCCCCGTCAGTGTCAAGATGCGCATCGGCTGGGACGAAAAGGCCCTGACGGGCACGGAGGTGGCCAAGCGCTGTGAGGACGCGGGCGTGGCCCTGCTGGCCGTACACGCGCGCACCCGTGCCGAGCAATATACTCCCGGTGTCCATTACGAGGCGGCCGCCGAGATCAAGCGGGCCGTCTCGATCCCCGTGTTGTTCAACGGCGACATCACCTGTGGGGCGGACGCCTTGCACGCCCTTGCGGAAACGGGCTGCGACGGGGTAATGATCGGCCGGGCCGCGCAGGGAAACCCCTTTGTCTTCCGCGAGGTGAACGCCGCACTGCGGGCGGAGCCCGCCCCGCCACCGCCCACACTGGCGCAGCGCATGGCCGCGCTGGAAACGCAAGTGCGCGGGATGTGCGAAGAAAAAGGCGAGGAGGTCGCCATGCGCGCGGCGCGCGGCGTTGTGGGCGCCTACATGCACGGGCTGCACGGCGCGGCGGCCCTGCGGCGGCAGGCCTATGCCCTCACCCGGTTTTCGGACCTCGAGGGCCTGCTCGACGAAGTCTATCGCTTACAGGCGCGCGGCGGGGCCGGGTAAGCCCAAAAGGCACCGGTCAAAAGCGCACCAGTTCATCCAGGTTTTGCTCATAACAGGGCAAAAACTCTTTGAGAAAAAGCTCGGCCGCGGGGCAGTCCATCTCTTTCAGCAGCTTGATCTGCTGCGCTTTGGCCGACGTGAACTCGTTGTTGCCGGCCGCCCCCTCCTCGATACACTTCACAAGGGCCGATATCCGGTCCGCCGCTTTGAGCAGGGTGGCCTCCTCCGGTTTCAGCACCTGACCGGTCAGGCAGGGCCGCAGGGTCTCCTGCAGCTCGTCCGGCAGCAGGGCGGCAAGCTGGGTGGCGCTCTCGCGCTCCACCTCTTTATAGGCATTTTTCAGCTCTTCGTTTTTATATTTCACGGGTGTGGGCAAATCCCCGGTCAATATCTCGCTGGCGTCGTGATAGAGCGCCGCCACGGCCACCACCTCCGGGCGCACCTGCTGCCCCAGCGTATCCCGCGCCAGCAGCGCCAGCACGTGGGACAAAATAGCGGTTTCCACCGTGTGTTCGCTCACGGTCTCGGTGCGGCTTTGGCGCATCAGCCCCCAGCGCGAGATGTATTTCATGCGCGAGAGCAGTGCGCAAAAGGCATAGGTTTTTTCCTTTTCCATCTGTTCAAGACCTCTCCTGATAAAGGGTTATTGAATCTGCTTTTCCAGTATAGCACACAACGCGGGAGGACGGAATGCGACATCTACTGCAAAAACAAGACAAGCGCAAAGCCCTGCTGATCAGTTTTTTGTTCGGCATGGCTACGGCCCTGTTTATCTTCCTGCCTTTCCTGATTGTAGACAAGGGCTTTTTCCTCTACTGCGGAGACTACAACAGCCAGCAAATCCCCTTCTACGTTCACGTGCAGCAGTTTATCAAAGACGGCGGCGGCACCTGGGACTGGGGCACAGATCTCGGCACTTCCATCGTCAATTCGTATTCTTTTTACAATCTGGGCTCGCCCTTTTTGTGGCTCACCATGCCCTTTCCCAGCCGCGCCCTGCCCTACCTCATGGTGCCCCTTTTCATGCTGAAATTCGGCTGCATTGCCGCCGGGGCCTGCCTGTACCTGCTGCGCTACGCCAAATCCTCCTCCTTTGCCATCATCTGCAGCCTCGTCTACGCCTTCTGCGGTTTCAACGTCTACAACATCTTTTTCAACCATATGCTCGAGCCCGTTATCTACTTCCCCCTCATGCTCTGGGCGCTGGACGGGCTGATGATCGAGCGCCGCTCGGGCTTTTTCGCTCTCTTCGTAGGGCTTGCGCTGCTGAACAGTTACTTCTTCTTTATCGGGAATTTTGTCTTTATCCTGCTCTATTTTATCTTCCAGTGCCTGTGGGGCAACTACAAGCTCACCGGCACAAAATTTGCCTTCCTCTCTATCGAGATATTGCTTGGCGTCGGCCTTGGCATGGCCCTGGCCCTGCCCTCTTTTTTCAACCTGCTCGGCAACCCGCGCACCGAAAATTTCGCCAACGGCATGAACATGATCCTCTACTGGCACGTGCAGCAAATCCCGGCCATTTTGTCCTCCCTCATCGTACCGCCGGACCCCCCCTATCTGCCCAACGTCTTTACCGAGGGCGCCATCAAGTGGACCAGTATGAGCGCCTTTCTGCCCATCGTGTCCGTCGCGGGGGTGGCGGCCTATTTTAAAAGCCACAAGGGCGGCTGGCTGAAAATCCTCCTGTTCACCAGCCTTGTCATGGCCCTCGTCCCCTTTCTCAATTCCAGTTTTTATGCCTTCAACGCCAGCTATTATGCCCGCTGGTACTACATGCCCCTGCTCATGATCTGCCTGGCCACCCTGCTCAGCCTGCAGGACCGCAGCATCGACCTTGGCTTCGGCATCAAGTTCGCCTTGGTGCTCACCGGCCTGTGGGCCATTTTGGGGCTGTTGCCCACCCAGGAGGAGGAGCAGTGGCGGCTCGGGGTGGCCGAATATGCCAGCCGCTTCTGGCTCACCTGGGTCACGGCGATGCTAGGCATCTGCATCTTCGCGGTCCTGTGGCACTTTTTTCGCGACAAAAAGCGCTTCGCCTCTCTTTTGCTCGGTGCCGTCATGGGCTTTTCCGTCTTCTACTCCGTCATCCACATCTCCATCGGCAAGTTCCGCCAGTGGGAGAACGACGCCGACTATGTGCAGCAGCAATACGAGGGCAGCGCCGCCCTGCAGCTTCCCGAGGACGAAGGCTTTTACCGCATCGACACCTACAGCGCTTACGACAACCTCGGCATCTGGCTAAATAAAAGCTGCCTGCAAACCTTCAACTCGGTCGTCACGCCTTCCATCATGGAGTTCTACCCCCCGCTCGGCGTCAAGCGGGACGTCTCCAGCAAACCCGAGCCCCAATATTATGCCCTGCGCGGCCTACTCAGCACCCGGTACACCATCGTGCCGCAGGAGGACATGTCCGCCTTCGAGGCGGAAGATCCCGGCAGCCTGGGCTGGCACTACACGGGCACACAGGGGCCCTTCGCCGTCTACGAAAACGAAAACTATCTCCCGCTCGGCTTCACCTACGACTCGTTCATCCTCATGGACACGCTCAACGCCGCCTATGAGGACGACCGCTCGGCGCTTTTGGTGCGGGCCATCGGGCTCACGCGGGAACAGGAGGAGCAATACGGACACCTGTTCCACGATAAGCTCAGCAGCATGTATAACCCCACAAGTTACACAGGGTACGTCTCCGACGTGCTTTCCTGCCGCGCATCGGCCTCCTACGAGAGCGAGGCGGATTCTTCGGGCTTCCGCGTCAACATTTCCCTCCCGCGCGAAAACCTCGTCTTTTTCTCGGTGCCCTATGACCCCGGCTTCAGCGCCACGGTCGACGGCAGGGAGGCCGAAGTGCTCAAGGTATCGGGCGGCATGATGGCCGTCTACGCCGAAGCCGGCGACCATGAGATCGTCTTCCGGTACCGGACGCCCGGGTTCCGCGCGGGCGTCGCCATCAGCCTCGTGAGCGCGGGCCTGTTGGCGCTCTACTGGGTCGACAGCCTGCGCTGGGAGAAAAAGCGCCGGCTGAAGAAAGCCGCCGGGGCCACGGCGGGGGGCGCCGCGCCTCCTCCGGAGGAAACGCCGCCTGAAAACCTCTTCGAGCAAGCCGCGCCGGACACGCCGGTGCAGGCTGAAGAAACACCCGCCAAAGACGGCAGCGAGACGCCGCGCGAGCCGGCCCCGGGCAAGGACAAGAGCGAGACAACCACACCCCGGCCCGATGCGGCCGACACCCCAAAAACAGAGCAGGACTAAGGAGTAATATGGATTTTGTAAAAAGGCTGTCCGAGGAACTAAAGCTCAACCCCGCCCACGTGCAGGCGGCTGTTTCCCTCATCGACGAGGGCAACACCATTCCGTTTATCGCGCGCTACCGCAAGGAGGCCACCGGCTCGATGGACGACCAGGTGTTGCGCTCTCTGGAGGAGAGGCTCTCCTATCTTCGGAACCTCCAGCAGCGCAAGCAGGAGGTGCGCGCCTCGGTGGAGGAACAGGACAAACTGACGGAAGAACTGGCCGCTGCCCTGGAAAACGCCGCCACCCTGGCCGAGGTGGAAGACCTCTACCGGCCCTACAAACCCAAGCGGAAAACGCGCGGCAGCGTCGCCCGCGCGCGGGGCCTTGCCCCCCTGGCGGAGGCCTTGCTGGCGCAAAACACCGGCGAGGACCCTCTCGTTTTGGCAAAGGCCTATGTGCACAGTGAAAAAGAGGTGCCCGACGCCGAAAGCGCCCTTGCCGGCGCGCGGGATGTGCTGGCCGAGGATTTTTCAGACGACGCGGGCTTGCGCAGCAAACTGCGCGCCTATTATTTCGAGCACGCCGTGCTCGAAAGCCGGGCCGCCAAAGAGTCCGAGGACAGTGTCTACACCGGATATTATGAGTATACGGAGCCCGTGAAAAAGATGGCCGGCCACCGCATTTTGGCCGTCAACCGCGGGGAAAAGGAAGGGTTTCTGAAAGTCAGTGTCACCGTGGACGCCGCGCGGGCCTTGGCCCTCGTTCAAAAGGAATTTGTAAAAAACAACAGCCCTTGCGGGCAGCAGGTGGCCCTGGCCGCCGAGGACGGCTACACGCGCCTCATTCACCCCTCGCTCGAGCGGGAGGTGCGCGCCGGGCTCACCGAGCGGGCCGACGAAGGGGCCATCAAGGTCTTCGGGCAGAACCTGCGCCAGCTTTTGCTGCAGCCGCCCATCCGTGGCCGCGTGGCCATGGGCCTCGACCCCGGCTATCGCATGGGGTGTAAGCTCGCCGTCGTCGACCCCACCGGCCGGGTGCTGGACACGGCCGTCATCTATCCCATCGCCCAGTTCGGCAAGGTGGCGGCGGCCACAAAAACCACGAAAAGCCTCATCAAAAAGCACGGCGTGCAGGTCGTCGCCATCGGCAACGGCACGGCGAGCCGCGAAACCGAGATGTTCACCGTGGACGTGCTGCGGGAGCTTGCGGCCGAGGGCATGCAGCTCGAGTATATGGTCGTCAGCGAGGCGGGTGCCAGCGTCTACTCCGCCTCAAAACTCGCGGCCGAAGAATTCCCCCAGTTCGATGTCAACCTGCGCAGTGCGGTCTCGATTGCACGGCGTTTGCAGGATCCCCTGGCCGAGCTCGTGAAAATCGACCCGAAGGCCGTGGGCGTGGGCCAATACCAGCACGACATGCCGCCTGCGCGCCTCGCGGCCGAGCTCGACGGCGTCGTCGAAGACTGCGTCAACACCGTAGGTGTCGAGCTCAACACGGCCTCGGCCCCCCTTTTGGAGCGGGTGGCCGGCCTCTCGGTGGCCACGGCCAAAAACATCGTGCAAAAGCGGGAGGAGCAGGGGGCTTTCCAAACGCGCAGAGAACTGCTGAAAGTGCCGAAGCTCGGGCCCAAAGCCTTCGAGCAGTGCGCCGGATTTCTGCGCCTGCCCGAGGGCAAAAACCCACTGGACGGCACGGCTGTGCACCCGGAAAGCTACAAGGCCGCCGAGGAACTCTTGTCCCTGTGCGGGTTCACAAAGGCCGACATCGGCACCGAGGAGATCGCCGCCCTGCCCGAGAAGGCCAAAGCACTCGGCCTCAACAGTCTGGCCGAGCGCCTTGGCATCGGCAAGCCCACCCTGCTCGACATCATGGACGAGCTTTTGCGCCCCGGGCGGGACATCCGCGACAACCTGCCCCCGCCCCTTCTGCGCAGCGATGTGCTGGAGATGAAAGACTTAAAACCCGGCATGGAACTGCAGGGCACCGTACGCAACGTCGTGGATTTCGGCGCCTTCGTGGACATCGGCGTGCACCAGGACGGCCTTGTACACGTCAGCCAGATCGCAAACCGTTTTTTAAAGCACCCCGCCGAGGCACTCAGCGTGGGCGATATCGTGACCGTATGGGTGCAGAGTGTGGACGAGCAAAAAGGCCGCATCTCGCTGACGATGAAACAGCCGAAAGACCAGCAAAGTTAGCAGGCAAAAACATATGGTTAGCAGGGAGGACCCCATGGGCAACCAGGAGAGGCTTAACCGGTTTTACACCGAAGAGAGCCCCGAAGAGCTGCGCCTCGCCGAGGGCGGCGCGCAGCGCGTCGAGTTTGAAACCGCCCGCCTCTACCTCAGGCGGTATCTGCCGGCCGCCTCCTCTGTTTTAGACAGCTGTGCGGGCACGGGCGTCTACGCCTTCCACCTCGCACACGGGGGGCACCGCGTGGCGGCCGGGGACCTCGTCGAGCGCAACGTGCATTTCCTGCGCCGGCACAAGGACGCGCCCCTGCTGGACTGGATCGGCACCCTCGACGCGCTTGACCTCTCCGGTTTCGGGGACGACACGTTCGACGCCGTGCTGTGCATGGGGGCGCTCTATCACCTGCACACGGAAAAAGAGCGCGCACGGGCCGTCGAAGAGAGCCTGCGGGTACTCAAACCCGGCGGCCTGCTCTTCGCCACCTACATGAACCGCTATGCCGTCATCCAAAACAACGCCCTTGGCCCCCTTTCCAACCTCGACGAAATCCTGCGGTATGCGCAGGACGGGCAGGAGGGGGTCTTCTACGCCTCCACACCCGAAGAAACCAGCGCCCTTTTGCGCGGTTTCGCTTTAGAAACCCTCTGCCATCTCAGCCTCGACGGCATCACCAATTTCCTCTACACCACCGCGGGGCTTCTGGATGAGCAGGGCCTGCGCCGCTGGGAAACCTATCATCTGTCCAGCTGCGAAGTGCCCAGCCTGTTGGGCGCGGGCTACCACAACATGATCATCGGCAAAAAGCCAGCCTCTGCCTAAACCCTGTTTCACGCATGAAATTCATCCTTCGAACGCCTCTATAAGGAGAACGGATGTTACAGCTCGTTTTAGGGATCGCGGGCACCGGGAAAACCACCTGGATTATAGAGCAACTCAAGGCGCGTGCCAAAGAGGGCAAGGCGTCTATTTTGCTTGTGCCGGAGCAGTTTTCCCAGGCGGCCGAAACCCTGGCGCTCGAAACCCTGGGGGACGCGGGCAGCGCCTTCGTGGAGGTGGTCAGTTTCCGCACACTGGCCGAGCGGATCCTGCGCAGCACCGGCGGGGAAAACCTGCACGTGCTCAGCGAGGCGGGCCGCGCTGTCTTTGTGCGGCGGGCGCTTTCCTCCGTCAGCGA
Source organism: Ruminococcaceae bacterium OttesenSCG-928-I18 (assembly GCA_030266325.1). Classification (GTDB taxonomy): domain Bacteria; phylum Bacillota; class Clostridia; order Oscillospirales; family Ruminococcaceae; genus JAAYCI01. The sequence continues at coordinate 12,103 of JAJDHT010000015.1, forward strand.
GGGGCTGCGCACCTTTCGGCGCGGGAAAAAGGATACGGCGTTTTGCAACCTCTGCGCCCAAACCCTCACCGAACTCAAGACGGCGGGCGCCACGCCCGGGTCTCTTCGTACCATCGCCGAGCACAGCGGGGACGGGAAGCTGGGGGACATCGCCCTGATTTTCGAGGCCTACGAGGCCGCCATCGCCAAAAGCGCCCTCGACCCGGACGACCGCCTGCTTTTGGCGGCCGAGGGGGCCGGCCCCGCTTTTTTTTCTGAAAAAGCCTGCTATATAGACAATTTCGACGGTTTCACCTCCCCCGAATACAAACTGATCGACACCCTGCTGCGCGGCTGTACGTCTGTGAACATCACCCTCTGCTGCGACAGCCTGCAGGAGACCGAGGGGGGTCTCGGGCTATTTTCCCCTGTGCGCGCCACTGCACAGCGTTTGCTGGCCCGTGCCCGCAAGGCGGGCCTACCCACGCCGGCCCCCGTTTTGCTGCCCCTGCCAAGGCGCAGCAATGTCGATGCCCTGCAGGCGGTGAACCTCCTTTTTGCAGGCCGGGTTCCCTCGGCCGTCAGCAGCACCGAGAAGCTCACCCTCACCGAGGCCGAAGACCGCCACGCCGAGGTAAAAACGGTCGCCGCGCAGATGCGGCAGCTGGCTCTGGCAGGGGTGCCCTTCAGCAAAATGGCGCTCATCTGCCGAGACGTAGCGCTCTATGAAAGCGCCGTGCGCCGGGAGTTTGGCCTGTACGACATCCCCTGGTTTTCCGATCTGCCCGACAGCATTGAATACTCCTCCCCCATCTCGTTTTTGCGCGCCGCCCTGGCCCTTCTGCGGCAGGGCCTCTCTTCGGGCCCGCTCCTGGCCCTGCTGAAAAGCGGCCTTTGCGGCTTCACACAGCGGGAACTTTCCGCGCTTGACAACTACGTCTTCACCTGGCAGCCCAGGTCGGCCGACTGGCGCGCCCCGTTCACAAAACACCCCATGGGCCTTTTACAGGAACTGGACGAAGACGCCGAGGCCACCCTGGCCCTGGCCGAAGGGGTGCGCGCCCGGGTCGTGCCCCCGCTCGAAGACTTCCTGCGCGGGGCAAAGGGCCGCGGGGCGGCGGCGCTCTCCATCGCTTTGTACCGCCTGCTCGACCGGTTTGGCGCCCCCGAACACCTCGAGGAAAACGCGGCGGCGCTGGAGCAAAACGGAGATTTTCCCTTCGCCGAGCGCAGCCGCCGCGCCTGGGACCTCAGCATGGAGATGCTCGATCAGATGGCCTTTATCCTGGGCGAGGAAAAGGTCTCGTACGAGGAGTATGACGAACTTTTCCTGCTGCTCGTGCGCTCCACAGATTTCGGCCAGGCGCCCAGCACCCTGGAGAGTGTCATCTTCACAAGCGCCGACCGCATGCGCCTGGCCGACCCGGACTACTGCTTTGTCGTGGGCCTCTGCGAGGGGGAGTTCCCCATGAAGGTCGGCTACAGCGGCCTGCTCACCCATGCCGACCGGGACCTGCTGGTCGAAAACGGCATCGAGATGCCGGGCAGCTTTCAGAACCGCGTCTTGCTGGAGCAGATGTTCCTCTACCGCGCGCTCACTTCGCCGCGGCTGGGGCTGCACCTCAGCTGGCCCGCGCGGCACGGCGGCATGCCCACCTCCGTCAGTTCTTCTCTTTTGCCGCTCTCAAGGCTTTTGCAGCCCGGCCCGCTGTCGCTGGAGGGCGAGGCCCTGGCCGGCACGCCACAGGCGGCCTTCGCGCAGTTGGCCCCTGTCTACCGCCAACACACGGTACAGGCGGCCACGCTACAGGCGGCGCTTTCCCAAAGCGGCAGCCCCTTCGCCATGCAGGCACTGCCCCTTTTGCAGGGCGTGGACAACCGGGCCGATTTCTCCGTAGACAGCCCCGCCTCTCTGCACAAGCTGACAGGCGAAGTGCTGCAGGTTTCCCCCACAAGAGCAGAGCGCTACTTCAACTGCCGTTTTTCTTTCCTGTTGGAGCACATCCTGCGCGTTCGCCCGCGCCGCCAGGCCAAGCTCTCCCCGCTCGAAAGCGGCACCTTCGTGCACTATATCCTCGAGCATGTTTTGCGCGAGGCAAAAGGCCGTTTTTCCGAACAGGACGACGACAATTTACACCTGCTAACTAAGCGGTTTGCAGACGAGTTTATAGAAGCTAACTTCCCCGATTTAAGCCCCCGCACAAGCCTTCTTCTGCATAGAATTACCGACACCTCTTATGAGCTGCTGCGCTACCTGCGCAACTGGGCAAGACACAGCGCTTTCGAAATCGACGCGCTGGAGCTCGGCATCGGCGAGGGGCCGCTCGCCCCGCTCGTCTTGAAAGGCGAGCAGGGGCAGACGCTTCGGGTCGTGGGGAAAATCGACCGGGTGGACCTTCTTCGCAAAGGGGACAAAACCTACCTCTGTGTCCTCGACTACAAAACCGGCAGTAAAAAGTTTGACCTGGAAGAGGTGCTCTACGGCCTTAACACACAGATGCTGGTCTACATGGACGCGCTGTGCCGGCAGGCAAAAGGGCCCTATGCCGGGGCCATCCCCGCCGGAATGCTCTACCTCTCTTCAGACCCCGCGCCCAAAAGCGGAGAGCGCAGCGAAGAAGACGTGCCTCTCTTCCAACTGGACGGGCTTTTGCTCGACGACCCCGCCGTCTTGCAGGCGCTGGACAGCGACCAAAGCGGTCTCTTTCTGCCTGTCAAATATAAGTCCGATGGAAGCCTGCGCCCCAGCAAGCACCTGGCCGACCTGCAGCGCATCGGGGGCCTGTCGCTCTATATCGAAAACCTGTTCACCGAGATGGCCGCGGAGGTTTCAAAAGGTTCCTTTGCCGCCCGCCCCCTCACAAAAACCAGCGGGGAGCGTCCCTGCGACTTCTGCCCATACCGCGCCTGCTGCCGCCATGAGGACGGGCGGGACGAGAGAATCCTCTCCAAAGAGCAGGGCGCTCTCGAAAAAATAGAGGCCCTTGGCGGAAAGGAGGAGGTGCCCCATGGCAGCTCGTAACTGGACAGACGCACAGCGCGCCGCCATCGAAGACGAAGGCGGCAGCCTGCTCATAGACGCCGCCGCCGGAAGCGGGAAAACCGCCGTTCTCATCGAGCGCGCCATCCGTCTTATGACCGCGGGAGAGAAACCCATGCCCGCCGACCGTATCCTCATTCTCACCTTCACAAACGCCGCCGCCGAGGAGCTGCGCGTCCGTCTCTCGGGCCGCCTCGAAGAGCTGTTTCTGCAGCAGCCGGCCAACCCCTTTTTACGAAAACAGCGCATGCTTTTGCACCGCGCCTTCATCGGCACCATCGACGCCTTCTGCCAGCAGCTTGTCAGGGAACACTTTTCCGAGCTGCAAGTGCCCCCCGACGTCTCGGTGGGCCAGGCCGGCGTCCTCTCCGCCCTTTCCGAGGCCGCCCTCGCGCAGACGATGGAGCAAATGGCCGAGGACGAAGAGTTCGCGCGCTTCACCGGCCTCTATGGGCGCTCCCGCAGCGACACCGAGGCCGCCGACACCATCCTCAGGCTCTATGGCTACATCGAAACCCTGCCCTGGCCCCTCTCACACCTCTCCCGCTTCGCCGCCATGTACGACAACCCCTCCCCCCTGGCCGACACCCCCTGGGGAAAAGAGCTTTTTTCCTATGCGGGGCAAGCGCTCCGCTCCGCTCTCCGCCTCTCCCGCGCGGCTGTTTCCGCGGTCGAAAAAGACCCCGCGCTCAGCCCTTGGCTGCCCGCGCTCACGCAGGACGAGGAGGCACTCTCCCGGCTTGGCCACACCGTGGAAGCCGGAGACTGGGATGCGGCCCAGCGCCTGCTGCGCGGGTTTCAGGCGGCGCGCCTCGCCCCGGTGCGCGGCTACGAGGGGCCGGGAAAAGAGGCCGTGCAGTTGCTGCGCAGCCGCGTCAAAAAGACCATCGAAGAGCTACAAAAGAACTGTTTTGTCTGCACCGAGGCCGAATTTCGCAGCGACCTTCGGGACGCGAAAGGAATGGTCGCCGCACTCTGCCGGGCGGTGGCGCTTTACCATTCGCTCTACGAAAAGGCCAAAATTGCGGAAAAATCCCTCGACTTTTCCGATTTCGAGCACCTCGCTCTGCACCTTTTGCAGGGGGAGGGCGGCCGCCGAACCGAAACGGCACAGCGTGTCAGCGCCCGTTTCGACGCCGTGATGGTGGACGAATACCAGGACACGAACGAACTGCAAAGCGCCCTTTACTCCTGTCTCGGAAACCTGCAGGCCGACAACCTTTTCTATGTGGGGGACGTAAAACAGAGCATCTACCGGTTCCGGCGCGCCAACCCCGGCCTGTTTCTTGAAAAAAAGACCACATGGGCCCCCTATGGGCAGGGCGCCTACCCCTGCGTTTTACGCCTTGGGCACAATTTTCGCAGCGGCAAAGGCGTCATCGACGGCGTCAATTTTCTCTTTGAAAACCTGATGACACAAGAGCTTGGCGAGGTCTCCTATGGGCGGGGGGAGCGCTTGCTCGAAGGACAGCCCCCGGGCCCCGGGGAGGGCACCGCCCGCTTTGTCCTGCTCGACGACCCCGAAGGATGCGGCGACGCGGCCTATGTCGCCGATCAGATTGCGCAGATGGTGCGCGAAGGAACCCCTGTGCGCGAGGGCGACACGACGCGCCCCTGTTCTTACGGGGATTTCTGCGTGCTGCTGCGCACCCGCCGCGCCATGCCCCAGTACCGGGCCGCGCTGGAGGACAGGGGTATACCCGCCGTCTGCGACCTCGAGGACAACCTGCTCGACACCCCCGAAGTCCTTCCCCTGCGCGCCGTGCTGGCCGCCATCGACAACCCCGGCGACGACGTCTCGCTCGCCGCGGCCCTGTTGGGGCCGCTGTTTCGGTTTTCGGCCGGCGAGCTCACCGAAATCCGCGCCGAAACGCCAAGGGGCAGCCTTTACGGCGCGCTTTTACAGCACGACGGCGAAAAGACGCAGCGGTTCCTCTCCTCCCTCGCCCACTATCGCCGGCTGGCCACAGAGATGCCCGTCGGCCGCCTCTGCGAGGAAATCACCGAGCGCACAGGCTACCTCTCGGCTGTCGCCGCCATGGAGGGCGGCCCGGCCCGCCGGGAAACGCTGCAGCGCTTTCTCTCCTGGGCCTCGGAGATCGGCGGGCAGATCGGCGGCGGCCTGCCCTCGTTCGTGCGGCTTCTCGAGGGCGGGAAAGGCCCCCAAAACGGGGGGTACAAGGGCATTCCCGGCCATGTAAACCTGCTGACGGCCCACAAGAGCAAGGGCCTCGAGTTCCCCATCGTCTTCCTTGCGGACACCCAGCGCGGTTTCAACCTGCGCGACCGCGGGCTGCGTGTCCAGGTCCACGCCGAGCTCGGACTGGGGCTCTGGCTCAGAACGGGCCCTACGCTCTACCCCACCCTGCCGCTGCTCGCCGTCCGGCGCCGCTGCGAGCGGGAGTCCCTCAGCGAGGAGATGCGCGTGCTCTACGTGGCCCTCACCCGTGCAAAAGACCACCTCTGTATCCTTCATACCCAGAAAGACCCGAAAAAAAAGCTGTCCGACCTTGCCGGGCACCTCTGGGCCGATACCCTCGACCCTTTTCTCCTGTCCCGGTCCCGCAGTTTTGGAGAGTGGGTCCTCGCCGCCCTGCTTCGCCATCCCGATGCGAAGCCCCTTTGGGAATATGCGGGCCTGCCGCCCTGCCCTCCTCGGGAAACGAGCAGCCGGTTCCCGCTCTCTGTAGCGCCCGCGCTCCCGGCCGAAGAGCGCGCCCCCGAGCAAACGCCGCAAGCCCCTGTGGACGAGGAAGCCCTGCGGCGGCTTTTGCAGGGCTTTTCCAAGACCCCGGCGCGCAGCGCGCTGCAAACGGTTCCGCGCAAGCTCAGCGTGTCCGCCCTGGCAAAGCAGGGGGCGCCTTCGGTGCGCCGCCGCCCCTCCCTCCTGTACAAAAGCGGCCTGACGGCCGCCGAGCGCGGCACGGCCATGCACGCCTTTTTGCAGATGGCGGACTATGAGGCCGCGCGGCAGAACCTGGCCGCAGAGGTGGAGCGGCTCACATCCAGCGGCATCTTGAGCCCGGAACAGGCCGCCGCGCTGGATCGTCCCGGGCTGCGTTCCTTTTTTTCCTCCCCCCTTGCCCGGCGCATGCACAGCGCCGAGCGCGTCCTGCGTGAGTACGATTTTATCACCTCCCTGCCCGCGGGGACGCTGGAGCCCGCTCTGCCCGGCCCCCTCGCCGAGGAACCCGTCTATCTGCAGGGCATCGCGGACGCCGTGCTCATTCGTGCGGGCACCATTGAAATCGCCGATTACAAAACCGATCACAACAAGACGGCGGAAGAGCTGCGCCGTCTCTATACACGGCAGCTTGGCCTCTATGCCGCCGCCATCCAAAAACGCCTCGGCCTGCCCGTGTCTCGTCTCACGCTCTGGTCGTTTTTCCTCTCTTCGGAAATCGACCTCCCCCTGCCCGCAGAACCTCTCGCTCAACCTTTGCCATTTTCTGCCGATAACAATAAGTGAGGATGGCTCGTCCTCGTGTTTGCTTACTTTCTATCAAGGTTTTAGAATCTGCGTGTTATGGAAAAGGAGATCACTATGGCAATTCAATCGATCGGCAACACCCCCTACGGCACCACCGGCAGTGTTTCGCAAAACAACAAACCCGGCGAAGGCAAGGCCGCCGAAGAGGCAAAAGAGAGCACCCCCGTGCGCGAAGACACCTTCGTAAAATCCGCCCCGGACGCCAAGGTCACGTACACGCCCGACCTCGAAAAGATCAGCGCGATGAAGGCGCAGCTCTCCAACAACATGAACGCCTTCCGCAATATGGTGCAAGACCTTTTTGGGCAGCAGGTCGAGTTCACCCACAGCTCCCTGCAAAGCCTGCTCGAAAAAACCGGCGTAAAACAGGGGGAAGAGGCGCAAAAGGCCGCCGAGGCCTTCCTCGACGACCCCACCTGGGGCGTGGATGCCGTCTCCACCCGCATCTTGGATTTTGCCAAGGCCATCAGCGGCGGAGACCCTGAGAAGATCGAGCTGCTGCGCAAGGCCGTGCAGGATGGCTTTAAAGCCACAGAAAAAGCCTGGGGCAGCGCCCTGCCCGAGGTCAGCGGGAAAACCTACGACAAGATCATGCAGGGTTTCGACGACTGGGCCGCCGAGGCAAAGGCAATCGAGACGGAATGAAGCACTGCCCCGCAGCTGGGCTTCGGGTAAAAAAACAAAAAGGGGCTGTCGCAACAAGATTCAGCAGAATCGGGTTACGGCAGCCTCTTTTTGCGGTATGATCTTTTTAAAGGTTTCTCCTCAAATCTAGAGGGTAAAATACAGAAGAGCACTGCCCGTCGCCCAAGGCGACGCCCAGCTCTCACAGAGCGACGCATAGGGAATTCCCGCCCGGATGCCCCGGTCGGAGACCATCAGTTCGGCGCCTTTCTCCCCCTGCCTTAGGGCCGCAATCGTCATGAAATGGGGCTCATAGTTCTGCACGGCCTTTGGCGCATCCCCAAAATCCCGCGCATACAAAAGCACGTCGTGGCGGTTCAGCCAGCTCAAAAGCACCACCGGCACCTTGCTCCGAAGGCCCCCCTCGATAAACGCAAGCCCCTCTTCACAGCTTGCCCCCCGTGTCTTCAGCCTATGGGGCAGGAGCTGCATTCCGTTTTGCTCCCCATATCGCAGCACTCCCCGGCAAAAGGACCCCGCCGAGTTCCCCAGGCTTGCCGGTATATGGGACAGCGGGTTTTTATATCGGCCAAGGCCCTTTTTGCGCACCGCTTCCACTTCACTGTTCAGCATCGCTCTCGTCTTTTCGTGCCGTTCGTCCATGCGGCGGCATATCCCGGGTATTTCCCTTGTCCCCACGGCGTCATACACCCGTTGCATGAACGCCAGGTATTCCGCCTTCGCTATGCTCCCGTCCGCCCCAAACGAAATCCCCATTCTGCGGGCCTTCTCGTCGTCCCCCTTGGCCATCACGGCAAACAGGTTGGCCGCGGCCACGGGCCCGCAGCCGGAATACCGCGCGGTGTGGCGTTCATACCAGTATTGGCTGCCCCCAAAGGCGGGCGGCGTGCCCGTTTCCCTCCCCGGCTGGGAAACCAGGGGAAAACTGTCCAGTACCGCTTTGCCAACCATGGCCTCCCGCCTTTCATTTCGTCTTTCCGCCTTTTGGTTTTCTCTCGTTTTGTTCCAGTATAACACAGCACGATTATTTCACAATTCCCTCTTGATTAATTCATACTAATATGGTATAGTTAGAACCGTAAAAGAGACCGATAGAAACAGGCGAAACCTGTCCTGTTAAAAAAGAGGGAGATCGTATGCTGGAACTTAAAAATGTTTCCTTTAGAGCGGGAAGCGGCGGCGGCGACGTGGAAATTTTGGACGACATCAGTTTCACGCTGCCCGAAGGGCGCATCCTCGTCATCACAGGGCCCAACGGAGGCGGTAAATCCACCCTGGCAAGGCTCATCATGGGAATCGAAAAACCCTCGTCTGGACGCATCTTCTGGGACGGAGAGGACATCACCGACCTCGATATCACACAGCGGGCCCAGCGGGGCATCGGCTATGCCTTCCAGCTCCCGGCCAAGTTCAAGGGCATCAAGATCTGGAAACTCATCGAGCTGGCCGCAGGCCATAAGATGGACGAGATGGAATGCTGCAGTTTCCTTTCCAAGGTGGGGCTGTGTGCCCAGGATTATATCGACCGCGACGCCGACGCCTCTCTTTCGGGGGGCGAGCTGAAGCGGGTGGAAATCGCCACGCTGCTGGCCCGCAAACCCAAAATCGCCATTTACGACGAGCCCGAGGCCGGCATCGACTTGTGGAGTTTTTCCATGCTCGTCGAAACCTTTAAAAACCTGAAACAGGATGAAAAACAGAACATCGTCATCATCTCCCACCAGGAGCGCATCCTGGAGCTGGCCGACGATATCATGGTCATCGCCAACGGCCACATCGCAAGCTACGCGCCCCGGGACGAAGTGCTTCCGCAGCTGCGCCTTGGCCCCATCGTGGACGACGGCTGCCCGGTGCCGGGCTGGAAAAGCGAGGTGCAAGAATATGCCAACTGAACCCAAGACAATCGATATAGAGGCCATCCAGAAAAATCTGCTCAAAGCCGTGGCCGACATCGAGGGCAAGGTGGAGGGCGCTTTCAATATCCGCCAAAACGGAGACTCTGTCGGGCGCTCCTCTACAAAAAACATCGAAATCAAAAGCCGGGAGGACGGCAAGCCCGGCATCGACATCATCGTCAAGCCCGGCACAAAGGGCGAAAAAGTACACATCCCTGTCGTGCTGATCGAAAGCGGCCTCAACGACATGGTCTACAACGATTTTTACATCGGCGACGGCGCCGATGTGGACATCGTGGCCGGCTGCGCCATTCACAACTGTGGGGCCGACAAAAGCGAGCACGACGGCATCCACACCTTCCACATCGGTAAGGACGCAAAAGTCCGATACAGCGAAAAACATTACGGAGAGGGCGAGGGCACCGGAGAGCGTGTTTTAAACCCCACCACCCTCGTGCACCAGGCCGAGGGCTCGTTCTGCGAGATGGAGATGGTGCAGATCGAGGGCGTCACCTCCACCATCCGCGACACGACGGCCCACCTCGGCAAAAACGCCAAGCTCAATGTCATCGAAAAACTCCTCACCCACGGCAGCCAGAACGCCGTTTCCAACATCGACATCCACCTCGACGGCGAGGGTTCCTCGGCGCGCATCGTCTCGCGCAGTGTGGCGAAGGACCACTCCCGCCAGGAGTTCCACCCCGTGGCCATAGGCAACACCGACTGCCGCGCCCACATCCAGTGCGACTCCATCATCATGGACCACTCCATCGTGCGCTCCATCCCCGAGATCGCCGCCAACCACCCCGACGCCCAAATCGTGCACGAGGCGGCCATCGGGCGCATCAACTCCGAGCAGCTTGTCAAGCTGGAGACCCTCGGCCTTTCAGAAGAGCAGGCCGAGCAGGTTATCATTGACGCTTTCCTTGAGTAAGGATATAATGTATAGGTGCGAACCGTGCATCTGCCCCCGCCGGTGGCGGGGGCTTTTTTTCGAAGTATGGCCGCAGCTGTTTGCCACCGTGTCTGCGGTGGCAAAGTCCAGAGAGCGGGGGGTAGGTGGATGACACGAAAGCGCCTTGTCACCTTTGGCGTAATCGTCTTGGTTGTTCTGTTGGCCGGCGCCTTTAGCGTGGGCTTTTTTCGCCTTGACTTCTCCTTTGGCGCACAGCAGGTCTACAACAGCCTGAACGTTGACGCCGAGCTCATGGAAAACGGCAGCCTGCGCGTCACGGAACATTGGCAGATGCAGTATCAAAAGCGGGACACCCCCTATTGGAACCACTCCATTTTCATCAACAAGGCAAACGCCTCCAGCGTGCAGGATTTTGCCGTCTACGACACCGATTACGGGCGCGACTACGAGTTTAAAACCGATGTGACGGCATTTAACGCGGGGGAACGCGCCTGTTACATCATCGACAACAACCAATGGTACGAGCTCGGCTGGAACTTCCCCCCCATCGATTCGGGCGAGCGCAATTTCTCGATCAGTTACACCCTCACGGATGCCGTGTCGAACTATGCCGACGCGGACGAACTGCGCTATGCCTTCGTTCCCGAGAGCAATCCCTTCCCCGTCCGCCGTTTCTCCCTCACCCTGCGGTTCCCCAACACCGGCTCGGCCGAGGCTGTGCACGCGTGGATGCACTGCGAGGAGGGCGGCGTTTGGACCCTGGAAGAATCCCGCATCCTGCGCGCCGAAGTCAACAACCTGCCCGCGCGTTGCATGCTTGAAATGCGCGTTCTGCTGCCACCCGACAGCATCGAGGGCGCCGGCTTTTTGTCCGACACCTCCGTTTTGGACGAGGCCCTCGCCGAGGAATCCGCCTATTCGAACGGGGGGCAGGGCAGCTCCCTCTCCCGCTATCGCCATTTTTCTGTTTTGCTCAGCATCCTGGGGGCCGTGGCCGCCATCCTGGCCGTGCTGTTCCTGCTCCTGCGGGGGGAAAAGCGGGCCAAAGCCGGGCTGGAAGCGCCGGCCCCGCTGCTGCGCGAAATGCCCAGTTGCGTGAGGCCCGCCATTGTTAACCGCCTCTATTACTACGAAAATGACGAGGGCAGTGCCGACAGCGGGGAGAGCTTCGCCCTGTCCGCCACCACCCTCTCCCTCGTGCACAAGCGCTGGCTCCGGCTGCACCCGGCCGAAACCGAGGAGGCGCTGCGCATCGAGCTGGTCCGTGGGGGCCGCAGCCCCGCCGAAGGGGAGGAGCGCGTGCTGGCCGAGCTCTTCCGCACCGTCGCAGACGCCCATGAGGGAAGTTTCACCCTCGCGCAACTGCGCGAATACGCAAAAGAGCACCCCGGCCCATTCGCAAAACACCTCTCCGCTTACAACGAGGCCGTCAAGAGGAAATTCACACGCCTCGGCTGGGTGCGTCCACTGCGGTTTTTCAACACTATGGCGGGATGGGCCTGCCTCATCGCTCTCGTGCTCGCCCTTGTCGTTTTGGTGCTCGGCGGGTTTGTGGGCAAGTGGATTCTCTTCGCCGGGCTGCTGGTCGCGGCCGCGCTCGCCGGTTTTTACGCCGCCTTCCGGCTCCGCCTCACCGAAAAGGGCCTGGCCGAGCTCATGCGCTGGCGCGGGTTTTCAAAATACCTGCGCGAATACTCCCTGCTGTGTAAAAAACCGCGGGAGGAGCTCAGCCTTTGGGGCGACTATCTCGTCTACGCCGCGGCTCTGGGCATCGCAAAAACCGCCCTCGCCGAAATGTCCCTGCTCTACACCCGCCTGGCCGAGGAGACCCCCGCGGCCGCCCGTGGCGACGTTCTGCCCTCCTTCCCCCTCGAAAACCCCATAGACGCCTATTTTGGCACCGCCGAAGGGGAAATGGTCTTCGAAAAAGAGCTCTGGGTTCACTCCGCCTTCGTGGGCGAGATCGCCCGGGTGTTCCGGGAGCTAAAGGCCGGCAAGGACGGCACCGGCACAAACCGTCAGGGCGGCTCCGACAGCCGCATCAACCGGGCTTTGGCAAAGCTCGGCAGGCGCTTCGGCACAAAGTAAGCTTCTCGCTACCGTCTTCCCCTTCTTGAGAATAATATCGCTAAAGCTTTCACCCCCGGCACAGCCGGGGGTTTTGTTCATACAAAAACCACAGGGGCCGGTCCCTGTGGTTTTTTATACTTCAGAACCTATCCGGCCGCAGGCTTGTTGCCGCCGCCCTTGCCGCCCAGCGAAGTGCCAAGGCCGATGAGGTTGAACCCCGACATGATGACGATGAAACCCAGCAGCCACCCGATGGCCACGGCCGACACCACAATGTGGAACAGCGCGTACGCACCGAGGAGCACAGAGAGGATGGCGATGATCAGCACCCAAATCCAGCTGCGGTCCCCGGCCTTTTTCATCTGGATAGACCCCGCAATGCGCACAATGCCGCCAATGATCAGCCAGAAATCAAAGACGTAGATGAGCACGGTGTCCGCCAAAAACTCGGCGTAGGGGCTCACCAGTATGATGACCCCGAGAATACCGCAGAGAATGCCCCCCACAAGGTCCCAAACCGAACTGGTCCCCTTCCTTTTCCCCACAAAATAATCCACGATAGCGTTCACGCCGGCCAGCAGGAAAACGAAGCCGATCAGCCAGCCCACGCTCAAAAAAGTGATGCCCGGGGTGAACATCATGTAAAAGCCCCCGACGATCAAAAGAATGCCCAAAATAATCGATAAAACTTTCAAAATACCATCTCCTTCTCCTTACCGCGAAACAATTCAGTACAGTATAGCAACTCTGCTTTGTTTCTGCAAGAAAAAAATGACATCTTTTCTGCTCTGCCCGCCCCGGTGCATACGTCCGCTGCTTCCCGGGCGCCTTGCCCACCCTCTCTTCCGCGCCCCGCCCCTCAGGTTTTGGTCCGCCAGGTAGACGGGGTCAGCATGAGCAGGATGGGGAAAATCTCCAGCCTCCCCAAGAGCATATTCAGCGCAAAGATCATCTTGGAAAACCAGGAATAGGCATTGTAGTCCGGCGGCGGCCCCACGGTGGCGGGGCCCGGCCCGATATTGTTGATACAGCTGAGCACGGCGGAAAAGTTCGCCTCCAGCGATTGCCCATCCAGCGAGACCACCATGAAGGAGACCAGGGCAATGCCGCAATAGGCACACAGGAACAGCAGCGTACGTGTGATGACCTCGTCCTCAATCCGCTTTCCGTTTATGCGCACCAGCGTCACGCTGCGCGGGTGCACCAGCCTGTGCAGCCCCACCTTCAGGGCCTTAAACAAAATCAGTACGCGTATCATCTTGAACCCGCCGCCCGTCGAGCCGCTCATCGCGCCAAACAGCATCAGCACCAGTAGGAGCGTGCGGGAAAAGCCCGGCCAATGGCTCGAGTCCACGATGGAATACCCCGTCGTCGTGAGCAACGCGCTCGCGGTGAAAGAGCTCTCGTGAAAACTCTCAAGCAGGGGCACCCCGTTCACAAAAAACAGGTTCAGCGCAATCAGCACCGTCGCCCCCACAAAAAAGCCGAGGTACATGCGCAGTTCCTCATCCCGCAGTGCCGCCTTCCACTCCCTCTGCACAAGATAATAGTACAGCACGAAGTTAATGCCAAACAGGGTCATAAAAACCGTCACGATGGTCTGCACGGCGGTCGAAAAATCCCCCATGCTGTTCTCGGTAAAGCTGAACCCGCCTGTTCCGGCCGTTCCCAGCATGGTGCACATCGCGTCAAAAGGGGGCACCCCCGCCAACAGCAGGCACACCAGGTTCAGGGCCGAAAGCCCCAGGTAGACCGCAAAAATTACCTTGATAAAATCCTTGGTCTTGGGGCGCACCTTACCTATGCTCGGCCCCGGCATCTCCGCGCGCAGGAAATGCAGGGTAAAACCCGCCCCGGCCCGGTAGTGGATGATCAGCAGCATCAGGGTCAACACCCCGATGCCCCCCAGCCAATGGGTAAAGCTGCGCCAAAATACAAGCCCGCGGCTCATGTTGTCCACCTGCGCTACAATCGAGGCCCCGGTCGTCGTGAAACCCGAAATCGACTCAAAGAGCGCGTCGATAAAATTGGGGATCTCCCCGCTGAAGAGGAAAGGGAAGGCCCCCAGCAGGCTCAGGGTAATCCACCCGAGGCCCGCCACCATAAACCCTTCCCTCGCATAGATGGACTCCTTCGTTTTATGGCACAAAAAAAACAGCACCCCAAACAGCGCAAGGCAGATGCCCGCCGATACAACCAGTGCCGTCGCCACGAAACGCTCGCCATAATAGAGGCTCACAATACAGGAGGGCAACATGAGCAGGCCCTCGAACAGGACCAGATAGGACAGATATTTTCCAATGGTGGGCAAACTCACCCTGCCGTACCCTCCCAGCCGCCGCAGCCTTTATAAACAGTGCCCATTGTATCACAGAACTTTCGTGCGGGCAACTCTGCGAAAACGCACGGGAGTGTCCCGCCACGTTGTTTATCGAAGTGTTTTTTTCTGCCCTCCCCCCGCCTCCGGCGGGGGAAGGGCACTAGAACTTTTTGAGTAGTCTATTCAAAACGCCCTTGGGACACTCCCAAACCGCACCCCCTTTTTCTCCTCCCGGGCACGACAAAAGGAGGCCCCTCTGCGGGGCCTCCTCGGTTCTCTCTCGTCGGTCAAACTCTATAAAGGCCGGGCATGCCCAGCCTCATACGCCTCTAGGAAAACATCGCTACCAGACGATCTTTCGGGGCCACTCCCACGCTCTGGTTCACCATTTTTCCGTCCTTAAACGCAATCACCGTGGGAATGCTCAAGATATTAAACTTGGCCGAAAGCTCGGGCTGCTCGTCAGAGTTAATCTTACACACCTTGATTTCGGGATGCTCTTCACTCATCTGGTCCACGATGGGGCTCATCATTTTGCAGGGGCCGCACCACGCCGCCCAAAACTCTACCAGCACGGGTTTTTCGCTTTTCAACACTTCATTTTCGAAATTGTCCTTCGTAACGGTCACCGTCATCTTTTGTTGCCTCCTTCATTCCCCCTGAGGGGGTCCAGATACTCCGCCCCTTGGGGCAGACGTGTACTTCCATGGCCAGCACCCCGTAGTCCGGCTGCGGGGCCGTTGGTCCCTCAAAGCGCAGCCACAGTCCAAAACAAGAGGGCACCCGGCACTTCGCCGTGCCATGGCCGCGCCCATGGTTTTTGGGACATTCATCCCTCATTTCATCTACTCTAATTATACTCCTACCGTATAGTTAATGCAACAAAAAGGCCCCCTGCAAAATGTAAAATGATTGTGACGAAGGCCAATTATCCATGCTAAAGCGGAAGCAGTGACACCGCAATTCCGAAGTAGATCAGCAGCGAACAGGCGTCCACAATCGTCGTTATCAGCGGCGCCGCCATCAGGGCGGGGTCAATGCGAAGCAGTTTTGCCAAAATCGGCAGGATCCCACCCAGAGAATTCGCCAGCGTCACCGTGCACACCATAGCCAGGCTGACCACCAGGCCCACCATGGCGCTGTCTTCATACATGATCAAAATCCGCAGGTAGTTGACCAGCGCCAAAGGCACCGCCACCATCAGGCTCACCCGCACCTCTTTAAAAAGCACCGCCCCCAAATCCCTGCTGTGAATCTCCCCCAGCGACATGCCGCGGATCACCATCGCGCTGGACTGGCTGCCCGCGTTGCCCCCGGTGCCCGTCAGCATAGGGATAAAGGTCACCAAAAGCGGAATCACCTCGAACGCCGCCTCATACCTTCCCAGGATGGCCCCGGTGAGCATACTGCTCACCATGAGGATCAGCAGCCACAAAATTCGGTTTTTGGCCAGGGACAGAACCCCGCTTTTCAGGTAGGGTTTGTCGCTGGGTACCATGGCCGCCATCTTTTCAAAATCCTCGGTCGCCTCTTCCTGCAGTACGTCCACGGCGTCGTCCACGGTCACAATTCCCACCAGGCGGTTTTCCCTGTCCACCACAGGCAGGCTGATCAAACCATACTCCGCCATCAGGCGCACCGCCGCCTCCTGGTCGCTCGTCGTCTGCACCGAAATGACGTCGGGTTCCATCAGGTCTTCCACCTTTTCGCCGTCTTGGGCCAGCAGCAAATCTTTCACGGTCACAACCCCGTCCAGATGCCTCTGGTCGTCCATCACATAGCAGGTGTAGATGGTCTCCCTGTCTTCCCCCACCCTGCGAATCCGCTTGATGGCGTCCTCCACGGTCATCGTGCGGCGCAGGTCGGTAAACTCGGCCGTCATGATGCTGCCTGCCGAATTTTCCGGGTAGCGCAAAAACTGGTTGATCAGCACCCTCGTCTCGGGCGAGGCATTCTGCAATACACGCTTGACAAGCGTCGCGGGCATCTCTTCCAGCATGTCCACGGCGTCGTCCACCGAGAGGTCCTCCATCAGTGCGCTCAGTTCCCTGTCGGTAATCCTCTCGATGATCCTCTGCTGTGTCTCCGCCTCAAGCTCGGCAAACACCTCCATCGCCTGGTCTTTTTCCAGCGTGCGGAAAACCAGCGGCTGCTGCTCCTCGGGGAGATCCTCAAGGAAATGCGCCACATCGATATCGTTCAGCTCCGCCAGCGCGGCGCGCAGCGCCCGGTAATTTCGCTGCCCTGTCAGCAGGCCCAGCTTCGCCTCGTTCACTTTTTTCGCCAGGAGGATCACCCCCTTTCTCATCATTTCACAGCTTCGCCATGCGCGGCCAGCTTTACAGCAACAGCACCCTCGCCAGGTTAAAATAGAGCACCAGGGTCAGCGCGTCCACCACGGTGGTGATCACCGGCGCGGCCAAGAGCGCAGGGTCGAGCCGGCAGGCCTTGGCCAAAATCGGCAAGGTGCCCCCAATCACCTTGGCAAAGAGCACCGCCCCCACAAGGGCCAGGGATACCGTCAGCGAAACCAGCCCGCTGCCCGGATAAAAAATCAGCATACGTACAAAATTTACGATGGCCAGCACCACACCCACCAACACGCTGATGCGCATCTCTTTCCACAGAACGGTAAAAAAATCCCCCAGCCGCACTTCGCCCAGCGCGATGCCGCGTATGATCATCGTGCTGGACTGGCTGCCCGCATTGCCCCCCGTACCCGTCAGCATGGGGATAAAGGTCACCAGCAGCGGCAAGGTGACATAGATCGGTTCATAATGTCCCAAAATAGACCCCGTGAACATGGCGCTCACCATCAGGATCAATAGCCAGCCGAAACGGTTTCTCGCCAGGGTGAAGACCCCGGTCTTCAGGTAGGGCCTCTCGCTGGGCGCCATGGCGTTCATGATTTCAAAGTCCTCGGTGTCCTCTTCGCGTAATACGTCCACCGCATCGTCCACGGTCACAATGCCCACAAGCCGGTTTTCCCCGTCCACCACAGGCAGGCTGATCAAATCATATTTCACCATGATCCGCACGGCCTCTTCCTGGTCGCTTGTCGTCTGCACCGAGATGACGTCGGGCTCCATCAGGTTCTCCACCTTTTCCCCGTCTTGGGCCAGCAGCAAATCTTTCACGGTCACAACCCCGTCCAGATGCCTCTGGTCGTCCATCACATAACAGGTGTAGATCGTCTCCCTGTCTTCCCCCACCCTGCGAATCCGCTTGATCGCATCCTCCACCAGCATGCTGTGCAGGTCGGTAAACTCCGCCGTCATGATGCTGCCCGCAGAGTCTTCGGGGTAACGCAAAAACTGGTTGATCTGCGCGCGTGTCTCGGGCGAGGCCAGTTTCAGCACTTTTTTCACTAGCGTGGCGGGCAGCTCCTCCAGCATGTCCACGGCATCGTCCACCGCCAGGTCCTCCATGACGGCCGCCACTTCTTTCTCGCTCATGCCCGCGATGATGTGGTGCTGGGTTTCCGCGTCCAGCTCGGCAAATACGTCCATCTCCGCGTCTTTCGGCAGCGTGCGAAACGCCAACACCGCCCGCTCGGTGGGCAGTTCTTCCAGCAGCCTTGCGAGGTCGATGTTGTTCATCTGAGAAAACACTTCGCGCAGCGCCCTGTACTCTCTTTTTTCAAACAGCTCCTCCAAAGACTGCACCGTGGTCTTTGCCATCTCCCTCGCCTCCTTTCCGCCTCCCTGTCGTATCGTCATTTTTGCATAAAAAGAACCGCGCAGCAACGCTTCCGGTCGGCACTTGCCTCCGGTGCGCCCGCGCGGGCAACCGTTGGGGCGGCCCTAAAAAACGGCCCAGCCCCTCCCTATTGTGACAGAGGTCTTGCGAAAAACCGGCCATGCCTGCCCTCAGGCAAGCGGCATCAGCCGAAAAAAGCAGCTATGTGCTG
>JAJDHT010000150.1 GCA_030266325.1 Ruminococcaceae bacterium OttesenSCG-928-I18
CGAGTTTATTGGAATCGTGTCCTCTGATATGCCGCTGGACAGCTTGCAGGAAATGGTATCCCATGTCAACACAAGCGGGCTCAACGAATATACCGAGATCTACTCCAACTCAGGAATCGTGGTAGCGCACCCGGATGATCAGTATTTTAACAAAAGCATCTATGCCACGTCGGCATACAATATGTTGACGTCTGCGCCTTCCAAGGCACAGGCGGCGTATGAGATAGCCGACAATTATGCGCAAAGCAGTGCGGACGACAGTGAGGAACACGACAGCGCCGTCGCTTTTTCGGAAAACCTGGCCGAATACATGGACGACCCCAACCATGTGGATTTGGATTTATCGCTGCTCACCAACGGTTTGGCAAAAGAAATCCTGGCGTTGGACGAGGACCGTTTGAAGGCCGCCGAGCAAGCCACACAGGCCATCGAAAAGGGGGAGCCCTTCTCCGTTACGGAAGACGGCTACTACAAGGTCTATACACCTATTGTGTTCAGTGAGGCTACAAATCCGTGGTCTGTGGCAGTGAGCATCCCGATGTCCGAGGTGCTGCAAAAGTCCAATGAAATCAGAGACTATGTCATCCTTATTTCAATCACAGGCATTCTTTGCATCGCCCTGCTGTTGTATATCGTCACTAGGAATCTGACAAAACCCATATTGAGCTTGGCCGATTCGGCCAAACAGGTCGGCGAGGGGAACTTTGATGTCGAAATCCCGGAAACCAAAAACAGAGATGAGGTAGGCATTCTATCCAAGGCGTTCCGAACGATGATAGAGCAGATCAACGAACTGATTCGCAAGCTGAAGCAAAATTCAGAGGAGCTTGAGGCGAACAACGAGCATCTCAATGAACTCAATGTGATGCTCATGGAGGCGAGGGATCAGGCGGAGGCGTCCAACAGGGCAAAGTCTGTATTTCTGTCCAACATGAGCCATGAGATGAGGACGCCGCTGAACGCCATCGTGGGCATGACAGCCATAGGGAAAAAGGCAAAGAGCAGTGAGAAAAAGGAGGACGCATTCAAGAAAATTGAAGAAGCTTCCGCCCATCTGCTGTCACTCATCAACGATGTCCTTGATATGTCCAAAATGGAAGCGGACAAGATGGAGCTTTCGAACAAGACATTCAATTTCTCCAAAATGCTTGAAGAGACGATCGACCTGATCAACATTCAGCGCGATGAAAAGAACCAAACGCTGCATGTGGAGGTTGACAAACACATTCCCGAAGAACTGATTGGCGACGATGTCAGGCTGTCGCAGGTCATCCTCAACCTGCTTTCCAATGCGGTAAAGTTCACCAAAGAAAAGGGGGAAATTGGCCTTCGCGTAGAGGCCAAAGAAATAGCAGCCGATTCCTGCACCCTGCAGTTCGAGGTCTCTGATACGGGAATCGGCATTGACAAGGAGCAGCAAGCCAAATTGTTCCGCATGTTTGAACAGGCCGACAGCAGCACCTCGCGCAGCTTTGGCGGAACCGGCCTGGGCCTTGCCTTGTCAAAACGCTTCGTTGAGATGATGGACGGGGAAATCTGGGTGGAATCTGAACCAGGCAAAGGATCCGTGTTCTCGTTCACCGTTGTATTGGCGAGAAGTGAGGATGAGGGGCAGCCGGATGTGGTGAACAAAGGGAGCAGCGATGCCGAAAAGGAAGCGGCAAGGGAAGGGCAGGCCCCCGGCACGGACAAAGCCGAACCGGCGCCTCAGGATGATTTCAGCGGAAAGCATATTCTTCTCGCCGAAGACATCGAGATCAACCGGGAAATTGTCCTCGCCATGTTGGAAGAGACGAACATCAGGATCGACTGCGCCGAAAATGGCAGACAGGCATACGAAATGTATGCGGCAAAGCCCGAACTGTACGATTTGATCCTGATGGATATTCAAATGCCCGAGATGGATGGAGTGGAAGCCACAGAACGCATCCGGGCGCTCGACAAGGAAGTGCCCATCATTGCGATGACCGCCAATGTGTTTACAGAAGATGTGCAGCAATATCTCAAAAATGGGTTAAACGACCACATTAGCAAGCCGCTGGACTATGACCTAACCATCGAAATACTAAAGAAATACTTATGATAGAATCTTCATTCAAACAATAAAAATATACACACCTGAGGTTCACCTGCGATGCCCGCCCTCGGCCAATATGGCCGGGGGCCTCGTTGTATGCCAAGGCAGACAGAGGTAAGGTTGATCTGATCTCGCCGAAGTGTTTTTGACCGCCTCAGTCTGTGGTGCGGTTCTGGCCGGCCCCCGTTGTTTTCATAAATGTGGTTTATTCGTCACAGTTCGCTAACATCTTTTGCCGCCGCAGGCGTATAATGCCATCACTCCATTCAGTGGCAAAAAACAACGGTGTCATTTATAAAAAAATCGACTACCGGAAAGGGCGCGAAACATGAAATATACGAACGGTAACTATGAAGCCTTTGCCCGCCCGCGTAAACCCGAAGGCGTGGACGACAAATCGGCCTATCTCGTCGGCAGCGGCCTTGCGGGTCTGGCCGCCGCCGTTTTCCTTTTGCGCGACGGGCAGATGAAGGGGGGACAGAATCCACGTGCTGGAGGAGCTGCCCCTGCCCATCGGCAGCCTGGACGGTAAGACGGTACACCCCGAGGCCTTTCTCACCCGCGGTGGGCGCGAAATGGAAAACCATTTTGAATGCCTGTGGGACCTGTTTCGTTCGGTGCCCTCGTTAGAGGTGGAGAACGCCTCGGTGCTGGACGAATTTTATTGGCTGGACAAGGACGACCCGAACTCCTCCAACTGCCGCATCATCCACAACCGTGGACAGCGCGCCGAGGACGATGGGGACTTCACCTTGGGTAAAAAGGCTCAAAAGGAACTGGTGGAGCTGTTCATGGCCTCAGAGGATACGCTGGAGGGCAAGAGGATCGAAGATGTCTTCGGTGAAGAGTTCTTCCGGTCCAACTTCTGGCTCTACTGGTGCAGCATGTTCGCTTTCGAGCGCTGGCATTCGGCCATCGAGATGCGGCGGTATATCATGCGCTTTGTGCACCACATCAGGGGTTTGC
>JAJDHT010000151.1 GCA_030266325.1 Ruminococcaceae bacterium OttesenSCG-928-I18
CCACCTTGGTTTCATAGGTAATCACTAGCGCCTGGTCATTCATCAGCCGGAAGGGGTTCTCGCCGGTGCGGAAGGTGATGGTGACCGTCGTGCTGTTCTTGGTCGGGTCTCCGCCGCTGATGTCCTGGTTTTTCACCCAAGACACATAGTAGTGTTTGTCAGAGCCGGTGGCGTTCAGCTCTTCGAGGCTGTCCGCCCGCTTCAAAGTACGGTCTTGGTCTTGCAAGTCTGGATCTTCAATGGTAAGAACTGTGTTTTCATCGAACACAAGGCCCGCGCAGAGAGTGTCCTCAATCACAAGGTTCTCCACGTAGGTCTCGCCATTTTCACCGGGGTCAATGCCGAGTGTGCTCAAATTCTTTTCCGGGTTCACGTTCAAGGTCCAGATGATAGAATTGTTGCCCTGCTTCTGGCCGCTCTTATTGAAGAGTTTGCTCACTTCATTGTGCGTGACCTGGGCTTCCAGATCCTGCTTGTGTTCGCTGTTTTTGTACACGGAGGCAATATTGTCGTAGGTCTGTTTCACCACAATGGGTGTCGTGGAGAACTTGATCATGTACTCCTTGGCCTCGAGGCCCTTCGTAAACTTGACCTCAAAACCTTCGCCGCTGGACAGGGGTACGATGCTATAGTCGGTGCCGGGCGTGAGCGGTGCACTCTGGCCCTCTTTATACACCTGCACAGACTGCGCCAGGTTGGCCGCGCTGCCACCCACATACACCATGCGCTGGTCGTCGGGGATGGGATCCTGAATTGAAATATCCTTGCCCAGGTTCTCCATGCGGTTCGTGTTGAAGCGGATGGTCCAGTTGATGGTGACGCTCGAGTCGTCGCCGGTCACAAGCTCGCCGGTCTTTTCGCCGTTGGCCGCTACGATGGGGTTTTGCACCTTGGCCGTGGCGCTGGCGTCCAACTTGCTCGCCGGTTTACCGTTCACGCTGCCGGTGGCCCGTACAAAGTTCTTGAAGGTGTAGTCGGGCAGGCCGCCCACCTCGTTGCCGCCTTCGCCGCTCAGCACATAGCTCGTGTCATAGCTGACGACCACATCGTAATAGGTGTCTTTATCGGCGCTTGGGTGGTTGTTGCCCGGGTTGCTGCGGTCGTTCACGCTGTATTTCAGCTTCAAAAGGAAGCCGGTGCTGAAGTCGCTGTCGCCGTCGCGGGCAATCAGTTCATAGTCTCCGCTGCCCAGCGTGATGGTGGTCGTGTTACCCGAGTCGCTCGCTTTTGGCACCAGCTGCACGCTCAGGCTGTTTTGAATCAGCTGCAGCGCGGCCCCGCTGGGCAGGTTCGGGTCATTCAGCACTCCGTCCGGAGGCTCATACCCCACTACGTCGTTGTTGCCGGGTGCATATGCTTCCTCGCCGTACACATCCTCGAAGATCAGGTCGTGCAGCGCATTGTAGCGCGGAGAGAGGGTCACCTGCCAGGAGATGGTCTGCTCGTCATAGTCGATGCCCGTGTTTGCTTTGGCAAGCTCCACCGTGCCCTTGTCAAAATAGTTTTTGTACCAAACCGTGGCGTTATGGCCTTTTCCTGTGCCATAGCTAAAGGTGTTTTTCAGACCGGTCATACGGGCAATTTCCTGGCCCTCTTCGGTCACTTTCACACGAATTTTCAGCAGATAACTGTTGCCGTTCCCGTTCGTCCCCTCGAGGTTAAGGTTTTTCAGCAGGAGCGACTGGTCGCTCACACGCGTGAGGTACACACCGGGAGGTGGGGAGTCGGGATTGGGATTGAATTGGCTTGCGCTCAGCAGGTTGCCGGAGTTCGTTGTTTTGGTGCCCGGGTCCAACGAATAAAGCCTATAGGCGGCATCACTGCCCGGCCAGTTGAAGGTCTCGGGGAAGATCATCCCGTTTCCAAGCGACTCGGTAATGGTCACATTAGGGCCATAGTCTCCGCCCGAATAGTTGCGCAGGTTGATGTAGACAGACCACTCCACATAGTGTTCGCCATCTTTAACCGTGTAGGTTCCGCTTTTTTGGTCGTTGCGGTAGAGCTGTAACGACGGAGACTGGGCGGTGTCGGCAAATTTGTTCCCGCCATACTCCATATAGGCACGGTTATAGTAGGTATAATTGCTCCAGCCCGGGGTGGTTTCGGGCACCGTGGTGACCACGGTCGCCCGGAAGGAGTGGGTGTCGAAGGCGACGGCCGAAGACATACCTGCCAAAACCGCTTTGTTTAGCCGGATCACCAGCGTATTACTCGTGTCGCTTATCGAGTCAACCGTGTAGTGCGTATCTTTTGTAAGCGGCGTTATAGTGCCGCCGTTTTTGGCAACCGCCTCGACGACGACCTCGTTCTCGCTTGTTGCGGTAAAATGATGATAGGTATTGCTGTACACCTCATCATACAGCACGCCGTCAAAATCAGGGTCGTAACCCAGGTTATAGTTGATTACCCACTGGTGCCGGTTGAAGCCGGAGTTGCTCTGCGCCTGGTTGCTGGACCCCGTGTTATAGCTCTTCACCCATTCTTTGGTAACGCTGTTTTTGGCCTCTTTTTCAATATGGATCTCAACGGTGTAGCCGTCCCCGATGTCCATCTCGTACGAGTCTTTGTCAGGGTTGTTCAGTTTACGCTCCAGCGTGAAGTTCATCTCAAAATAGCCCGAGATGTCATCCAGCAGCTCCACGCCCTCTTTATATGTGATCTTGATGGGGCGCATGCCGTCGTATTGCCCGCCACTGACGGGGGCTTCCACTCTGATCTGTGCCAGCGGGTACACCACGCCTTCAATCGGGTCGGTGTTGATGTCGATGACGCCCACGCTGTCCCAGTCGATGGGAAGGTCGGGCAGGTAACCGTAGATACCGAAGTCGCCTTCTACCAGGTACCCTCCAAAGGCATCCAGAATGTTATCCGGTATGGTGAAGTTGGTTTTGAGGTCCAAAGCCACTGCATCCGCTTTGGTGCCATTATAATCAAAGTAAACCTCAATGGGGGTGGCAGGGTCAGAGTATGTCGTGCCGCCCGGAGTTTTCGCGTCCTTGACAACCGCT
>JAJDHT010000152.1 GCA_030266325.1 Ruminococcaceae bacterium OttesenSCG-928-I18
CTACAAGCTCCTATCGACAAAGCTTGTGCAAAAGGCCTTAGCAAGAAAACACTGCAAAATATTTTAGGTGTCGAAAAGGCTTTCATTAAATATTGCAGAAAAGCAAAGTATACCCAGCTCCTCCCGGAAAATGTGACAATCCCCAAGAGTGCCAGGTTAAAAGGAAGGGCTATCTTGCAGCCACATGACATCATAAAACTCTTTAATAATGACACTGTCCCTTTCAGAGGAAAGATTGCACGCGATGATTATGTCTATGCGTATCGGTTCCAAGTATTGACGGGACTTCGTCCGGGGGAGTTGGTCGGGTTACGTTGGTACGACGTTCATGACAAGACTATATATATTCGTCGTTCTATAAATTATTACGGAGAAGAAACAACAGGGAAGAACAATAATGCAATCCGTAGTTTTGAACTTTCGGGTATGGCATACGCTATCCTTCAGAAACAAATGGATTTAACGCCACCAGAAGAATGTGATTCGATATTTGGGATTAGTTCTATCCCAAACTATTCACGCCGTTGGAAAATTTTTAGCGAATACAATGAAATCACAGCCGTTTCCCCGTATGAAATGAGACATACTTTTGTCAGTGTGGCAAAACGGCTCCCCGAAGGGATCGTTAAGCCTCTGGTTGGGCATGCACGCAATATGGATACTTTTGGAATTTATGGGCACTATTTTTCCGGTGACAACAAGCAGGTTGCGACCGAAATAGATAATCTATTTTCTTCTATATTAAGTGGCAACCAAACAAATAGTGGGTTATAAGGTGGGTTATAAAAATAAAAACGACGTCAATTCTTATCGAATCAACGTCGTAAATGTGGCGGGAGTATGTGGGAATCGAACCCACCTAAGCAGGGTTAACTACTATTACTGGTTTTGAAGACCAGAGGGCACACCAGCACCCATCTACTCCCATATAGATGGCGTCTACAGCACATTTGAACCGTCCCCTAGTCTAGCATAGATGGTATAAAAAAGCAACAAACCAGGTCTACTTGCCCACCAGGACGCGAGCGTCGCCCTGCATACGGGTAAACTTTTGGCGGTCTAATGATTCAAGCATGGGCAGGGCAAATTTCCGAGAAGTGCCGGAGAGGTCACGGAATTCGGCCAAGGTGATCTGGCCGTTCTGTTCAATATGAGCACGCACTTTCTCTTTGGCGTCCTGTGCGATGGTACTGTGAAAGAAAACTTGTGGGCTGGCAAGGTACAAAGTGCCGTTTTCAAGCAGGGCGTCAAATACACGCTTGGCGCCCACTTTGTCCTTTGGATAACGTGCGAGAACCTCGTCGAGGCTGGGTGGGCTATACCCGCCGTCGAGGAACAGTTTCTCCATATCCGCCGCCATCTTTTTATCACTTTCACTGTACTCGACAGTAAAGTCGGCCAGAGCCATTTTTTGGCCTTTTGAGACAACCAGTCCCTCTTGTTCGTAGACGGCGAGGGCTTTGTCGGCAAGGGAGAGCTCCCAGCCGGGCAGTACACGGTTGCGCAGTTCGTCACGGCGCATGCCGGCCTGCAGGGGGTTGTCCCTGTGGAAATCGGAAAGCAGGCGTCGTACTTTTTCGCCCAGCTGTTTTTTGAACCCGATGC
Organism: Ruminococcaceae bacterium OttesenSCG-928-I18; assembly: GCA_030266325.1. GTDB lineage: Bacteria > Bacillota > Clostridia > Oscillospirales > Ruminococcaceae > JAAYCI01. The sequence continues at coordinate 1,606 of JAJDHT010000152.1, forward strand.
CGATGGAAACCTTGCCGGAGAGGGGAATGACACGGCCCTCACCGACGAGTGTTTCATACTCCCGCTGAAAGGTCTCGTCATCCAGCACCAGTTGCTTTTTGATCTCTTTGAGAGAGACAAACCGGGCAGAGCCGTCTTCGATGGCCTGCAACAGGTTGTCCGAAACCGAACCCGCCTTGCGTATACGCAGGGAATCAAGAACTTTTTCGTCATTTCTGCGGTGTTTCTTTGGGTTGGGGTCAAGAACGGTTCCGCCGCCCACTGTCTCTATAGGGGAGTAGAAACGAACGACATAGTGGTCGCCCTTTTTTGCGGCCACGTTTTCGGTGAAACGCAGTTGGGCGAAGGTCTCCTCTCCCGGTCTCAGCTCGTTTCGGTCCAAAAGAATCAGTTTCGCCAACACATCCCGTGCCCCGTGGTAAAAATGCAGCCGGGACCCGTTGAGAAGGACGCGGCCGCTGTCCTTCAGCGCGCGCAGCTGCACGTCCAACATCATGCTGTTTTCCATTGAATCAGGCAGGGCGAGGGTGTCGCCGCGGGAGAGTTCCTCTTTTTTGAGGCCGGCGAGGTTGACGGCCACGCGCTGCCCGGCGTAGGCCACCTCCACATCTTTCGAATGCACCTGCAGATTGCGAACCCGGCTGCGCACACCCGAAGGGTACACTTCCACCTCGTCCCCGCTTTGCATCTCGCCCTCTATGAGTGTGCCCGTGATGACCGTACCATAGCCCTCGACGGTAAAGACGCGGTCGATGGGGATGCGAAAGGGTTTTTCGGTGTTTTTTGCAGAGGTTTTCCCCACAAGCTCAGCAATCAGGCCGCGTAACTCGTCGATGCCTTCGCCTGTGTAAGCGGAGACCGCATGGATGGGGGCGCCTTCCAAAAAGGTGCCCTCTACAGTACTTTTGATATCCTCTTTGACGAGCTCTACCCAGTCTTTTTCCACAAGGTCGGTTTTGGTGATGACGACGACACCCTCTTCGATACCGAGCAGAGAGAGGATGCCGAGGTGTTCACGGGTTTGCGGCATGACACCGTCGTCCGCGGCGACCACAAGCAGGGCGAAGTCGATGCCGCCGGCGCCCGCCAGCATGTTTTTCACGAACTTCTCGTGCCCGGGCACGTCGATGATACCGGCCCGTTCCCCATTGGGCAGGGGCAAAAAAGCGAAACCGAGATCGATGGTGATGCCCCGTTTCTGCTCTTCCTTCAGGCGGTCGGTGTTGATGCCGGTGAGTGCTTTGATCAAAAGGGTCTTGCCGTGGTCCACATGCCCGGCGGTGCCAATCACGATGTTTTTCACTTGGGCCTCCCCGAAAGCGTTAAGCAGATTGTTTTGCGCAGATTT
>JAJDHT010000157.1 GCA_030266325.1 Ruminococcaceae bacterium OttesenSCG-928-I18
GTATCACGTTTGAGGAGTCGAACTTCTTCATCAACTCGTTCAAGGAGTCGGGCGCCATCGACCGCGCGGTCATGTTCATCAACCTCGCGAACGACCCGGCCGTCGAACGCATTGCCACCCCCCGCATGGGCCTCACGGCGGCGGAATATCTCGCGTTTGACAAGGGCATGCACGTGCTCGTCATCCTCACCGACATCACAAACTATGCGGACGCCCTGCGTGAGGTTTCGGCCGCACGCAAGGAGGTGCCTGGCCGCCGCGGTTACCCGGGATACCTCTACACCGACCTTGCCACACTGTATGAGCGCGCGGGACGCCTCGAGGGCAAAAACGGGTCGATCACGATGATTCCGATCCTCTCGATGCCCGAGGACGACAAAACCCACCCGATTCCCGACCTCACGGGCTATATCACAGAGGGGCAGATTATCCTCGAGCGTTCGCTCTACCGCAAGGGCCTGCAGCCGCCTATCGACGTGCTGCCCTCCCTCTCGCGCCTGAAGGACAAGGGCATCGGCGAGGGCAAAACGCGCGCCGACCACGCGAACACGATGAACCAGCTGTTTGCCTGCTATTCCCGCGGCAAGAATGCCAAAGAGCTGATGACCGTGCTGGGTGAAGCCGCCCTGACCGAGATTGACCTGCTTTATGCAAAGTTTGCCGATGAGTTCGAGGAAAAATATGTGAATCAGGGCTATACCACCAACCGCGACATCGAGACGACGCTGTCCATTGGCTGGGAACTTTTGCGCATCCTGCCACGCAGTGAACTCAAACGTATCGATGACAAATTCCTCGACGAATACTACGACGCAAAATAACCAATTCCCGCCCGTGGCAGGCCGCCGCCTCATAGCAGTGGCCGCCCGTGGCAGAGGAGGGAGAGCCTATGGCCAAAAAACAGGTGAACCCCACCCGCATGGAACTCACCCGTCAGAAACGAAAACTTGTGACCGCCAAGCGCGGCCACAAGCTGCTGAAAGACAAGCGGGACGAGCTGATGCGCCAATTCCTGGAACTCGTGCGTGTCAATAAGGACCTGCGCGAAAAGGTGGAGGAGGGCCTGGCTGCCGCCAGCCAGAACTTTGCGCTGGCCAGAGCCACCATGCAGGACCCCGTGCTGGACACCGCCCTTTTGGCGCCCAGCCAGGAAGTGATGCTGGAGGCGGACCAGAAAAACGTCATGAGCGTACTGGTGCCGCAGTTTAGCTTCAAAACCCGCAGCCCGGACGAGAGCAACATCTACTCCTACGGCCTCAGTTTCACCTCGAGCGACCTCGACGGCGCCGTCAAGAGCCTGGCCGACGTACTGCCCGACCTGTTGAAACTGGCCGAAGTGGAGAAGAGCTGCCAGCTGATGGCGGCCGAGATCGAAAAAACCCGCCGGCGTGTCAACGCCCTCGAGTATGTGATGATCCCCGATTTGCAGGAGACGATCAAGTTCATCACGATGAAGCTGGACGAGAACGAGCGCTCGAACCAGATCCGCCTGATGAAGGTGAAGGACATGATGCTGGAGGAGGCGCACCAGTTCGAGGCCAAAGCCGCAGGGAAGTACGAGCCGGATATCCGCAGCGAACTGGAAGTGTGAGCAGAACCTTATCAAACGGCAGGTGTATTCCTGCCGTTTTTTTCTCTTCTTGCTTTAGCGTTACAGAACCACCAGTTCTACTGGTGGGAGACAGAAAATGCTTTAGCAACAGGTTTCCCTGTAGGGGAAACGCCTTGCAAAAGTGCCCTTAGATGAACAAAAGCGTCTGCCGGTGATGCCATTTACCCGTTTACGGGTGGCGGGGCATGTGATGCAATGATATGATTCGATGCCCCTTTAGGGGCCAAGCCGGTAGTTGCCCCTTCTAGGGGCTGTGCAAACCACCAGTTCACTGGTGGTTATGATTGGAAGCGGGGTTTCCCGCCAGGGGAGTGTGCCCATCGCATCGCTTATCGGGTATATTTTATGTACCCTCCCCCCGCTGAAGGCGAGGGAGGGCATGAAAGCTTTCTGTATTTTTCATAAAAAGCATTTGGGACACTCCTTCCCGCCGGAGTATGGTTGCGTTTCCCGGGCCGGACAGGTACAATAGAACCGATGGACAAAGCGGGAAACAAGGGGCCCTCCACGGCGTGTTTTGCGGGCGAGGGGAAGCCCCTGCCCGCAGCAGGCTTTGAGGGATCGGCGCCATGGCATAAAAGTCCGCCCCAAAGGGCGAGGGAAGAGACCCCACGAGTGGGGAATAAATGCGGCGGGAGCCGGATGGAACAGGGGATGACAGCATGAACCCACTGCAAAAAAAACTCAGAGAAATCCAGGGGAAATTTGGCCAGGATGTCTTTTTAGATGAAGAACTGCTGCGAAAGGAGTTGCGGCTGCATTTTTCGATCACCAAAAAAGACATTGGCCCCACCCTGTGGTGCGTGCAGAACAAGGTGTATTTTAAGGCCTATGCCGACCCCAGCCCCCAGCATATGTGGTACTACCACTACACCCTGCTGCGGAAGCTGGAAGAGCAGCTGGGCACAGACGAGGCAGAGGCGCTGGAAGCGGTGGACGCCTGGTTCGGCATTGCCAACCACAAGAAAGAGGAGGCCTTCCAGAAGCCGGACGCGGCATGGGAGCCTCTCTACAAAGAGCTGTGGGACTGTGAACAGGACATCGGCACCCGCCACGAGCCCGGGGCGCTGGAAGGGTTTTTGCACATGGCGGAGCAGACGGCTATCGCGCGCTATTTCGCGGGAAAAATCTGCCTGTATGGCAAACGGCGGGACGAAGAGCAGGCCGCCCGGCAGTTTGAAGCGGGGGCTGGTGAGGGCAACCGCGACTGCGTGTGG
>JAJDHT010000153.1 GCA_030266325.1 Ruminococcaceae bacterium OttesenSCG-928-I18
GAAAACAATTTCTTCCTGCCAAAGGCGTGTCTAACATGAAGCAGAACGAAAAGGAAGCGCGCTGCCCGCAGCAAGTTGCGGGGCAGCGGCGCCACGGACCGGCAACTCCGCCCCGGGGAGCGGGGTATGAGACCCCACTCGTGGGGAATCAAAGCACCGCAAAACCCGGCGGCCCCTCTGCCGGTGCACTTGCCGTCGCCCGGAAAACGCAGGATCCGAAAGGGCCTGCTGCGGGCGAGGGCACAAAACCGCAAGCGCCGCAAAACGCCGAAGCGAACGCGGACACGATGGGCGAAAAGAAGGGGCTCCGCCGGCTCCCCTTCGAGCGGCCGGACAAGGCCACCGTCATTCATCTGCGGGTCAATAGCAAGCTGGAACTTGTGGTCCCCGACGCAGGACAAAAAGAGGCGGCAAAGGGCGCTTCCCGCTTTAAAAAACGCCAGAACGCACCCCACGGGCGGGAAAGCAAAGCGCACCCCGCGCATCCCCAAAACCGCGGGGAAACCGCCGAAAAAAAGGCCTCCGGGAAAACGCCCTCCAGGCAAGAGACCCTGGCGCGGCAAAGGCAAAAGAGCGTCAGACGAAAACGCGGGCATCGCCGGGCGGGCCTGTATGTTTTGCGGACCCTGGGCGCGGTGGGCCTTGTGCTCGGCATGGTGCTTGTCCTGCTGTTCGGCGCCGTCACGATCGTGTGCACCGGCCCCTTCCCCACGGCCAAAGAGTTGTTTGTGGTCTCGGTGAACGAGACCAGCGCCGTCAAGTTCCTCTCCCGTATCTATTTCACCCGGGACGAGGTGGAAGAAATCCTCGAAAGAAATGCCATTTTGGTCCCCGACGAGGTGACGGACACCACCCGGCCCTTCCCCTTCGCAGAGCAGACCGCCTCGGATGAAATCGAGATCGTGGAAGTGCTGGGCTCCACGTACAAGGGGAAAATGATGATTGTGCACGACCCCTCCCGAATGCAGCTTGCCACGCTGCCCACCTTTGGCAACGAGGTTCGGGGCAAGAGAATAGAGGAGTTTGTTGCGGACGCGGGCGCGGTGGCCGGAATCAACGCGGGAGGGTTTGCCGATGAAGGGGGCGTGGGCAAAGGGGGCATGCCCCTTGGGCTTGTCATTCACGAGGGGCAGATCACCAGCGGCCACGCCGACACGGAATGTAACCTCATTGGGTTTGACGAAGACAACCGTCTGGTGGTCGGCATGATGAGTGGAAGGCAGGCGCTGGAAATGGGGGTGCGTGACGCCGTACATTTCGAGCCCACGCTGATTGTCAACGGAAAGCCGGCCGAGGTGAGCGGCACGGGCGGCGGGCTGAACCCGCGCACCGTCATCGGCCAAAGGGCGGACGGCACCGTGCTGCTCTTGGTGATTGACGGCAGGCAGCCCCACAGTGTGGGGGCCACCCTGCAGGACTGTCTACAGGAAATGCTGCATTTTGGCGCGGTCAACGCGGCAAACCTTGACGGTGGTTCCTCCAGCATGATGGTGTATGAGGGCGAGGTCATCAACGTCTGCGCGTCCTTGAACGGTTCGCGCACCCAGCCGGCCGCCTGGCTGGTTGTGTAGAAAACAGGGAGAGGATACGTATCTCTATTTTGCGGCAGGGTGTCAAAAGAAAAGAGGGGCGGGGGTATCGCCGGGCGATGCTCGCGCTTTTTGTTCTGCTGTGCATTTTTGTCGCCATCACCCTGGCCCTCTTGTGGCGCGTGCTGACAAACTACGAGGCGCACACCCCCCGCGCCGCCCTTGACCACTATTTTTCCCTTTTGGACAGCAGAGATTACGATGCAATCAAACAGGACGCCGACTTCACCCCGAGCGACTGGAACACCTGGGACGACTATTTTGCCTACCTGGAATCCACTTTCGGCCCCTCCCCGGGCGGGTTCACCTACCGCAGGTTTTCCGCGCCCGAAACCCTCTCTTCTTCGGGCAAAGACAGCGCGCCGGGAGATGCACAGACACAAAGGTATGCCGTCTTCGACGGCGAGCGGGAAATCGGGCAGATGCTTTTGTATGAAGACCCGGACGCAGCGCACGGGTGGCGGGTGAGCGCCCTGCCCGAATACAAGGAGGCCTACACGGTCACCGCGCCCGGGCATGCACAAGTCACCGTGAACAACGTGCCGCTGGACGCCGAAGGGGAAGGGGTGAAACGGCATCCCCTCGATGATTTTGCGGCATTTCCGGAAACGTCCGAGGCGCCGGTTTTGCTGGAATATGCCCTCGAGCCCACACTGCACGAGCCTGCTTTTTCCGCCACGGGGCCAGACGGCGCGGACTGTGTGGTGGAGATAGACGAAACACTTCACACCGTGGAAGTGAGGGTTCCCCTTACGGGAGAGCAAAAGGAGGAATATGGCGGATACATGCAGGCCGCCGCCCAAAGCTATGCGAGTTTTGTCACCGACGACAACTCCCTGCAAGAGCTGCAAAGCCATCTCTACCCCGATACGGACCTCGCCTTTCGCATGGCCGGTTTCAACCACGACTGGTACCTGGAACACGAGGGCTTCGGTTTCGAAAATATCCGGATGGACAATATGGTCTCCTGCAGTGAAACCTGCTTTTCGGGCGATATCCATTTCGACTATCTGATCTACCAGCAGGGCGTGGTGCATACCTTCCCCACAAGTTATCATATGTCCTTCACCGAGCGGGACGGCCAATGGCTGCTGCTGGAGTTGCAGGTGAGGTGAGAAAAGGAACCGGGCGCAACCGAGTGATTTGCTTTTCTGGCACGATGCTTTTGGCATGGAATTTCGGTTTGACAAACCCCACACGTTTTTATATACTATGTATTGTCGCTGGTGAAGCGACAACCGATATCCGGGTGTAGCGCAGCTGGTAGCGCACTTGACTGGGGGTCAAGGGGCCGTGAGTTCAAGTCTCGCCACTCGGACCAGTGAAAACCTCTCGTTACTACGTTA
>JAJDHT010000154.1 GCA_030266325.1 Ruminococcaceae bacterium OttesenSCG-928-I18
TCCATTTTGGGGGCGTTTCGGATACGTCCTTCACCAGCTTGTAGCGGATACCATATTTGCGGGCAACCGGTTCAAACGCCTTGATGTTGCTGTCCGCAATCTCGATATTTTGTAGTGCCCCTCCCTTCGAAAGCTGCTTGAACGACTGCCGGCCGGGCGCGTCGCGGGATTTCCTGATCTGGCGCAGCGTGGCGGCCATCGCCTTCGCCAGCAGCCGCCCGGTGATTTTCCCGCCTTTGATAATCAATACCGCGCTTTTGTGTTCAACATCCTCCTGAATCATTTACACCACCTCCTTCGCCTGAAAATGTTGGTACGGTCACGCGGCATTCGGCAAACCGTCTGCCGCATCGGCGTCCACCCGTTTTTGCGCGGCGGCGGCATAGTGGGGCGAGAGCTCGATGCCCACGGCGGGGTAGCCCTCCAGCTTGGCCGCCAGCACCGTGGTGCCCGCCCCGGCAAAGGGGTCGAGGACGATGCCGCCCGGCTCCACAATTTTCACCATGTCCCGCATCACCTCCAGCGGCTTTTCGGTCTGGTGGATACGCTTGGCAAGCGCGGGCATGGACTGGCGAAACACACCGGACAGAACAGGGGCGTTGCGGTCCACGGGCATGTGGCCGTTGCTGCCCCACACCACAAACTCCGCCTGCTGTCGGAAGCGGCCACGCTGGGGACGGCTGTTGGTTTTGTCCCACACCAGCGTCCCGCGCCAAATCCAACCCGCCCACTGGAGCGCGTCGGTAAGGGATGGGAGCTGGCGCCAGTCAATGAACACGCAGATGGGCGCGCCCTCCCTGGAACAGCGCCGCGCTTCGGCCAGCCATTCCGCTGCCCAGTGCGTCCACGAACGCTGGTCCTTACTGTCACCCTCAAAATCTGGCAGCAGGTTATCGGTTTTCGCGCTCGAATACTTCGCTGCCGTAGATTTCTGGCGTCCGCTCTGGTCGGCGGCGCCCGATGCGTAGGGCGGGTCGGTGAGGATACCGCCGAACACCCCCGTGGGGAAGGTTTTCAGAACCTGAAGGGTGTCTCCGTGGATGATGGTGGCGCCCTTGAAGTTGTGGTCGATTTTCATAGTCTCTATTTCCTCCGTAAACAAAAAAAGCGAGCCGGAGCGCAATGCTCCGGCCCGCGGGTTGTGTCTGCTGCAATCTGTTGCTAAATCTCCGGCTCGTGGCTTTTTTGGGCCCGCGCCGCATCTTTCTGCGAGGGTGCAGGGTTATTCTTGGCTTCGCGTATTTGCGCAATGACGGACTCCTTCTGCCGCGGCTCCCGCAGCCGTGCCAGCTTTTCGTGCGCCCAGCCGGGCAGCGTATCCTCCGCAACAACGCCGAGGATATCGCCCCGGTTCCACCGTTCATGTTCGCCTGAATAGAGGTTGGTGGCGAACACCGTTCTGCCGCGTGCGCTGGGCGAACAGCCAAACCCGCCCGTAGCCAACATAAGCTGGTGGGAACAGGCACGGTATTCCGGCCGAAGGATGCTGGCCTTTAGCGCGACCACCTTGTCCTCCAAATCCATATCCATGCCATCTGGCAAACAATCCCCGGCGCTCAAAGGAGCATCCAGTGCAGCTGAACCACGATAGACCCTGGCGAGCTCCAGGTTGTCCAGGTATTGGGATTGGCACTGGACAAACGCCTGCATCACTTGCAGGTAATCGCTGCTGTATACAGGGATCAGGTGCTTTTCGGCACCAAAGGCTTCGTTCACAGAGCGCCGCGCCATCAAATAGGGCTGCTCTGCATCCGGGTTTTCAGCAACGGCAATCTCCATGCCATAGATTTCAACGGACTGGATGATACGGTATCCATCCATGATGCGATCGTTTATTGCCATACGGCCACCTCACAATTCCGGCTCTTGGGCCTTTTTTTGCTCATTGCGTTCCTGCGAACGGTTTATGACATCCGCGGCACATCGTTCCGCCCATTTCTGAAACCCGCCGCCAACTTCATGATGGATGGCAAACTCGCGGTTTTCAGAAAACCAAAGCCCACTTTTCACCGTATCGGTAGGCGACAGTTTCTCCGCGCCCTCCGGCAGCAGGCGGTACACCTCGCAATCGCCCCGCGCCAGCATTTCCTTTGCCGCCGCCTGCGAAACCCGCAGCATATTCGGCTGGGGGCACTGCGCCTGCGCCATATACGCGGCATTCACGCCGGCAAGGAAGTCCGAGGGGTTTACCTGCCGGCAATCCGCTTCCGCGCGCCCGCGAAGGTCGTCCAGGTGGGCCAAGACAGAACTCAGGTCGTCGGCGTCGAAATGCCGTGTCCAGTTTTCTATCTTATCCCGGTCAATGGCGCTCATCGCTTCCCATTCCCTCGGAGCGTAGGAATGCTCCTCGCCGGACTTGGAAACGGCGTCCACGCGCGTGTATTGGATGCTGTGATGCAAAAGGTCGAGCTGCCGCGCGGTGATGTCCACCTGGGCGATATTGCCGGTGATCTCTCCATGCACTTCGGTCAGATGGATGGAAAATGCCTGGGCTTCGGGCTTTTCCGTCGCGTTCATCCACACATCAAACGCCGTCGTGCCGCGGCGGTAGGTGTGCATGGTTTCTGTCAGCAAAGCGCCGGAGCCGTCCATCAGGAGCAGGTATTCGGCGCTACGAAGCCTCGCCAGCGTGTTCAGGCTGTGTTCGGTGTCGCGGCTATAGTCCCCAGCGGCAGCATGCAGCCCGGCAAGGAACGCGGGCAGATCCATGCCCATCGCTATCATGGGCGGCGGTGGTGCGGAAAAGATACGGTGCTCCATCGGGATATCGTTCGGCCCCCGGTAGGTTTCCTGAAAATCACCACGCTCTGCAAGATAGCCAAACTTGGTAAAGGCACCGTTTTCCTCGTCGGCCACGCCGCGCCCGTATGCCTCGACATCAACATGCGCCTCCAGCCGCAGCACATAT
>JAJDHT010000155.1 GCA_030266325.1 Ruminococcaceae bacterium OttesenSCG-928-I18
GAACGGTGTTATGGTTTGCCCGGAAATGATGGAAGTCGAGGTCACTGTAGGCGGCTACACACCCACCAGCAGTTCGTCCAGCAGTTCTTCCAGCACCCCCACAAGCAGCTCATCAACGCCTGTCAACAGCAATACCACCACAAGCGCGTCCAGCAGCGTGCCCACGCCCACAGAGGTGGCTGCCCAAGGCAGCCCGCCCCAAACAGGTGATAACAGCCCTCTGGGTATATTGGTGTCCATTTTCGCGTCCCTGGGCGCCACCACAGGTATATTGGTGTTTATGAAGAGACGTAGGTGACTCTTGGATGTAAACAAAGAACCCCCCGCCTCTCAGTGATGTGTGTTCCATCACTGAGAGGCGGAGGGTTGTTATAACTGGTATCAGCCTACGTTCCCGATATCGTCATCTTGCACGTGGCCGTTCTCGTTACCCCGTAGGCATTTGTCACCGAAGCGGTAATATTGGCGAAATCATTTGTGGCTCCCACGGATGTCACCAGTCCAGTTTGACTCACAGTCACTACATTTTCGTTATCCGATGACCAAACTATGGGTTGCCCTACGAATGAACCGGTGATTGTGAGTGCAGTAGATAAATCCAGGTAGCTTGATCTATTGACGAAATAAGATTGAGAATTAAACACTATTCCGCCGAGTTCTATAATGTTTACTGTGGCGTCAGCGGTATACGTTTCGTTGTCTGTCCCTGTTGTGGTAGCGGTAAGCGTAACCTGGCCTACACCGGTTCCCGTCACAGTCCCATCTTGCTCCACTTGGAGCAGATCTGGATTGTTGGTGGTAAAGGAGATTTGCTGCCCCACTGCAGGGCCTGTGGCAGTGGGGACAATCTGAAACGGTTCCCCCACGTAACCGATATATTCCGACTCAGCGAAGGCAAGGCCCCCCAGAGGCTCAGACTCAGTCACGTAGACGGGAAAGTAAACCGTTAGCTCCTGCTGATAATGATACGTAAAGGTGGCCCCAACCATGACGGGAGAGTCCACTGGGGTTACTTCGAGCCCCGTTACGAGCACCTCTTTTGGGGAGGACCCTTGGCTTATGCTCACAGGACCCGGGATTGGGTAATTAAAAGTCAAATCTTGGAAGTTGACTTTATTGGTCAACGTAAAATTTTCACTCGTATAGTAGTACGTCACACTCGCAGCCTGGCCTCTCTGAACTGTCAGGGGGGATGGGGATACTTCTAGGGTGAATTTCCCGCTCGTTACCCACATGGATCCTGAAAATAAAGCCCCTGCGAAAAATTTCGTCTCTAAATTCGCGTAGATTTCGCCATGGCTCTTAGCGATGAATTTGATGGAATTCTCGCTCGTCTTTATTACGCTCAGCCCAGTGTTCGTGGGATTTCCCGCGAAAAAATCCTGTATCGCCTGGTCAAACGTGGGGGTGGATTCCTGCGCCTGTGCCTGTACCTGCACCGGCGCGAAGGCCAGCGCGGAACCTAGCAAGGGCAGGCAGAGGAAGAGAGCGAACAGCCCTTTAATCTTTTTACGGTACCGGATCACCAACACCAGCAGTACCACCGCCGCGAGGCCCAACAGGCTCAGCAAGAGCAGAGGTGAGCCGTCCCCTGTTTGGGGCGACTGATGCCCCGCTGTGGCCGGTGCCGCCTGGCTTGTCTGTGTGCTTGCTGATGTGCTTGTTCCTAACGACACAGTAGCCGCTAAAGAAAATTCTTTCGTCTCTCCCGAGGCGAGGGCCCCGGTGGAGAGGGAGGGGCCCCCAGATTGAAGCACAAAACCTTCAGGCAGGGTCAGCTCAAGGGTCACGTCTTCCACGGCGGTCTGGTTTGTGTTGGTGATGCGCACCTTGGCGTTGATCGTGTCGCCCGTGGCATAGTCCGTTTTGTCCGTTGTCGTCTCTACGGCAATGCCGTATTGCGTGACGGTTTCTGCCTGTACTGTGGTGGGCAGAAACCAAAAGATAGCTATGACCACAAGCAGCATGACGGCAGATAGTAACCGAAATTTCCTTTTACTCGCTGACATAAAACCCCTCCCTATCCGCAAAAACCTTCCGAACACGCTAATTATAGCACCCAGAATACAAGTGAACAAGTATAAAAACAAAAAAACTAGTACCTGAGTTGCCCAAAGGCCGCGTTCAAGGTTGCAACAAGCCGCCCTAAAAATAACAATCCCCCGCCCCTCCGATTGGAAGGACGGGGGTTTTACTATTTAGTTTCTTGTTTCCAAATCTGGTTGACATATACCGAAAGACCCGCGCAAAGTATGCCTTGCGTAAAGGCGGTGAAGAGGGCCATGAGCGTGTCTTGCCAGTAGAAGGTGTCTGTGGTTCCCACGATGTACAGCGCGCTCAGAAGGACGCCACAGCCGCCCAGGGCGAGCGGTATATGATTGTCCTTGAACTTGCCCCACTTTTTGAAGCCAAGTCCTACAAACATCAGAACCGGAACCAATACCAGCAGCTCCGGTTTTACGAATTCAGTGAACTGTTCCATTTTATTACCCTTTCTATGCTGATAGGCCAAGTCGAAGAAGAACATAAGCCACAAGCCCAGCAACGGCCGCAGTGATTATAGTTGTCACTACGCTATTCCATCTTCCTTTTGGCACCGATTTTAACTCATCCAAATCGTCGCGCATTTCCTGCTGCGCTTTTGCCATGGTCTCCATCCGTTCATTCATCACTTTCACCTCGGCAGCCAATTCATAGACCGCCTTAGTGATAGTCATCTGTTCATCTATGCGCTTAAAGATAGTTTTTACATCGCTTTGAAGCTGGCCCAGTTCTTTTTGTTTTTGGCAGATGTGACCTGGTTCCATCGCCTTCACCTCGTCATTCATGATAGTTTACTACGCCACCCCCACAGGG